>JAWOIQ010000049.1:0-32902 GCA_046484585.1 Desulfurivibrionaceae bacterium
TGGCAAAGACGGCGGCGCACCGAACCTTGCCGTTCGGAACCAGGGTTCGGGTGATAAATATAAAAAACGGCAAATCGGTAACGGTGACGGTCACCGACCGGGGGCCTTACGTGAAAGGCAGAATCATCGATCTTACAAGAGCCGCCTTCTCGAAAATCGGGGACCTTGACAGAGGAACCGTAAAAGTAAGAATTGAAGTGATCAGTTAGTCGCAAAAGCAAATTAATGAAGCTTTGAGTGTGCAACAACAGGTCAAATCTTTATCTTTGATAATTCCTTATCGAGGGAACTATCAAGAATAAAGATTTGACACCCTCCCCCCCTTTCCCCCTTTTCCCCTTTTTCCCCTTTTTCCCAAGCGACTCCGACGGCGAAATTGCGTAGCCCGCCCATTAAGGATGACGGAAGTAAGCGGCGCGGCGGCGCTGAGACGGCAAGTAATTGTCCCACACCTCAAGGGCGCCGTTTTGGATGGAAAAACAGCCTTTCAAACCGGCACAACTTACTGATAAAATGAAAAAACATAATCTACGTGAGCTTTACGGGAGAAACACCATGGCAAAAAGTGGCTTAGGGATAAATTTGGCCTCTCATGGCAAATCGTTCCTGCGATAATGGACAAAATGATACAATCGAGAGACCCTGAAGTTTTGTCGCGCATCACCCAGGCATTCCTCAAGATGAAAAAGTTTGATATCGCCGCGTTGCAGAAAGCCTAGAACCGTACCTGTAACCACTTGAAAATACTGGATTGATTCGTCGCCTCGCTTCTCGCAATGACGGGGTAAACCGGTTTTTGGCGAGACCGGCAATTATGGTCAGGGGATTTATTTTTCGCGGCGAAGTTTTTTTATTGACACTTTTCTGAAACGTATGCATAAGGGGGATTGAAATGGTGATTTCCGGCTCGGATGAGCCGTTTGATTTTCAACGGAATTACGGTTGCTTATTCGCGATCGTCATTTCACGCTTTTCAAGCGTTGCGTTGCGGTAAGTTTAAGGCAAATCAGCGGATCAAGAGCAATGCCAAGGCTTTCCGTATTCTTCGCTGGCCCGGCGATTTGAGGGGGCCGACAGGTCACGATAACGAACTGAATGGATTAAGGAGAGAAGATGAAACTAAAAGAAGCGTCTGCAGCCGAACCGGAAGAACCCCCAAGCCGCCGCCGCATGGATGCCGATGCACCGGATGAACCTCCATCGACCGGTGCGTATTCCGGGGCGTCCGTCGCCGCCGCCCCAAACGATTTCCCCGAGTCATTTCGACAGAGATTTTTCCCCACCGCTACTGAAAACGATTGGCAGAGCTGGCAGTGGCAGCTCCGGCACCGGATTACCAGCCTGAAACAGTTGGTGAAGATCGTCGATCTTTCCGACAACGAGCGCCAGGCCATGCAGTTTAACGACAGGTCGCTGCCCCTGGCGATTACGCCTTACTATGCCGGTCTGATTGATCCCCATAATCCCGAACAGCCGCTTCGGCGGACAATGATCCCAACCAGCGGGGAGCTCCTGCTTTCCCCGGGCGAAGAGCACGATCCCCTCGGCGAAGACGGCCACAGCCCGGTCCCAGGCCTGATTCATCGTTATCCGGACCGGGTCCTGTTTCTGGTGACCGATTATTGTTCAAGTTACTGCCGCTACTGCACGAGATCGCGAATGGTCGGCCGACGGGCCGGGACCAGCAAGGCGCGCTGGCAGAAGGGCATCGCCTATATTAGCGCCAACCCGCAAATCAGGGATGTCCTGATTTCCGGCGGCGATCCCCTGACCATCCCTGATCATCATCTGGAGTGGCTGCTGAGCCGGCTCCGGAAAATCCGGCATGTCGAACTGATCCGGATCGGCACCAAGGCTCCCATCGTTTTACCCCAGCGGATCACCCCGGATCTGGTCGCGATGCTCAAGGAATACCATCCCCTGTGGATGAGCATCCACTGCACCCATCCGGACGAACTTACCCCCGAGGTCGGCGCGGCCCTGGCCCGGCTGGCCGATGCCGGCATTCCCCTGGGCAGCCAGACCGTGCTGCTGGCCGGAATCAACGACTCGGTGGAAACCATGAAGACTTTGATGCAGGGACTGGTGAAGAACCGAGTCAAACCCTACTACCTCTACCAGTGCGATCCGATCACCGGTTCCGCCCATTTCCGGACTCCGGTTGCCAAGGGACTTGAGATCTATCAGGGGCTCCGGGGCCACACCACCGGCTATGCGGTGCCCAATTATGTGATCGATGCCCCCGGCGGCGGAGGCAAGATTCCGCTGCTGCCGGAAACCGTGGTCGGCCGGGAAGGGACCGATCTCCTGATCCGAAACTATGAAGGCAAAATCTATCGATACCCTGATGTGATAGGGGCCGTCCCGGTCGGGACAGGGGGGGAGGCATGATGCGGATCGGCATGACCTATGATCTGCGCTCGGACTATCTGGCTGACGGTTATTCCGAGGACGAGACCGCCGAGTTCGATCGGGATTCAACCATTGCCGCCATTGAAGGTGCTCTGGCGGCGATGGGCCATGAACCGGTGCGGATCGGCAATCTGGCGAGTCTGGTCAACCGTTTGGGGGGCGGAGAGCGCTGGGATCTGGTCTTCAATATCGCCGAAGGTCTCCACGGCTTCGGGCGGGAAGCCCAGGTCCCGGCCCTGCTTGACGGTTATCGGATTCCCTACGTTTTTTCCGACCCCCTGGTCCTGGCCCTGACTCTCCACAAGGGTATGACCAAACATGTGGTTCGGGCTCTGGGCATTGCCACCCCGGATTTTGCCGTAGTCGCGAGTCCGGCGGACCTCGATAAAATCACCCTGCCGTACCCGCTTTTTGCCAAGCCGGTGGCCGAAGGCACCGGCAAGGGCGTGAACGGCGCCTCGAAGATCCGGGATAGCGCAGCCCTGGCCGCGGTCTGCGGGGAGCTGCTGGCCACTTATCGCCAGCCCGTGCTGGTCGAAACCTTTCTGCCCGGCCGGGAATTTACCGTGGGGATTGTCGGCAACGGCACCGGCGCCCGCGCCATCGGGGTCATGGAGGTGGTGCTCCTTGAAAAGGCCGAGGCGGAGATCTATTCCTATCAGAACAAGGAGAACTGCGAAGAACTGGTGGAATACCGCCCGGTTGCCGATCCGGAGGCGAAATTGGCCGAATCGGTGGCCCTGGCCTCCTGGCACGCCCTGGGCTGCCGGGACGGCGGCCGGGTTGATCTGCGCTCCGATGCGCTGGGGCGGCCTAATTTCATCGAAGTCAATCCCCTGGCCGGTTTGCACCCCGAACACTCCGACCTCTGCATCCTTGCCACCCAAAACGGCATCGGCTACCAGGCGCTCCTGACCGAGATCGTCGACGCCGCCCTGGTTCGGACCGAGCTGGGGCGGCGGAGCGGCCGGTCATGAGAATCGCGGTCATTCACAATCAACCGATTCCCAGAGGCGAACCGAACTGGGAGTCATCACTTGATGTCATGGTACAGGTCGATGCCGTCACCGCCGCTTTGGCCGAACTGGGGCATGCGCCGGTGGCCATCCCTTTTACCCGGGACCTGCTCGGTTTTGTTGCCCGGTTACGGCAGGAGGAAGCCGAGGCGGTTTTCAACCTCTGCGAGTCGGTTGATGAAGATCCGCTGCTGATCGGACATCCGGCGGCGGTTCTCGAATTGCTCGATCTGCCCTTTACCGGTTCTTCCTCCATGGCCCTGACCGTTTCCACCGACAAACTGCTGGTCAAACGGCTGATGGCAGCCGCCGGGATCAGAACGGCCCCCTTTTTCGGTTTCGATGGCGGCGAGACGCCAAGGCGGATGGCGCTTAAATTTCCCCTGATCATGAAGCCCCGCTGGCAGGATGCCGGTATCGGCATCGAGCAGGAGTCGATTATCCCGGGCGCCAAAGGGCTGGCGAAAACCCTGCACGATTATTATCGCCGATTCGGGCCGTTGCTGGTCGAGGAATATATCGAGGGACGCGAATTTAACGTTTCGCTGCTGGGCGATCCCCTGGCCCGGATCATGCCGTTGGCGGAGATTGATTTCAGCGGTTTGCCGCCGGGCCTTTTCCGGATTGTCGGTTATCGGGCCAAGTGGGATGAGGAGTCCGACGAATATCGCTGTAGCCGCCGGGTTTTCCCGGACGATCTGTCCCTGGACCTGGCCCGGGCGATCCGGCGGGCGGCACGGGAGTGTTTCAAGCTTTTCGGGTTACGGGATTACGGGCGGGTTGACCTGCGGGTCGACTACCGGGGCCGGGTCAACGTTCTTGAAGTAAACGCCAACCCCTGCCTGTCCCCCGATGCCGGATTTACCGCGGCGGCGGCGCGGGCGGATCTCGACTATCGGGGAATGGTTGGAGAACTTGTTAGTCAGGTCAGCCGGAGGGTCGGGCGATGATGACGATCCGGCCGGCAACCCTTGATGACCGTGCCGCTCTGCTGAGACTGGTCGCCGCCCAGGCTAATTTTACCGAAGATGAAAAAAAAATCGCCGGGGAGGTCATTGATGACAGCCTTTTCGGTCGAGAAGACTACCGGCTCCTGATCGCCGGTGAAGTAACCGATCACGGGACAAGCCGCCCAGGATTGGCCAATCTCCCAGCCGATAAGCCGCTCGCCTTTGTCTGTTACGGGCCGATCCCGATGACTGAGCGCTCCTTCGACCTTTACTGGATTGCCACGGCCCCGGCCCATGGCCGGCGCGGGATCGCTTCCCGGCTGCTTGCCGCCATGGAGGAAGAACTCAACGGATCGGTGGTCTATGTGGACACTTCATCAACTGCGGGCTATGCGCGGGCCCGCGCTTTTTATGAAAAGAACGGTTATCGGATCGCCGCCCGGCTCCAGGATTTTTATAAAACGGGGGATGACCGGGTGATCTACCGCAAGGAGCTGTAAGCAGATGTTCCGCATCCGCCGCGTCTACGACGCCTCCCTGGAAATTGACCGGCAGGCGATCGACCAGGTCGTGAAAATCCTCTCTTCCCAGTTTGCGGCCGTGCCGGCGGCCGAGCTTCGGCTGTTGCCCCAGAAACTGGCCAATCCCCTCAAATACCAGTTCCGCACCATCCTGTTCGTCGCCGAAAACCAGCGCCATGAGGTTAAGGGCTGCGCGATCCTCAACCACGCGCCGGATCTGGGCTTTTGCTTTCTGGACTATATCTCGGTCAAGCCGGGCCGCGGGGCGGGGGGCATCGGCGGGGCGCTGTACGAGCGGGTTCGCGAGGAATGCCGGACCCTCGGGGTCCACGGTCTGTTCATGGAATGTTTGCCGGATGAGCCGCAACTCTGCGCCGATCGGGGGATGGTCAGGCAGAACCGGGCCCGTTTACGATTCTATGAGCAGTACGGCGCCCGGCCCATTATCAATACCGCCTACGAAACGCCTTTGCAGCCCGGTGATGACTGCCCGCCCTATCTGGTTTTTGACAATCTCGGCAACGGGCGGCTGCCGGGGCTTGCCGAAGTCCGTCCGGTCGTTCGGGCCATTCTGCTGAGAAAATACGCCGCTTCCTGTCCGCCCGGCTATATCGACCTGGTGGTCGAATCGTTCCGGGACGACCCGATTGTGCTGAGGCCCGCCCGGCTGGCTCCGACAAGCGAAGTTTCCGGACCCCCTGCACCGGCGATTGTCCCGGACCGGCTGATTCCGCTGGTCGTCAACGAAGGCCACGACATTCACCATGTCCGCGAGCGGGGCTATGTGGAGGCCCCGGTCCGGATCAAGGCGATTCTCGGCGGCCTGGAGCCTTCCGGCCTCTTCGTACGGATGGCGGCCCGGCATTTTTCGGAAGGGCATATCAAGCAGGTCCATGATCCCGGATATGTCGAATACCTGAAGCGGGTCTGCACCAGGCTTGAACCGGGAAAATCGGTCTATCCCTACGTCTTTCCGATCCGCAATGCGGCCAAACCCCCGAAAGAGCTGCCGGTCCGGGCCGGTTATTACTGTATCGACACCTTTACGCCGCTTAACCGCAATGCCTACCGAGCCGCCAAGGGCGCGGTCGATTGCGGCCTGACGGCGGCCTCCCTTCTCCTGAAGGGGTACCGGCTGAGCTATGCCCTGGTCCGCCCCCCCGGCCATCACGCCGAACGGCGCGCCTTCGGCGGCTTCTGCTATTTCAACACCGCCGCTATTGCCGGGGATTTCCTGAGCGAACGAGGCCGGGTCGCGGTCCTTGATGTCGACTATCACCACGGCAACGGCACCCAGAACATTTTTTATGAACGGAGCGATGTCCTGACCTTGTCGATTCACGGTCATCCCGGTTTCGCCTACCCCTATTTTTCCGGTTTTGGTTCGGAGGTGGGCGACGGGGTCGGCAAGGGGTTCAACCGCAACTATCCCCTGCCGGAAGAGATCGACGGGGAAAACTATCGCCGAGCCCTGGAGAAGGCCCTGGCCCGAGTCCGGAATTTTCAACCGAATTTTCTGGTGGTGGCGCTGGGGCTGGATACGGCCCGCAAGGACCCAACCGGCACCTGGGTCCTGGCCAAGGAAGATTTTTTTCGGAACGGCCGGTTGATCGGCCGATTGGAACTGCCTACCGTGGTGATTCAGGAAGGGGGCTATCTGACCCGGACCCTGGGGACCAATGCCCGCAGTTTTTTCCAGGGGTTATGGCAGGGGATGTATGGACCGAAATAACCGGATTATCCAAACTTCGGTTGAGGGGGGGGGACCAGTCTGCTTTTGACTTTTCTTTCTCCCATCTAACTAATGGCCTGGCCATGTCGGCGCTCCCCAAAAAGCTCCAATTCCTTCCATCATAAACAACCGGCAAACCTTTCAATATTATTTTTCAAGACGTAACCTGAACCGGCAGGTTTTGATGGACACCTTCTTTCGAATGAATCTATATTGATATAGAGGCTTTAAGAGAGGAGGTGAGGGATGAGGAGGAGCAACCAAATCGTGGCATCACAATCAAGAAAGTTCTGAATCCATAGATGAGATACCTATGAAAAATCACAAAAGATTGATCGTTATTACACTGCTTGGATTTCTATGGGGATGCCAATCCATCAAGGTCAGTCAGGATTATAATCCGGCCAGGGATTTTTACTCGCTGGAAACATATGCATGGCAGATGGAAACTCAACCGGAAACCGGTGATATACGAGTTGACAACCCTCTTCTCCACGATCGTATTCGCGCGGCTGTAAACCAGTCCCTTTTGGACAAAGGGTATCGGAAAATCTCCGAGGGCAAACCCGATTTTTATGTCTCATATAAATATGGAACCCACAGCAGGATCGAATCAGATGGCGTCGGATTCGGCCTGGGTTTCGGCTGGGGCGGCCGCAGCCGTTTTGGTGGAATAGGTGTGGGAACCGGCTCACCCGCCAGGGAACAAGATGAAAGGGTTTTGGCCGTCGACCTGAAAGATGAGCAAGGCAATTTGCTCTGGCGCGGGGTCGGCACCGCACCGTTCGAGCAACACGCCGGCCCTGAGGAGATCACAAAAGAGATTAACGCAATGGTCGAGAAAATTTTGTCCCAGTTTCCGCCTTAACCCGGTAAGCAACCGACGCGAAGCAGTTCTGATCAAGCCCTTCGGTGTAGTTAAGAACCTTCGTGGCAAATTCGATCATATCGTCGAGATAAAACCGCCATTCCCGCCCGTTGAAATCAGACATAGACCCGCTCTTGTTCGATGTAAGGGCGCAACTCGGGGCGGAGACCCTTTTCGGTAACCAGGTCTACCGGGCAGCCCAGTAAATCCTCAAGATAAAACTGCACCCCGAAATAACGCCTGGAGGTGGCCGGACCGTCAAAGGCGACCAGGACATCCACATCACTACCGCCGGAAGCCGCATCCCGGGCCGTGGAGCCGAAGAGCGGTCAGCAGCGTCAGATCGAATCAGACAAACGACCACCGCAATAAACATTCCCCCTTGCCCTCACTCTTTTAATTTTTGATCAAAAACAATATATTCACTGGATTGAAATTGCAGCTTCTCCGCATGGGGAAGTCGTACACCTTCTTTTTACTTTAATAATTTGGAGGCAAGAAAATGGCGAAAATCTATGGTGGTAAATTCATCTGGCTCCTGGTCGCGGCTCTATTGGTTTTTACCGGCCCGGGGGTTGGCGAAACGCGCGCCGAGGCCGGCGACCGGACCGTTAGCGGCGTGATTGCCGAGGATGGCTTCGGCCGCTTCATCCTCCGCAGCGACGCCGGCAAGAGCATGACCTTCAATACCGGCCGGGCGACGGAATACCAACCCGACGATTTCAGGCCCCACAAGGGAGATAAGGTTAAAGTAACCTATTACGACATGGAGGCGCGGGGCAAGACGGTTCAGGCGGTCTCCCTTCTAAAACTGATCAAGGCCAACCCGAACTTCAAGGAACCGCCCAACCCCGCGACGGGCACCATAAAGGAGGCCGGGCGGCGGGCTTTCGATATCCATATCCCCGCCATCGACAAAGCCTGGAAGTTCGAGGTCGCCAGGGGCTGGAAAACCATTCCCAAGGGGTGGAAGCCGGCGGCAGGCGACAAGGTAAAGGTCAGCTATAATCGGGTTCCCTCCCGTTTTACCAGCAGCTACGTCTATCAGCTCGAGACCATGGAGAAGAGGTAGGGGGGCGGCGGCCGGAAAGTCGATGGCATCGCAGGGATTGCGCCCGGGTCCGTCCCTGAGACTCAGGAAAGCCGGGCCTTGAAATCCGGATAACCGAACTCGCGGACGGCCTCGACCGCGTCGCTCCGCTCATCATAGATGGCGATGGCCGGCAGGTTGATGCCGTTAAAGGTGGTGTTCTTGACCATGGTGTAATGGGCCATGTCGGTGAAGATCAGCCGGTCGCCCGGTTGCAGCGGTTCGGGGAAGGAGTAGTCGCCGATTACGTCGCCGGCCAGGCAGGTATTGCCGGCCAATCGATAGGTATGGGGGTGTTCGCCCGGTTTGCCGGCCCCGATCACCTCGGGCCGGTAGGGCATGGCGAGGACATCCGGCATATGGGCCTCGGCCGAGGTATCGAGGATGGCGATATCGATGCCGTTATTGACGATATCGAGGACCGAGGCGATCAGCACCCCGGCGTTCAGGGCGACGGCCTCGCCCGGCTCCAGGTAGATCCCGAGATCGTATCTGTCCCGGAACCGCTCGATCAGGCGGCAGAGCAACTCGACATCGTAATCGGGCCGGGTGATATGGTGGCCGCCGCCGAAGTTCAGCCACTTCATGTCGGGGAGGAGATAGCCGAACTTTTCCTCGACATGGGCCAGGACCCGTTCCAGGGTGTCGGCCCCCTGTTCGCACATCACATGGAAATGAAGGCCGTCGATCCCGGTCAGGTCTTGACCCGCCAGATCGGCAGCCCTGATCCCCAGGCGGCTTCCCGGCGCGCAGGGGTTGTAGAGGGGGGTCGCGACCTCGGAGTATTCGGGGTTTATCCGCAAGCCGACCTGCCGCCCCCCTGCCCTGCCCCGGTATTTCCGCCATTGGGACAGGGAATTGAAGACCAGGTGGTCGGAGAGTCCGGCGATCTCGTCAAACTCCTCGTCCCGAAAGGCGGGCGAAAAGGTATGGACCTGTTTGCCGAATTCCTCGCGCCCCAGCCGGGCTTCCAGCAGGCCGCTGGCGCAGACCCCGTCCAGATACCTGCCGATCAGCGGGAACAGGCTGAACATCGCGAAACCCTTCAGGGCGAGAAGGATCCTGCAGCCGGTCCGCGCGCCGACTTCGGCCAGAACCCGGCAGTTCGCCTCGATCCGCTCCCGTTCGACCAGATAGACCGGGGTGGCTAGATCGAGCCGTGAAAATCGCTGATCGTCCATGGCAGTCCGTGTTTGTTAAGCGCTTCCATGAATGGATCGGGATCGAGCTCCTCCATATTGAAGACCCCCTCCCCCCGCCATTTGCCTTGCAGGATCAGCATGGCGCCGATCATCGCCGGCACCCCGGTGGTGTAGGAAATCGCCTGGGAGCCGACCTCCTTGTAGCATTCGTGATGATCGCAGACATTATAGATATATTTTTTAACCGTTTTGCCGTCCTTTTCGCCGTCGAAAACGCAGCCGATTACCGTCTTGCCTTTATAATTCGCGGCCAGGGAGGCGGGATCGGGCAGAAGCGCCTTCAGAAACTGAATCGGGACGATCTGTTGGCCCTCGAATTCGATCGGCTCGATAGAGGTCATGCCCACATTCTGCAAGACCTCAAGATGTTTGATGTAGTTATCTGAAAAGGTCATCCAGAAGCGGATCCGCTCCAGTCCCTTGATGTTTTTGACCAGCGATTCCATTTCCTCGTGGTAGAGCAGGTAACTCGGCTTGACTCCGGCTACCGGGTAATCGAAGTCGATCCTTTTTTCCAGCGGCCCGGTCTCGATCCACTCGCCTTTTTCCCAGTAGCGCCCGTTCTGGGTGATCTCCCGGATATTGATCTCGGGATTGAAATTGGTGGCGAAGGGATGGCCGTGTTCACCGGCGTTGCAGTCGAGGATATCGACGGTGCGAATCGAATCGTAGAGATGCTTCTGGGCGTAGGCGCAGAAGACGTTTGTCACCCCGGGATCGAATCCGGAGCCGAGCAGGGCCATCAGTCCGGCCTTCCTGAACCTCTCCCGGTAGGCCCACTGCCACTTGTACTCGAACCTGGCCTCGTCGGGCGGCTCGTAGTTGGCGGTGTCGAGATAATTGACCCCGCATTCGAGGCAGGCGTCCATAATGGTCAGATCCTGGTACGGCAGGGCCACGTTGATGCAGAGTTCCGGCTGAAAATCGCGGATCAGGGCGACCAGCTCCGGAACCTTATCGGCGTCGACCCGGGCAGTCCCGATCGGCCGGGAGACCTGCGCGGCAATGGCGTCGCATTTGGCCTTGGTCCTTGAGGCCAGCATGATCTCGGAGAATACCTCCGGGACCTGGCAGCATTTGTGGACAACTACGGAACCGACCCCGCCCGCCCCGATAATCAATACTCTGGCCATGGCAATATCCTCAATTAAAACTTCAAATAGGTATACCCTTCCAGGCAGTCCTCGTAAAAATCGACCAGGCGGACCCCTTCGCGGGGCTGGATCGCTCCGCTCCGGATCTGGCGGTCGACTTCTTTCTTGACGTAACGGGCCATCATTTCGGGATTGTACTGCATGGTGGCCAGGACCTTCTCGGCCGAGGTGCCCTTGATCACCTCTTCGATATAGAAATCGGCGGGATCGTCATCGTCGCAGAAGATATGAACCTCGTTCAGACGGCCGAACAGGTTATGCATATCGCCCATAACATCCTGATAGGCGCCGGTCAGGAACAAGCCGATATAATACTCTTCACCCTCGCTGATTTCGTGGAGCAGGAGGCTTTGATCGTAGCCGCCCTGGGCGATGAACTGGCTGATCTTGCCATCGGAATCGCAGGTGATATCGACGATCGAACATCTCTGCAGGGGCGCTTCATCGAGCCGCATCACCGGCATGATCGGCAGGAGCTGGCTGATCGCCCAGGTGTCGGCGGCCGACTGAAAAACCGAAAAATTGCAGAGGTATTGGCTGGCCTTGAGCTCCTCGACCTGCAGCAGCTCTTCCGGGACAAAATCCGCCTCTTCCAGGATCCGGCTGATCCGGCTGATGATCTGCCAGTAAAGGGTTTCGAGCCGGGCCCGTTCCTCAAGGGAGATTACCCCGAGCTTAAAGGCGTTGATCGCGTCGTTCTTGTCCTGCTGGACATCGTTGAAGATTTCCTGATAGTTTTCCTCGGTAAGGATCGCGGCCGATTCCCGCATATTGGTCAGGAGAATATGTTCGTCGGCGATAGCGCCGGTTTCGTAAGTGGAATTGGTCTGGTGGATGGAGCCGACCACATTGGTAATCACGCAGGAGTGGTGCGCGGTGATGTAGCGCCCGCTTTCGCTGACGATATGAGGATGGGGAACCCCCGCCTCGTCACAGATCTGCTGCAGGCCGCTGACGATGTCCATGGCATATTCGAGGAGACTGTAGTTTCGGGACGAGTTGGTGGCCGAGCGGGAGCCGTCGTAGTCGACCCCCAGGCCGCCGCCGATGTCGAAATAATCGAGCTTGATCCCGGAGAGGGCCAGGTCGGCGTAGATTCGGGCCGCCTCGGCCACCGCTTCCTTGATGATCCTGATATCGGGAACCTGGCTGCCGACATGGAAGTGGAGCAGCTTGAGGCAGCCGGCCATGCCATGTTTCTTAAGAAGAGCAATGCCGTTTAATATTTCGCTGCAGGTCAGGCCGAATTTGGCCCGTTCGCCGCTGGAACCCGACCACCGGCCGCCGCCCCGGACGGCAAGTTTGGCCCGGATGCCGATCATCGGTTCGACCTGCATTTCCTGGGCCAGCCGGACGATCAGGGCGAATTCGGAAACATTCTCGACGACGATAATGAATTTCCGGCCCAGCTTGCGGCCGAGCAGGGCGAGCCGGATATACTCCTCGTCCTTGTAGCCGTTAAGAACGGTAAGGTTATCGGGGTTTTCGTTATAGGCCAGGGCCGCCATCAGTTCGGACTTGGACCCGGCCTCCAGGCCGTGGTTGTAGGGCTCACCGGCGTCGAGGATCTCCTCGACCACCTCGCGCATCTGGTTGACCTTGATCGGATAGACCCCGAAAAACCCACCCTGGTAGTCGTACTCGGCGATAGCATCCCGAAAAGTGGTATTAATCAGTTTGATCTGGGAGCGCAGGATATCATGGAAGCGGATTACCGCCGGAAAAGCGATTTTCTGCTCCTTGATCTCCTCGATCACCTCCATGAAATCGATTCGTGGCCCGTCTTCCCTTCTCTCGGGCAGGACGCAGAGATGGCCCCGCTCATTTACCGAGAAATAACCGCTGCCCCAGCGCTTGACTTTGTACAGCTCGCACATTTCGGCCGGGCTGACCTTTTGTTCAACGGACATGACCGCCCTCCCCCGCCATGGCCAGGATCAGCTCCCGAACCACCTTGGCCGCGAAAACTTCACTGTTGCCGGTGGGATCGATTGCCGGCGCCAGTTCCACCACATCACCCCCCACCACTCTCTTGTTTTTAAGGATCGCGACAATCTCCGTAAACGACCGGAAATCCTCGCCGCCCGCCTCCGGAGTACCGGTCCCGGGCAGATAGGCCGGGTCGAAAAAATCAAGGTCCAGGGTCATGTACAGCGGCTGCTCCGGGGGAATTTTTCCCAGAAACGCGATAAAATCGGCAAGTTCGGTATAAAGGGTCCGCTCCCCCCGCATCCAGGCGAATTCCGCCCTGGTCCCGGACCTGATGCCGAACTGGGCCAGACGGTGGCCGGGGCCGAAATGATCGAGACAGCGCCGGATCGTCGCGGCATGGGAATAAGCAAAGCCCTGATACCCGTCCCTGAGATCGGCATGGGCATCAAGATGGAGCAGAGTCAGGTCCGGATAAAGGGCCAGACACCTTGCGATGAAGGGAGCAGAGATCGAATGTTCGCCGCCCAGGGCCAGGAAGCGGCTCGATTCATCGAGATGATCGGCCAGGCCGGCAAATGAGTCCTGCAATGACTGCCAATCCCGGTGGGGATCGCCGGAGGCGGTCACGGCCAGATCGCCGAGATCGTAAAAGGCGCCGATCTCTTCCAGGTCGAGATCGAGGTAGGGCGAATAGGATTCGATATGCTCCGAAACCCGCCGAATCGCGGCGGGACCGGCAGCCGTTCCTTTCCGGAAACAGGCGGTGCCGTCAAAGGGCGCCCCGACCAGGTTCAGGCCGGGCCGGGGCCCGGCTGAAATCTGAGCGCCCTGATAGGCAAGGGCGGGGGGCTGTGAAATGCGGTTTTTCATGTGTCGACAACCAACGATGCAAATCGGCTCAAATCAGCCACAAACAAAACGGTTCGAAAACTCAAAAATCAACTCAATAACATCAATAATATCAATACAATAACCTTAAAGGCAACCTGTAATCCGGGCCAGGGGCGCGGAAAATACTCTTTTTAATTTCTTTCGTCAATAAATTTACCATGGTCATATATATCGAACTTTTTTCTTAACCACAATACGCCGGGGCCGTCATTCCCGCACGTTTTTTGCGGGAATCCAGAAGTTGTAGCTTAAGTTTCATATAGAGCCACAAAATCTTATGATACAAATCATATAGCAGGCTGCTTGTTCATTAATGTTAACCTGGATTCCGGCTAACAACCTGCCGGAATGACGAAATATCGGCAGGCCCACATAAATCCACCCGCAGCCGTAAATGGTCTTTCTGCGCAAAAAATGGGGGGCTGCAAATTTCTAACCGGACAATACTGATTAATCATGTACTCGATAATAATGCTTCGGAATAGTAACTCCTGGAGAGATCATTGATTTTTACCGGAACAGGGATTAAGAGTAGCAGGTAGAATTTTCTACCGCCGACGGCTCCTTAACCCCATAGCATCCATCTGCACGGCAAGAAGTCCTTCACGGATCAACCTGTCAAGCGGGTCAACCCCAGGGACGGCAGCGCTGGCCGCGGACCTGGCGGCTTCCGGTAATGTGCCGACGGCTTTCACCTGAATCCGTGACGGCTTCGTGGTCAATCGAGGCGACTCAGTGAAAAAACTATTTTTTTACGCAACAACAAACAGGTAAAGCAAAATCCCTAAAGAAGCCTCACGAATTCAGGTTTCAGTAACGGATCAGGAGAAAGATCATGATACCCCGACTGACCCGGGTCCAGGATGCAGCCTTAAACCGGGTCCAGGAGATAAAGCCCTACATACCGGCCCTGTTCTTCGCCGGCGGTTTCGTTTTCGACCTTTTCACCCTGGGTCGAATCGACAATATCCTGAATATCGCCACCCACGGTCTCTTTCTCCTCCTGACCCTGGCCCTGATAATCATGCAGATCCTTGAGATCACCCCGCCAGCCGGCCCCGGACGGATTACAGCCCTGTTTTTCCGGTATCAGAACGATGCCATCCACTTTATGCTGGGCGCTCTGCTTAACGCCTTTGTCATCTTCTATTTCAAGAGCGGCTCCCTGGTCAATACCTTCCTGCTGGTCGTGATTTTGTTCGGGCTGCTGGTCGTCAACGAGATCGAGTTTTTCAAAAAGCAGGGACCAACCCTGAAAGTGGCCCTCTTCAGCTTCAGTCTCAGCAGTTTCTTTATCTATTTATTGCCGGTGCTGATCGGCAGAAGCAACGGGGCGATCTTCCTCGGCAGCCTCCTGATCACCATCATGGCGTTCCTGGGGATCTGGCAGCTTCTCATGTTTCTGCACGCCGATCCCGGCCGGATCAGGAAAAAGCTGCTTATCCCGGCCGGATCGGTGATCGTCCTGCTGGCGGCTCTCTATGCGGCCAAGGTCATCCCGCCCATTCCCTTGAGCCTCAAGCAAATCGGCATATATCACAACATCGAACGGACGGAGGAGGGGTTCACCCTGTATAAGCAGACTCCGGCCTGGAAGCTGTGGGCCCAGGGAGATCAGGACTTCATTGCCCATGAAGGTGACCGGATCTACCTGTTCAGCCGAATATTCGCCCCCGGGGGGTTTCGGGACCGTCTCTATTTTCATTTCCAGTTGTTAAACGGCATGAAAAAGTGGGAAACCACGGACCGGATACCCCTGACCATTGTGGGGGGCAGAAACGAGGGCTTCAGGGGATACGCCTACAAGCAGAACTACCAGGCCGGTAAATGGCGTGCCCTGGTCGAGACCTCGGAAGGCCTGGAGATCGGCAGGATCAACTTCCGGGTCTCCCTGGCGGACAACGAAAGCGAAAGAACCTACATCCAGGAAACCTATTGAGGAATCCACGGAATCAGAAGTTTCCTAGACCGACAAACTCATCCCCTTCCCCCCTTTTGCCTGATTTTTCGCCGCGTTTCCGCCATACCGAAGGCTGGTTGGCCGTGATGAAGCTCCCGGTAACCCTTGCCATCCCCTCCGCGAAAGGCCTATTATTCAGATAGGAGCCCGCGAAAATTACCGGGAAAGAGGAGTGCAAGGTGAACCCGATGTCTGCCGAAATCCACGACGTAATAATTATCGGCACCGGTCCGGCCGGGCTGGGCGCCGCCTACGAACTGATCGAGGCCAGACCTTCGCTCAAGATCCTCATGGTTGACAAGGGAAGGATATGTTCCGGGGGGCTGCTCAACGATTGCAAGCAGAACTACACCTTTCCGATCGGCTTTGCCGAGGATTACTGGCGGAAAAACCAGGCGGAAGAGATACTCGACAAGGTCGAAAACCATCTGCGGCCCGAGATCCTGCCCACAAGCCACCTTGAGACCTACCAGCGGCGGGCGGCCCGGATAGACGTAAACATCTTTCCCGTCCGCCAGGCCCATGTCGGAACCGATCAAAGCAAAAATCTGATCCACCGCCTGCTGGCCCGACTGGAGGAACTCGGGGTTGTCATCCGGCTGGGTGTCGAGGTGGCCGATCTCCGCGAAAGGGATGCGGATGCGGCCGTCGTCATTGACGGCAAGGAAATCCGGGCCCGTAAACTGATCGTGGCCCCGGGCCGCAAAGGGTTCAGCTTTCTGCAGGGAATCATGGAAAAACTGGCGATATCCTATGTCGATAACATCGTCGATGTGGGCATCCGCCTGGAGACCCGGCAGGAGCGCTACCCGATTGTCGCCGATTATTACGACCCGAAGATCTATTTTCCCGATAACGTTCGAACCTTTTGCACCAACTCGGGCCACGCCCTGGTGATCCGGGAGAAATACCAGGATTTTCATCTGATCAACGGCCACGCCCTCTCCAAACGGCAGACCGGCAACAATCTGGTCAACCTCGCCCTCCTGAAGACCATTCATCTCAAGGATCCGGTCAGAAGCGGCCAGCAGATGGCGGTTTACCTGGGCCGGCTGGCCAATGAAATCGGCGGCGGCCAGCCGCTGATGCAGCGGGTCGGCGATTTCCGGATGGGCAAACGTTCCAACGAGAAAACCTTTAACCGCGATCTCTACGACTTCCCGCCCACCTGCCCGGTTACCGCCGGCGATCTGGGGCTGGCGGTGCCGGCCAGGATCATGCGCCACCTCTGGACCGCCATGAAAAAACTCGACACCATTGTCCCCGGCATCCTGCATCCCAGCACGATCATGTACTATCCGGAAATCAAGATGTACGCCAACAAACCGGTTTTCCTTGATGATTACTTTCGAGTAAGCCGCCATCTCTACATGATCGGCGACGGGGCCGGCACCTCCCGCGGGATAACCGGAGCCTGGGCCAGCGGCATCAGAGCGGCCCGGGGAGTCCTCAGGGGAATCTGAGCCGTGCGACTGAGCGAGATGTTTATCACGGGACCGGAACCGATTCGAGAGGAGCAGCTTTATCAAGTGAGACTTTACTTCAGACTTCTGATAACTTCCGGCTTACAGCTTTCAACTTGTAGCTTTCAGCCCTAACCCTCCTATACGGCAGGATACCGAAGGCATGCCCTTCCCACCGCCTCGCCACAAGAATTTGGACTTTGAGTCCGATTTTAGATACCATGATTTAAATGGTACACCTGTAAGATGGGCGGAACTCCTTATCGTACAAACAAGAAACGGAGGAAGAGATGAAAAATATAACCCTGTACCTGATCGTTGGACTTCTTGGCCTGCAAGTTTCCGTGGGAATCGCGGCGGAAGCGCCGATCAGCGAACAGACCGAAGATTGCCTCGCCTGTCATGCCATCCTTCATCCGGGTATTGTCGAAGACTGGAAGAAGAGCCGCCACGCGCAGACCACCGTAAAAGAGGCAATGGCGGTAGAGGGCTTGGCCCGTAAGGTCAGCAGCCCGTCGATACCGGAAGAATACCAAAATATCGCGATCGGCTGCGCCGAGTGTCACACCATGCGCCCCGATGCCCACAAAGGCACGGTGGATCATCTCGGCCACCGGATGCACATCGTTGTCAGCCCGGATGATTGTCGAACCTGCCATGACGAAGAGGCCGAGCAATTTGAAAAGAATCTCATGTCCCACGCCTACGGCAACCTGGCGAACAATTCATTGTATAACGCGCTGGAGCATTCCATTCTGGGCCAATCGACCCACAAGGACGGCAAGCTTCGCAAAGCCCCGGCCTCCGAGATGACCAAGGAAGAAGCCTGCTATTATTGCCACGGCACCAAGCTCGAAGTCACGGGATACGAAGTCCGCGAAACCGAGCTGGCCGGCGAATTAAGCTTTCCCCGCATCAAGGGGTGGCCGAATCAGGGGGTGGGGCGGATCAATCTCGATGGCAGCCGCGGCTCGTGCTCCGCCTGTCACACCCGGCATGCCTTTTCCATCGAGATGGCGAGAAAACCTTACACCTGCAAGGAGTGCCATCACGGCCCGGACGTCCCGGCTTTCAAGGTCTATGAGGCAAGCAAACACGGCAATATCTTTTCAGCCAAGCATAAATCATGGAATTTCACGGCGGTCCCGTGGACGATCGGCAAGGATTTCACCGCGCCGGTTTGCGCCACCTGTCATATCAGCCTGGTAGTCGATACGGAAGGGGAAGTCGTTGCCAAACGCACCCACCGGATGAATGATCGCCTCCCCTGGCGGCTGTTCGGCCTTATCTATAGCCACCCCCACCCGGTCGATCCGGACACGACCATCATCCGCAACAAGGACGGGATACCGCTGCCTACCGATTTTGCCGGGGGCTTTGCGGAGGGCTACCTCATTGACGCGGAGGAGATGACGGCTCGCAAAAACACCATGCAGGGGGTGTGCCGGAGCTGTCACGGGAAGGCCTGGGTGGATGGCCACTGGACAAGGTTCAATGAGAGCATCAAGCAGACAAACAACGAGACCCTTGCCGCAACCGGGATTATGCAGGAGATATGGGAGCTGGGACTTGCCGACAGCACCAACCCTTTTGATGAATTCATCGAGGGGAGATGGACCGACTCCTGGCTGATCTATGCAAATACCATCCGCTTTTCCTCGGCCATGGGCGGGGGGGGAGATTACACCGTTTTTGCCGATGGCAGGTACCAATTCTCCAAGCAGCTGCGGGAATTGGAAGATTGGCTGACCCTGCACAAACAACTCCGCCATATGTCGGAGGAAAAGAAGGAAAAGGACGACTGATAAGGAGGGGGGCCGGGATGGAATCAGGTCGGAAAGATGGGGTTGAGTATGTGCAGACCAAAGCAGGCCGGATGTCAGCGGCGACAACCATTTACTGAACATAGCCGGTTACAAAGGTGTTGAAGTTACGTTTGATGAGTTCGCAAAAAGTCTCGGGATGGCTAAGCATGCAATACCCCCTTGCGGGGTGAAAATCGTCAGATCCAAAGCGCGCGAATTTCGAGGAATGCAGCGCACTTCAGTACGCTGCAATGACGAGACAATTTGCAGCAACCCGGGAGCTGGCGACTTTTGGGGACGCCATCAGAAGGTCAAGGCTTCCCGGTCCATCATTTCGGCCGCTATAGTCGGAATGTGGACGATCTTCACTCCTTCGACCAGCTCTTCCTCTTTCAGATCGTAGGTCTTGGCGCAGGCGCCGCAAAGATACATGGGGACTTTCTCTTCCAGGAGCAGGGGAAAAAGATCGGCGACCGGAGCGAAATTTCTGCCCCGGATGGTTTCCGCCACCCCTTTCTTGGCCAGCATCGCGCCTTCGAAAATGTAAAATATGATCAGGTCCGCCCCTTCGCTGACCAGCGAGGCAGCCAAGGCCATGGCGGCATTGGCCCGGTCCTGGTCATCGGTTGCATGGGTGATGTTCAAAACGAATTTTTTGGTCATGGCAATCTCCTTTTTTATTA
The DNA here is from genome assembly GCA_046484585.1 of Desulfurivibrionaceae bacterium. Lineage (GTDB taxonomy): Bacteria > Desulfobacterota > Desulfobulbia > Desulfobulbales > JAGXFP01 > JAGXFP01. The sequence continues at coordinate 19,680 of JAWOIQ010000049.1, forward strand.
AAATACCAGATTCATGTCGGCCTGCATGACAATATCCGTATAATAGGTATCCGGGTCGGCAAGCACGATGCCTTCCACGAAGTCGTCATCCTGGAATTCAAAAACATTCTTGTTCAGAGGGCAGGCCAAAAGTCTCGCACCCTCCATATGGAGCATGAGCAGCATATCCTCGGGCATGGGCAGGTTCATCTCTTCCATGCGGGCCATCACTTTTTCCTGCTCTTCTTCCGGCTGATCCGGCAGACACTTCAAATCCTTAATCTTTTCCTTATGCACCGCGTTGATGCCCCGGGAACCGAAGAAAACGGTCACCTCGGCCCCGGCCCGCTGCAGGCTCATCGCGGTCATCAGGCCGTTGAAAACCTGGCATAGTTCGTCGTGAAAAATCATGATCGATACATTCTTCTTGTCACTCATGGCCGTCCTCCGTTGTTTGTGTTTCACGGCGCCTGCAACTGCCGATAAAGCAAAATTTTCCGCGACGCCCTCACGGATTCAGGCTACTGCCCGGTAATCACCTGGTACCACATACGCAAACCGGTGACGGCAATGATCACGGCGATGGCGTAACGTAAATGTTTGGTATTGGTTTTCTTGCTCACCCGTCCGCCCAATTGGGCGCCGGGAATAGTGCCGATCACCAGGGCGATCGCATAGGGCCAGATGATCTGGCCGGTCATGGCCTTACCGACGGTGCCCATCACCGCCCCGAATAAGACGATGCCCAGGGTGCTGCCGATAACGATCCGGGTGGGGATGTTCAGGATATAGATCATCGCCGGAATATAGACAAAGGCGCCGGGCGCCCCGACCATGCCGCCGAAAAGGCCAATGGCAAGGCTCAAGGCCGCGGCCAACGGCCGGTTGTATACCAGCTGATCGGGCGTGATGTCTCCGCCCTGCTCCCGCTTGGGGATGAACATGACTACTGCCGCGATCACCGCCATGGTCGCGAAGATGGCAATAAGAAAGGCGCTTCCGGTGTATTTGGAAAACAGCGAACCGCCGAGATTCCCCAAGGCATTGAAAAGACCCATGGTGAGCAGCAGGCTTGTACTGACGAACCTGTTTTTGTGATGAACGATAAGCCCGGAGAGCGAGGCGAACAGCACCTGCACCATACTGATCGCGGCCACCTCTTTCATGTCAAGCTGGCCTATACCGACGAGAGGCGGAACATAGAGGAGCAGCGGGATCATGAAAATCGCCCCGCCCAAACCAAGTAACCCCGACAGAAATCCGCCGCCCAGGCCGAGCGCAACCAGTTGTCCCAAAAACATGAAATCCATATAATTCTCCCTTATTTATTGTGGTACTTCGCGCCGGATCTTCTTGGCAATCTTCGGCAGAAAAAACGAAAAGACAAACAGCGCAACCGAAAGATAGGTCTGCCAGCCATTGAGCCTGCTCCAATCGCCGCCGGCCCATACCTGGCCGAGGGTGCCGATAAAGAAGGTAAAGATAAAGGTGCCTGCCAGAATGCCGAAACCGGTGCCCAACAGATAATCGCCAAAACTTACCTTGGTAAGTCCCATGCCGAAGTTCATCGGTGTGAACGGAAAATAAGCGAGGCGCAGATAGAGCACGGTGGCAAAGCCGTTCCGACCGATCGCCTCATCGTATTTCCCCAGGCGGGCGCCGATAAGCGAAGCGGCGAAATCCCTGCCCAGGTAGCGCCCGATCAGAAAAGCGCCGGAGGCCCCCAGCATCGCCCCCAGCCAGACATAGGCAAAACCGAGATACGGACCGAAGATCGCGGCGCCCACCGCGGTGAGCAACGTGCCGGGAACGAAAAGGCAGACCCCGACCGCGTAGAAAAGCATGTATACAGCCGGCGCCCAGAACCCGGCTAACTCAAGCAAGGCGTTGAGCTGGTCCGACGTCAGATAATGCTTTACCGGAGTAAAATGCATAATCATAATCGCTCCGCCAATGAAAAGAACCAGGGCCGCCGCTTTGAACAGGTGCAGGCCCGACTTCCTATTCACTTGAGCCGGGACATTCCGCATGCTTCGCTTCCTCCTTTATTTACCGAACACCCGGCCAAGAATGCCTTTGCCGCCGCCTTCGGGTTCGGGTTCCGGCAAGCCTAGATGCCGGCAGATGGCCGCCTCGACCGTGTGATCGTCGACGTCCTTGCCCTCGGTAACAATCTCATCGCCCACCATGATGGCCGGGGCAACCGGCAGATCGAGGGCGAAATATTCATCGGTGAGATACTCCGCCTTGGGCCTGGAATTGACTTCAATGTCGATGTCGTATTTTGTGCCCAAACTGGGCATCATTTTATTGAAATGCCTTCACGGCCCGCCGTTGGGTTCGTTCAGAAAAAAACGTAGCTTTAACATGATCTATCTCCTTGTTTTGGTTTAATCAAATAGACCGGCACCCTGCCTCCCGCGAAACCCGAAGGGATCATCTCCCGGCCAGATGGTGATTGACAAGATTTTCGAGTTCCTGTTCCTCGATATCGCGGCCCTCTACCAGGACCGCGGCGCCAAGCATGATGGCCGGTGCCTTGGGAAGCCCGAGTTCCTCATAGGCCATCGATTGGAATTCGTGACGCGGCTTGACAACAAGCTCTACTTCCAGTTTCAGATTATCGCCCAGCCCGGGCAACATTTCCCTGAAATGGCTTCAGGTTTTACCGGGGGGGTCGTTGAGAAAGATTCGCAGCTTGGACATGATTTTCCTCCTTTATTGAATTTTTGCCATCCATTGCAGAAACTCGTCCGGCCCCAGGAAATCCACCAGGCGCAGGTCATGACGTTCACTGCCCGTTTGATCGAGAAAAACAACGGTTGGAACCCCCTTGACCTCATATTCCTTGACGAGTTGCTGATAGACGGGATTGTCGCCACCGGTAAGATCGATCTTGATCATGACGAATTCGGCGGATTTCTTCACGACTTCAGGGTCGTGGAAGGTGATTTCGTCCAGTTCCCGGCAGGGCGCGCACCAGGTGGCATAAAAATCCAGGATTACCGGTTGGCCCTCGCTCCTGGCCTGTTCGAGAACCGCCGGCGTATAGGGCTGCCAGGCAACGCCGGGGCCGCGCAGCAGCCAGGAGCCAAGCAGAAAAACGGCCAGGGCGATTGCGGCCAGGCCGATGCCCTTCTTGATCCAGGCAAAGGTTCTGAAGGCAGCGGTACTGCGATCGAGCCAGCCGAGATGGAGACCGGCGGCAAGGGCAATCACGCTGTAAACAATCACACTCACCATCTCCGCCATAAGGGGCCGGATAAAATAAGCGGCCATGCCGACCAGCACCCAGCCCATGACCTTTCTCACCCAGTTCATCCATTCACCGGAGCGCGGCATATTCTCAAGTCTGCCGGAGAACATGGCAAGGATAAAGAGCGGCAGGCCGAGGCCGACGCTCAAGGTGAAAAAGACGGTGAAACCAAAAACCGGATCGGCTGTGCTCGCCACCCAGGTCAGAAGACCGAGTACGAATGGTCCTATGCAGGGAGCCGCCACCACCCCAAGGGTCATGCCCATGAAGAAGGTGCCGAAATAACCGGCATAATTTCTGGATGCGGCCCGGGTCAGACCGCCGGGCAGGCGCAGTTCCCAGAATCCGAAGAGGCTGCTGGCAAAAACCAGGAGAACCAGGGCAACCGCGATCAGCACCCACGGGTTTTGCAGCATGGCGCCCATCAGGCCGCCGGTCATGGCCGCCGCCACCCCGAGGATCGAATTGGTAATGGCCAGCCCGGCGATGTAAAAGAAGCCATGGGAAAACAGAACCACTTTCCCTTGGCCGGAGCGGCCGCCGAAATAGGAGACGGTGATGGGGATGAGGGGGTAGACGCAGGGTGTGAGATTGAGCGCCATGCCGCCAAGAAAGATACCGGCAAGGGTCAGGAAAAACGTCCAGCCCCGCATGATGCCGGCCGTACCGGCGGACGAAGAGGGCGAACCTGCCCCGATGCTGCCGATGGTCGAGGCGGTCGCCGTGGGCAGGCCGTTCTCCTGCCACTCCGGAAAACCGAGGGGATCGCGATAGACATTAAGATAACCAAGTGAGACAGCCACCCGGGCTGCCGAGTCACTGCGGACTCAGGCCAGTCCCGCTCAGTAGAAGACGATATGCCTTTGCCGGCCCGGACCGAGGAACTGCTCCAACTCACCGCGCCTGGTCAGGCGGGAAAGCCAGGTCGGTTCCATGGAAAAGTTCACCGCGCCCTCGATATGGCCCGCCGCATATTCCCAATCCTGACGGGTGTCCACCAGCAAAACCCCTTCGGGGTCCTGCTGGACCAGGTTCCAGAGATCATCGGTCGTGATCAGCCGATAGCCGCCACGTTCCGCCTCCTGCCGCACTCCGGCCATGTCGGCGGCAAAGGTTGAAACCGTTCCCATCCCCATGCCCAGAGCTGTGATCAGAAGAAGTAGTGCCGGACGCCACGATCTTTTCATCTTCAATCTCCTTGCGGATTGCTTTCGCGGCGGATTTTCGCCAGCAGAAAATCGGCGCCGCTCTTCGACAGACCCAGGTGTTCCGCAAGCTCCACGGCCGCGGTGGATGGATGCTGCCGCAGGTAGGCAGCCACCTCCTCCTCCAGTTCCTCCAGCCAGCTCTCGAAAAGAACCAGGATATCGGGGTCGGCAACCGCCATAAGTTGTTTCGACTGGGCCACCCTGTCCACCAGGGTCTGGCACATCTGCGTTGGGTCGACACCTTCGCCCATGCATTCGGCCATTCAGAGATGCACCATGCTGGAAACCTTGTCCCCGCCCGCTTCATCGATCAGCCCCGTCACAAAAGCGACCCTGGCTTCCTCGTCGAGATGAGAGAGGGATTTCCGGAGTTGCGGCGCCAAGGCCGCCAGGGCCTCGGCCGGTTCCATGGCGTCAAGAATGTCCTGTAGTTCTTTCATGGTTCACCTTGTTTTTTTGATGGCGTCGTAAAAAGTCAAAATGCCTTCCGATTAGCCAGCAGATGCGCCGCTAATTCGTTCAATTCGGTCAGGATCGGCACAATGCGGCGATCCGTCAATTCGTAATAAACAAAAGGGCCGCTCCTTTCGATAGTCACCAGCAGAGCCCGCTTGAGTTCCTTGAGATGGTGCGAGGCCAGGGGCTGGGAAATTCCAAGATCCTCAACTATTCGGGAAACCGATTTTTTCCCTTCCGCAATACTTCGGATGATCCGCAAACGATTTTCGTCGGCCAGCGCCTTGACCATAAAGGCGACATCCCGACACCCGACATCCGGTGGATTTTCAACGCCGTTATTTTTGCCCAAGTGCACACCTCTTCAACCAGGCCAGGGGGTTTATTTTCCAGTCGAGGAAGACAAACCTCATAAGCAATAAAACATATAAACATATATTTATATTATGAACATAAAAGTCAACTGTTTTTTTGTATGACAAGTGGATTATTCTTCCGCCGGATTCGGAAAAACACACCGGGGATCAGTCCCCCCGGCCCCTGTTATAAGCGGTCGTTGCCCGGTTCCCGGATGGCATGTTTACCGGCGGCCACGGCCTGCTTCCCGACTTTAAAAAAAGGAGACACCCATTAAAAGGGGCCCCTTAGGCCGGGTTCTTTAAAAGCGTTCCGGGGGGGTTTGCAAAAAAGAAAACAGAAAGACTCCAGCCCCGGAAAAAAAATTTATAAAAGATATTATTTCCCGGCCGTAATTTTAGATTCTCGTGCTTCCTTTATCGGCTGCCTCTGCATATTTCCTTTCTGCAATTCAGCGTCGGTAACCTTGATTACCAGTATCTTGATGCCGGTGATGGTTTCCCCTGCTTCACCGGTAAGCGGAACAGGATTGGGCTCAGGTTTTTTCTGGTCAAACACGGGATTTTCACCGGTATAGGCGCCCACATGCCTGCCGGGTTGCGGCTGTCCGGCCTTAAGTTCATCCCTGGCAATCAGAAAACAAGGCCGGCCGGCCGGCAGTTGCAGCTCAAACTTTCCGGAAGCGCCGGTTTTTTCGGAGATAAAGTACGGTTTCTGGGAATCAGGATTCAGTTTTACCAGTATCCAGGCGTTTGCAAAAGGCTGACGATTTACATCGATCAAGGTTCCCATGACCGTAAAAAAATCAATCGATTCCCGCTCCAGTTCATGGGATGAAACGGTAATGGTCCCCAACTCCTGTGCTTTGCCATTGCCGGCTACTTTGAAAACCCTGCCCCTGTTCTTCTCGTCCAAGGCGGAAAATGACTTTTCGTCTGGGCCCGGCGGCCCGATTTCACTTTTGGCTATGTCCCTGATGATAACCCCGAGATTATAATCCCCCGCGGGCAGTTCAACGGAGAATCTGCCATCCCGATCAACCGTGGTGATCCGGTCGGGAATGCGGCGAAGACTGTCTGTTTTACGGGGATAGCCTGCCCGGGTATTGAAAAAAGCTACTATCCCACCAGGCATAGGGCCCTGCCCTTCAATCTTGATCTGGCCGCTGACAACACCCTTATCTTGGGAGCTAAACGGTCCCGGCTTAATTTCCCCGGCGATGCTCAGGGTCACCAGGATAAGTGTTGCTGAAAGAAGAATTGAAAATTTCAGGTACATAAAAGTCGACTAACCCGCACAAAGTAAAAAATCAAGTCATTGCGAGCGATGCGAAGTAATCCGGAAACATTATAGCTAGTTGAAAATACTGGATTGCTTCGTCGCTTTACTCGCCGCAATGACGTGGAAAATCAGTTTTCGCGACCCATCAAAGTTTTCTTCAACAAATTTCTCAAAGGCCGGGCTCTCAATCTTTATGATATTCGATCCGAAATGATTTTCCCGCTATTCCGGCATCCTATTCCGCAGACTTCGAGCAGTCCTGTTTTGGAACGAACTTTATATACTGATTTCCGCTGAAATCGGGGATTTATTTTAACAATTATTATAAAAATTTAGTTCATTCGTTTTGGTTTAGTTTTAAAGTGCTGATCTAAAAGGATGAGAAGTTGCACTACGTAAAAAATCGCAGGGAGGTTGATCATGGCTAAGCAGCGCATTTTGACAATAATCGCGGTTATCTCGGCAATAACCTTTATGCTGAGCGGCAATGCTGCGGCAGCAGACGGTACCTTGCGGATGACCTTCAAGTATAAAAACGACGGGGCGGAGAAGGCTCTTTCTTCTGCTTATCTGTATCTGCAAAATGGGAATCAAACGCCGCCGATGGAGAAATATTTCAAGAACGCGGACTACATCTTCGGGCCCTCCGATTCCTCCGGGCGGATTTCCGCAAGTGTCCCGGAAGGTACGTATTACATGAGACTGACGAAAAGAAGTCCGCTTGCAACGCCGGAACCCCTGGGACCGCCCGAGGCGGGCGATTATACCTGGACCGATTACCGGCTGGTTAACGTAACCGCCGGGACCGTCACTGATCTGGGAACCAAGTATGCTTTCCTCTTTCGCGAGGATCATATACAAATCACCGGCACCCTTACAAATAGTAACGGAGAACCGCTGACCAACAGGTATGTCAAGGCGCAGATCGAGCCCTGCATAGAAACTGACGGCTACTATGGGATTGCTTCCAACAGCTGCGGACCGGTTAAATTCCCGGCTCAACAGAGGACGGACGCAGAGGGAAAATACACCTTGCTGCTGAATGAACCGGGAACGTATTACATCGTCGTATCAACAACCCTGGGCGACAAGCACCAGAGATATCTAGGCAACTCCAGCAGCACCGGCTGGTACATGGGACCGATAACGGTCAAGGGTGGTGACAACATTGTGCTGAATAACAGGTAAGCCCTCGCGGGTGATTAATATATGACGGAGTTTTCAGGTCTCCCCCGGCGGCGGACCAAACAACTACTTAAGATTTATCTAAACAATAAGTGACTTTAGGGCTTGAAGTACCTGCCTGCCCCTTTTGGGTGCTTTTTGCGAGCCATCAGTGATGAGTTCATCAAAAAAACAAAAAATGGGGATGGCTAAGCAAAAATCGTCAGATCCAAGGCGCGCGAATTTCGAGGAATGAAGCGTACTTCAGTACGCTGCAATGACGAGACAATTTGCAGCAACGCAGGAGCTGGCGATTTTTGCGACGCCATCAGTGGTTGAAGCGATCCTCGCAGGAGAGAAGCACTTCTTTCTGGGCATCGGCCAGCACCTGCTTGGCATCCTCGATATCCTTGACGATCTGTCTTGCCAGTTCCTCCGGACCGGAAAATTTCCTTTCATCCCGCAAAAACCGAAGGAGATTGACCTTGATCGGCTGGCCGTAGATGTCCTGGTTGAACCCGAAGATATGGGTTTCGGCAGAGATCCCCTGATCGGGGTCGGTGTCGGCGAAGGTCGGGTTATGGCCGATATTCAAAACTCCGCCGTAGCATTTACCGCCATAGGTAACCTGGGTCACGTAGACCCCGTGCTTGGGGCAGAGATCCTCCGGGGCGATGCGCAGGTTGGCGGTAGGGAAGCCGATTTTGGCGCCGCCCCGCTGCTTGCCGACCCTGACCTCGCCCCTGATCTGGTAATAACGGCCCAGCAGTTTCTTGACATCCCGCATCCTTCCTTCCCGAACCAGTTCCCTGATCTTCGAGCTGCTGACCAGCATCTCATCGACATGGTAGGCTTCGACCACGGAGACCGCAAACCCCTCCCTGGCCCCTTTATCCTTAAGAAAGGAGATATCGCCCTCCCTGCCCCGGCCGAAGGCGTAATCGTAACCCACCACCAGTTCGTTGATCCCGAGTTTTTCGAGAAGTTCGTCGATGAAGCTGTCGGCGGGGGTGGCGGCCAGCTCTTTAGTGAACGGCAGGACGACCAGGATGTCGATGTCGGCCATCTCGATCAGTTCGATTTTCTGCCCGGTGGTCGAAATCAGCTTGATACCGCTCTCCGGCCTGACCACCTGTAGTGGATGAGGATCGAAAGTGATGGCGACACTGGTCCCCTTGTGGCGTTTAGCTTTGACGATCACCTCGCTGAACAGGATCTGATGGCCCAGATGGACCCCGTCGAAGTTGCCGATGGTCACAAAGGGCCTGACCGGCTTGGCGGGTATTTCGTCGAGACTTCGGTATAGTTTCATGTTCCTTGTCGATTCCGGTGACTGAAAGATTCCCGCACCTTAAAAAAAAGCGGGGGCGCGGTAAATAAAAATCCTTGACAAAATGCTTGTTAAATATTTAAAGTCGCCACTCGATGTGCCGAAGTGGCGGAATTGGTAGACGCGCTAGGTTCAGGGTCTAGTGGGGGTTTCCTCGTGGAGGTTCAAGTCCTCTCTTCGGCACCATCGATTTTTTTCTTCTGCCTTTTCTTTACCTTTTGCATTTCGGCATTACCCCCCCGATATCCCCTTGCGATTATCCCGCTGCATGCTTAGCTTACATTAACTCTATTCATACGCATTTCGCCGATATTTATTTACCTTATAATATCGAAAGCGACGGCCGACTTATTAACTGGCTTTCCGGTGATTGTCAAGACAGCGCCAACGATTGCCGGCTGGCCCGGCAACGCTTCTTCACCGGGATAATGGTGCCGATTTGGAAAGCATCAACAAGCAATACAGCGCGACGGCAGCAACCCAGGACCGCCGGCAGGCCGAGCTCTGGTCCCTGGTGTTGCTTTCGGCGGGAATCGCCAATCTCAGCGAATATCGATACCCCGATTACCTGGTAATGGTCGAAGAAGATCAAGCCGAGCGGGCCGCGCTGGAGATTCAGGATTACGAAAGAGAAAACCGGAACTGGCCCCCGCCGAAAAACCATGGGGCGGGCACTATGGTCGATGAGGAAAAGCGGCCGCCGACCGTGTTGCTGATGGGCGCCCTGCTGGTCTTCCATATGATTACCGGGCCGTTCTCCTCGGACAGCGCCTGGTTCAGCCGGGGCGCCGTCGACTCCCGGGCCATTCTCGAGGGCGGCGAATGGTGGCGCCTGATAACCGCCCTGACCCTGCACTCCGGCCCCGGCCACCTGCTGGGCAATCTCTTTATCGGCGGGGTGATCATCCATTACCTGAGTAAGGTATTCGGCACCGGCCTCGGCTGGTTTATGGTGATCTTCGCCGGGACGATCGCCAACTATGTCAATGTAGCGGCCCGGGGAACCGGCCATATCTCGGTCGGCTTCTCAACCGCGGTTTTCGCTGCGGTCGGCCTGCTCTGCGGTATTCAGTTGAAATTAACCAATCTGCGCTCGGTTCTGTTGCCCATCGGAGCCGGGGCGGCCCTGCTGGCCATGCTGGGTTCCTCGGGAGAGCGAACCGACCTGGGCGCCCATCTATGGGGGCTGGTGGTCGGTCTGCTCTTGGGCGCGGCCTGGCGCCTGCCCTGGAATACCTTGCGTTCATGGTCGTGGTCGGGTAAACAAACTGCTATGCTCACCCTGACTTTGCTGGCCGTCTGGCTCGCCTGGGCCAAGGCTTTAGCGGGCTCCTGAATCCGCGAGCGTTCGAGAACGGTGCAGATGCAAGGCGGCAACGATGTTGATAATACTAATGGTATATCAACGAGTTGCCAACGCGGCAGATGCGCCGTTATCTGGCGCCCCGCAGGGCGGCGGGGTGAATCGAGGCGCCCCAGTGAAAAAACGATAATTTTACGTAACAACAAACGAATAAAACAAAATCCCTCACTAAGCCGTCACGGATTCAGGGGGGTGAAAAAATAACTTGTAATGACCGGGCAAATTTGCGAAGGTTGTTTGCACGTACCATAAAACACTTAAAAAGGTTAGACAAAATGGCATGGGAAGATGAACAGAATCCTTGGGGGAAGAAGAAAGGTCCGCAGACCCCCGAAGAGCTTATCGCGGTATTGATCCAGAAGGTCAAGGAAGCTTTCAGCGGCGGCGGGTCCGGAGGCGACGGTGGAGAAGGCGGTGTTCGTCGCTCTTCCGCGGGCGGCCCGGGGCTCGGTAGATTGGCGATGGTTATCGGCGTGATCCTGGTGATCAGCGTGGCCAGTTCCTCCTTTTTTACGGTGAAGCCCGGGGAAGAAGGGGTCGTTCTCCGTTTGGGCAAGTACCTGAAAACCGTGGGTCCGGGACTCAATTTCAAGATCCCCCTGGTCGACGATGTGACCAAGGTCGATGTGAAAACGGTGCGCAAGGAGGAGTTCGGTTTCAGGACCCGCCAGGCCGCGCAGCGCAGCCAGTATTCCAAACAGGGCTACGATGACGAGTCCCTGATGCTGACCGGCGATAAGAACGTCATCGATTTCGAGTGGATCGTCCAGTACAAGATCAAGGATCCCTTCGACTATCTTTACAAGATAACCGATGTCAGGGAAGCGGTCCGGGATATTTCCGAAACCAGCATCCGGCGCAACGTCGGCAATATGGATTTCGACTATATCCTCGGCAATCGCCAGTTGCTGGCATCCACGACCGCCCAGGCAATGCAGGAGATTCTGGACCGCTACGAGAGCGGCGTCTATATCGTCAAGGTCCAGCTCCAGGACGTCAATCCGCCCGATCCGGTCAAACCGGCCTTCAACGAGGTCAACGAGGCCGATCAGGATATGAAGCGGCTGGTCAACGAGGCGGAGGAAAATTACAACCGCGAAATCCCCCGGGCCCGCGGCCGGGCCAAGCAGGTCCTGGAAGAGGCCCAGGGTTATGCGGTCCAGCGAGTCAACAAGGCCAAGGGCGAGACCTCCCGGTTTCTGGACATCCTGACGGAGTACAACCGGGCCAGGGATGTCACCCGCAAGAGAATGTACCTCGAAACCATGCAGACCGTGCTGCCCAAGGTCGACGAGGTCTTTATCGTCGACGAGAAGCAGAAGGGAATCCTGCCGTTGCTGAATCTCAATAAAGGCAACCAATAAGCTGCTGAACACTTAACCAACAGGTGCTGAATCGTGAACTCGTTTGTCAGAATAATATTGATAATAGCGGTAGTCTCCCTGGCTATCGTGACCTGGGACGGCTTTTATATCCTGCCCGAAGGCAAGCAGGCGGTGATAACCCAGTTCGGGAAACCGGTCGGGAAACCGATCACCGAGGCCGGTCTTCATCTGAAAACCCCCTTTATCCAGACCGTCAACCTCTTTGAGAAGAAGATCCTGATCTGGGACGGCGATCCCAACCAGATCCCCACCAATGACAAGACCTATGTCTTTCTGGACATCACGGCCCGCTGGCGGATAACCGACGCCCTGACCTTCATGCAGGCGGTCAGGACCCAAGCCCGGGCCCAGACGATCCTGGACGATATCCTGGACGGCACGGTGCGCGATCATGTCAACAAGAACGATCTGGTGGAGATCATCAGAAGTTCCGATTATTCGCCGGTAACCATGGTCGGCGGCAACCCCGAGGAAGCCAGGGAGCTGGTCAAGCTCGGCCGGGACAAGATTGCCGATCTTATTCATGAGAGCGCCTCCGAGGTTACCCCGCAATACGGCATCGAGCTTGTCGACGTAATGTTCAAGCGGGTCAACTATATCGATTCGGTGCGCGTCAAGGTTTACGAGCGGATGATTTCGGAGCGCAAAAGGATTGCCGCCGAGAAGCGCTCGATGGGCGAGGGCGAGAAGGCCGAGATCCTCGGAACGGTCAACCGCGAACTGAAGGAAATAAACTCGGCCGCCAATCGCGAAGCGGAAGGGATCATGGGCCGGGCCGATGCCGAGGCCGCCAAGATCTACGCCGATGCCTACAATAAGGATTCCGAGTTCTACGCCTTCTGGAAGAGCCTTGAGCTCTACGAAAATGCGGTCGGCAAGAACACCCGGATGATCCTCTCTTCCGATACCGAGTTTTACAAGTTTATCGAGAGCAGCAAGTAAGACGGTTGTGACAGAAACTAAAAAGCCCGCTGCCCGGTCATCCCGGACAGCGGGCTTTTTTTTTGGGCTTGGATCGGACAAGACTACAGAAGCCGGGAGCTAGAATACAGGAGCCGGGAGCCGGGAGCCGGGAGCCGGGAGCCAAGGTGGGGGAATGAAATAGAGGCCGGTAGAAACTGGAAAGATTCAGCTTTAAAAAATCTGAATCGCCGCGCCAAGCGATTACCGGCGACGTGGATTAGGGCAGGCGCAACCGGTAATCCCTTAGCTGTCTTCGGTCATAAAGGTGGGTCGATGCTCTTCGGCGACAAAAGGGATTCTGCCCTCCTCTTCCAGCAGGGTCAGCAATTCATCAAGATGAGAATCCCGGCTGAACTGGTCGCGACCGGTCCTGGTAAAGCGGCATTCGCAGTTGGTCAGCTGCCCGTCGCACCAGGGGCAGATCTCCACCGGACAGCCGAAGGCGTGAAACTCGCCGTCGCCGGTGCCGCAGACCGGACAT
>JAWOIQ010000122.1:0-22868 GCA_046484585.1 Desulfurivibrionaceae bacterium
CATGCCTGGTATGGAAAAAGGGAGAGAGAAAGCCCGAAAGGATCATTGAAGAGCCGACTGAAAAACAGGCCGCTATCCTGAAGGCGTTCGGATACAAAATCGATAATGGGGTCTTACAGAAACAATGAAGTTAAGGCGCTGTTTTTACGTGTTTTATTCGAAGTTTTGGGCTTGGTGCCGTTAAACTCCTGATAATGTTGTAGATAACACTAAATGGTATATCAATTAGTTGCCAACACGGCAGATGCACCGTTATCGAGCGCCCCGCAGGGCGGCGGGGGTGAGTTATGGCGACTTAGGGGAAAACGATTTTTTCATCAAAACACAAACTGATAAAACAAAATTCCCCACTAAGCCATCACGGATTCAGGTGTTGAGTAAATTGGCCCGGTGGATTTAAAGAGCAGTTGGCTTTGGGCCGGATGGTGATGTTGCCCTGTAGGTATAAACGATCTTGTAAATAGCTTGGTTATGGGGTATGAGTATCGCAGTTATCACCCCCACCCGAGAAAAGAGGAGCCCTTTTTGCTAGATTTCAAGAAAATCTCCCGGAAGAAAAAATCATTATTTCGGGAATATGCCGAAGCAATCATTATCGCGCTGCTGCTGGCTTTATTTATCCGTGCTTTTGTTGTTCAGGCCTTTAAAATTCCTTCCGGCTCGATGATTCCGACCCTGCTGATCGGCGATCACATTCTGGTCAGCAAATTTATTTACGGTTTACGTAATCCCTTTACCGGTACGGTAGTGATTCCGCTCAAGGAGCCTGAACGCCTCGATGTCCTGGTTTTTAAATTCCCCCTCAATCCCTCCCAGGATTTTATAAAAAGAGTAATAGGTCTGCCGGGAGATACGGTGGAGATAATTGATAAAAAGGTCTATATCAACGGGGTTCGGCTTGAGAACGATCCGGGTGTCATTGAGAGTGATTATGTCATCCCGGCAGGCAAGAGCCCCCGGGACAATTTCGGACCGGTAACCGTTCCGGCCGCATCCCTGTTCGTAATGGGCGACAATCGCGACAACAGCCACGACAGCAGGTTCTGGGGGTTTGTCGACTTTAAGGATCTGAAGGGTAAGGCCTACGTGTTATACTGGTCCTGGGACAGGGAAGATTTTAACGTGCGCTGGCAGCGTTTCGGCAAGGTAATCCACTGAGTCGAGGTGGGAGATTTAAAAAAATCAGTGGTCTTTTTCCCTTGAATCCTGGAACCCTGCTAACTAATTTCGACCTTTTCACCTTACGCCTGCCGGCACAAATGACAGACTGCTTGCTTTTCCTGCCGTCAAAGTTTTATGATATATCAATTTGATTATGGAAACGGGACATTTTTTCAATCATAAGCACCTTACGAGCCTGGCGGACCTGTCCGTCGAGGATTTTGAGCTTGTCCTGTTGACGGCCAGATCATTCAAGGAAATATCCTCCCGATCAATCAAGAAAGTTCCCACCCTGCGCGGCCGGACCGTGATTAATCTGTTTTTCGAGCCCAGTACCCGGACCAGGCTTTCCTTTGAGATCGCCGCCAAGCGGATGAGCGCCGACACCTTCAATATATCGGCATCTTCGAGCAGCGCCGTCAAGGGTGAAACCCTGGTCGATACAGCCCTTAACCTGCAAGCCATGAATCCGGACATGGTGATTATCCGCCATTCCTCGTCCGGCGCCGCCAACCTGCTGAAGCGCCATCTCCAGACCTCGGTGATCAATGCCGGCGACGGTACCCACGAGCATCCCAGTCAGGGCTTGCTTGATATGATGACCGTCATTGAGCACAAAGGTGAACTCACCGGCCTCAAGATCGCGATTATCGGCGATATTGGCCATAGCCGGGTCGCCCACTCGGATATAATCGGCTTTACCAAAATGGGCGCCGCGGTGTCGGTCAGCGGACCCGCGACCATGGTGCCGCTCGAAGTAGAGCACTTGGGGGCCAAGGTTTGCCTGGACCCTCGGGACGCTGTTGCCGACGCGGATGTGGTGATGGCTTTGAGGATCCAGCGCGAAAGGCTGCTGGATCCGCTGATTCCCTCCCTGCGCGAATATGCCACCTTTTTCGGGATCAATGAAGCGTTGATGCGACTGGCCAGACCGGACGCGCTGATCATGCATCCAGGTCCGATTAATCGCGGGGTGGAGATCGATCCGGCGATTGCCGACGGCCCCCGCTCGGTAATCCTCGACCAGGTTACCAACGGGGTGGCGGTTAGGATGGCCCTGCTCTATCTGCTGATGGGAGGAGAATGAAAATGTCCCCGGCTGGCGGCAACTACATAAACCAGAGCCATGGCCCGCTATTTCTGCAAAACGGCAGGGTGATCGATCCCTTGAACAACACGGACCGGCAGGCCGATGTCCTGATCGTCGACGGCCGAATTGCCGAATTTGTCGAACCCGGGGGGGGGATGGAAACTCCCGCCGGTTGCGAGCGCATCGACCTTGCCGGCAAGTGGCTGTTGCCGGGATTGATCGATATGCATGTCCATTTAAGGGAGCCTGGGCAAGAGTATAAGGAAACCATCAAATCCGGGGCCCGGGCGGCGGCGGCTGGCGGCTTCACCGCTGTGGCCTGCATGCCGAATACCTTTCCGGTTAATGATTCGCAAGGAGTTACCGCCCTTATCATGGCCAAGGCGGTCGGGGCCTCCTGCCGGGTTTATCCGGTTGGCTGTATCAGTAATGGAGCCAGGGGAGAAGAGCTGGCCGATATCGGCGAGATGAAGCGGGCCGGGGTGGTGGCGATCTCGGATGACGGCTTGCCGGTGAGTAACGGCCAGTTGTTCAGGCGAGCCCTGGAGTATTCCGCCAACCACGGTCTGCTGGTCATTTCCCATTCGGAGGAGGTTTCCCTCAGCCGGGGCGGGGCGATGAACGAGGGCGAGATCTCGATCCGCCTCGGGCTCCCGGGTATACCAAATGTCGCTGAAAGCATTTCGGTTTATCGGGATCTGGCCCTGGCGGAGTATACCGGCCAACCCGTTCATATCGCCCATGTCAGTACGGTCGAGGCGGTTGAGCTGATTCGTCGGGCCAAGGCCAGGGGATGCAAGGTTAGCGCCGAAACCGCGCCCCATTATTTTACCCTGACCGAAAGTGATGTCGGGGATTACAACACCAATGCCAAGATGAACCCGCCTCTTCGCTCCGAGGCGGACCGCCAGGCGATAATCGCCGGACTGGCCGACGGTACCATCGATGTTATTGCCACCGATCACGCTCCCCATAGCCGGCTTGAAAAGGATCTGGAATTTGATCAAGCCGCCAACGGCATAATTGGCCTGGAAACCTCTCTCCCCCTGACCATGGAATTGGTTCGGCAGGGGGTGCTTTCGCCCGCCGGCATGGTTGAGCTGCTGTCCGTCAATCCGGCCCGGATTCTGGGGGTGGAGGGAGGCGATTTGGGAATCGGCCGCCGGGCCGATCTCACGGTGGTCGATCCACAAAAAGTTTTTATCTATGCTGAGGAAACCATTGTCTCCAAGAGCAAAAATTCACCGTTCATCGACAAGGAGTTGACCGGCAAGGCGGTCCTGACCATCATGGGTGGTGTGATAACCCATCGGGAATTGTAGTAAACCTGAATCTTAGCCTTCGTCCTCTAGCGATTCACTGTATTTGCAGGTTTTTTCGGGGCAACGCAGTTGCCGGCCCTCTTTTTTGCTGGTTTTTTCGACCAGGTAGGGAGAGCCGCAGAGGGGGCAGGCTTTGTTGACAGGCTTGTCCCAGATGGCGAAGGTGCATTTCGGGTAGCGGTTGCAGCTGTAAAAGACCTTGCCTCGTTTTGAAACTTTCTGGACAATCTCGCCGCCGCAGCCTTCCTCGGGGCATGGTACGCCGGTGGTTTGCGCCTTGATGTGTTTGCAGGCCGGATAGCCGGAACAGGCCAGGAACTTTCCGAAGCGGCCATGTTTGTAAACCATCGGCAGGCCGCACTTCTCGCATTTTTCGCCGGACTCTTCCGGGGCGTCCCGCTCTATCGGGACAATCTTGCCGTCGGCGTCTTTGCGGAAATCCTGGGTATGTTTACAGGTGGGGTAGTTTTCGCAGGCCAGGAATTCTCCGTTTCTCCCCCAACGAATGACCATCATGCCGTCGCACTCGGGACAGGGGATGTCGGTGGGGGTGGTGGCGCTTTTGACCGATTCCATCTCCTTGCGTGCCTTCTCCAGCGTTTCCTTGAAGGGCCCGTAGAAATCCTTCAGCAGTTGCCGCCATTCCCGGGAACCCTCCTCGACCTGATCGAGCTGTGCTTCCATGTTGGCGGTGAATTCAACATCCATGATTTTAGGAAAATGTTTGACCAGAAGTTCGTTAACCAGTTTGCCGAGATCGGTGGGATGGAAGCGGCGCTTATCAAGGATGACATACTCTTTGTCCTGGATGGTCGAGATGATCGAGGCATAGGTGCTGGGCCGGCCGACGCCGTTTTCCTCCAGAGCCTTGACCAGGGTGGCTTCCGTATAATGGGGCGGGGGCTGGGTGAAATGCTGGGCCGGCTCGATGTCCTTGAGGGTAAGCTTTTCCCCTTCCTTCAGGTCGGGGAGGTTGAGCTCCGAATCGGAGGCTGACGACTTGTCGGCTGCCTGATCATCCGTCGATTCGACATAGAGCTTCATGAACCCGTGAAAACGCATGATCGAACCGGTCGCTTTCAGATCGTATTTCCCGGCCGTCACCGTGATGGCGGTTTGATCGAAGATGGCCGGCGTCATCTGACAGGCGACGAAACGTTTCCAGATCAGGGAATATAAGGCCAGCATATCCTTGTCGAGGAGTCCCGCCATTTTTTCGGGAGTGTTGAAGGTGTCGGTGGGGCGGACCGCCTCGTGGGCATCCTGGGCTGATTTCTTGGTGCGGTAGACATTGGCCTTGGCGGGCAGGAATTTATCTCCGAAAGTGGTGCTGATATAGTCCCGGGCAGAGGCTACCGCATCATCGCCGAGCCTGGTGGAGTCGGTCCGCATGTAGGTTATGAGGCCGGTGGGGCCTTCTTCGCCCAGTTCAATACCCTCGTAGAGTTTTTGGGCCAGGGTCATGGTTTTCTTCGCCGAAAAGCGCAGTTTGCGGTTTGCCTCCATCTGCATGGAGCTGGTGATAAACGGCGGGGCCGGGTTTCGTTTTTTTTGTTTTTTGGCCACCTTGGCGACGGTGAATTCCGAATCCCTCAATTCCGCGCAAATTCGATCGGCGGTTGCCTGGTTGTCGATCAGACTCTTCCTGGTGCCGATATTTTTGCCGGCGATTTTTTCAAGCGCGGCCATTAAAAGCGGCGGAGTGCCGCCCTCCAGAGTCGTGATGATACTCCAGTACTCCTCCGCCTTGAATTCGTGGATGGCCTGGTCTCTCTCGCAGATCATCCGCACCGCCACCGACTGCACCCGGCCGGCGCTAAGGCCCCGGCGGACTTTTTCCCAGAGCAGGGGAGATATCTGATAGCCGACCAGCCGGTCGAGGATGCGTCGGGCCTGCTGCGCCTCGAAAAGCTTATGGTTCAGGTCGGTTGAATCCTCAATGGCCTTCAGAATCGCCTTTTTGGTGAGTTCGTGAAACAGAGCGCGATGAATCGGCTTCTTGATATTTTTGAGGGATTCGGCAATGTGAAAGGCGATAGCCTCCCCTTCCCGGTCGGGGTCAGGCGCCAGGTAGATCTCGTCGGCCTGTTTGGCGGCCGCCTTCAGATCGCTGATAATTTTGTTTTTACCCCGGATCGTCACATAGTTGGGGGAAAAATCATTTTCGATATCGACGCCTAAACTGCTTACCGGCAGATCGCGGATATGACCAACCGAGGCCTTGACGGAAAAGGATTTTCCCAGATAACGCTGCAGGGTCCGGGCTTTGGCTGGTGACTCGACTATGATCAGGGACTTGGACATTTATTGTTTCCGTTATCGGTAAGCGATCGCAGGCACCGAAGCAGCTTCGTTATCGGCTGGTTATCGTCTGCAAGCCCGATGTTTCGCATCTTCGGCACCCAGCAAACACCTACAGGCGTGGTTCCAGCCCTAAACGAGCAGGTCGCGGCCTGTGATCGGTTACGTTTTTATTGTTTGATCTGATATTGTTGCCCAGGCAGAACCTCGCACAGACCCTTCAGCTCCAGAATAAGCAGGAGCTCGCTAACTCTTTCAGCCGCTAAATTGGTGGCGACAATAACATCATCGACACTTTTTGGATAGACTTCAAGCTGAGCCAGTATCTTTTTTTCTTCTGGGTTCAGCTCCACTGCCACCGGCATTACGCTCTTGTCCGCCCGTTTCTTTGATTTATCGGTAATTCCAAGATGGATAAGTTCGCTGGTGATATCATTTATGTTGAGGACCAGTTTGGCGCCGGCCTGCAGCAGGCGGTGGGTCCCGGTGCTTTTGATGGAGTCGGCCCGGCCGGGAACGGCGAAAACCTCCCGGCCCTGATCGAGTGCGTGGGAGGCGGTAATCAGCGAGCCGGACCGCTGGGCGGCTTCGACAACCACCACACCCAACCCCAGACCGCTGATGATCCTGTTCCGGGCTGGAAAACGGAAGCTGTCCGGTCTGGTGCCAAGCGGATATTCGGAGACAATGGCTCCGTGGTCAGGGATTGCCTCGAAAAGTTTGCGGTTTTCGGCGGGATAGATCACATCCAGCCCGCACCCCAGGACGGCGACGGTGCTGCCTCTTGCCCTCAGGGCGCCCCGGTGGGCGGCGGCATCAATCCCGAGGGCCAGGCCGCTGATCACGGCCAGTCCCTGGCGGGCCAGTTGTCTGCCCAGATCTTCCGCCATCTTCAAGCCATAGGAGCTGGCGGCCCGGGAACCGACGATGCCGATGCCGGGGCTGTTCAGGGTGGCGGTCCGGCCCTTGACGTAAAGAATCAGCGGCGGGTCGGGGATATTCAGCAGCCACTCGGGAAAATCGTCATCGTCCCGGCAGATAATTTTGATCCCCGCCGCCGCGGCCGTTTCTAGTTCTTTTTGGGCGGCAATTCTGCTCTCCGGCCGATTGATCGCCGCGCAGCCATTTTTGTTGATCCGGCCCGGAGCTCTCAGCAAATCCTGGCGGGAAGCTTGCAATACCGCGGCCGGACTACCGAAGTGGTCCACCAGATTTCTGCATCCGGCCCCACCCAGACCTGGAGTCAGATAAAGGGTTAACCACCCTTCCAGGTTTTCCATAAGAAGCGATCCCCATCAATTAAGGAGGGGCAACCAGCCGATCACCGGGCAAGACAGCTGTTGCGAGACCCGCATTGATTGCTTGCCTGCTATCAATTTAGGTTTTCGTGGTGATGATGCCGGCGCAAAAAATCCGCTGTGCCACGGCGTTTATCGAACTTTCTCTGCCCAAAGCCAACTTGAGGCTTTGGCTAGACCTCAAATTCATGTTCTGCGGCACGCATCCGGTAGAGCTGGAATACCTCATTCCTGCTATTTTGGAATTGGTCACAGTCGGGATGCAGGCCCGGGTTAGTAGCACAACCCCGGCTTACCTAAGGATATTCCAGAGCGATATGCTGGGCCGGGAGTTCGGTAAAGATCGTTAAAAAGACGGGGTGCTGGAGTATTTTGCTCGCGGGCTTAAGTTAATTGTCATCATCATTGAAGCTGGCCAGATAACTCTTGCGATTGGGGTGTTTCATCTTTTTGATGGCCTTGGCCTCAATCTGCCGGATCCGTTCCCGGGTCACCGAGAAGTTTTTGCCCACCTCCTCCAGGGTCAGGTCCACTTCGGTGTCGAGACCGAAACGCATGCGCAGCACGCTTTCTTCACGAGGGGTCAGGGTGGCGAGAACGTTGCTTAAGCTTCGCTGCAGGCTGGTTTGAATGCTGACATCCTGGGGAGAGGGCGTGTCTTCATCTTCGATGAAATCGGTCAGGAAACTGTCCTCGCTGCTGCCGATCGGGGCATCCAGGGAAATTGGTTCCTTGGAGATCTTCAAGATGTTCTTGACCTTTGCCTCGTCAATTTCGAGTGCCAGGGCGAGTTCGGCGGTGCCGGGCTCGATGCCGGTCTCTCGTTGCAGTTGTTTCGAGCATTTGATCAGGCGGTTGATGGTGTCGATCATGTGCACGGGAATTCTGATGGTCCGCCCCTGATCGGCGATGGCTCTGGTAATCCCCTGCCTGATCCACCAGGTCGCGTAAGTGCTGAACTTAAAGCCCCGGCGGTATTCAAATTTTTCTACGGCTTTCATTAGGCCGATATTGCCTTCCTGGATCAGATCGAGCAGTTGCAGGCCGCGATTGGCATATTTTTTGGCGATGCTGACCACGAGCCTTAGGTTGGCTTGGACCAGATAGTTTTTGGCCTGGCGGGCGGAGTCCTGACCGAGATGCACTTTTTCCAGCACTTTTTGAAGAGAGTCGTAATCAATACCGTGTTTGTTTTCGATCATATGGAGCCGGGTTTCATCGGAATCGGCCTTGGCCTTTGAGGCAGTGGAACGGGATTTGTCCTTCTCCGTGCTGATCAGATCATGGGCTTCCTCCATGACCTTGGCGAGGCGTTCGATTTTTCCGAGAATCTGGGCGATAAATTTATTGTGCAGCCGCTCATTTTGAAAAAGACGGACGATGGTGTTTTCGTTACGTTCAATTCGAATTAAGGTCTGGGTGAATGTCGATTTGTCAATGTCGGGGCTGTTCAGGTCTTTGCGCAGGGCGGTTATTTCACGATGGAGGCGGGCTGCTTCGTTTAGTTGCCAGATAAAACGATCTCTGATCTCGGCCAGCGCCTCCGGTTCGGTTTCCTCGATGCCGCGCAAAACGCCGGTGATCGCCAGGCTGCCGTTCTGGAGTTCAGAGGATATCTCCTTTAGGCGGACCAAGGCGATATGTGTGGGAATAACGGCGCTCTGCACGAGTTTTGCACCCTTTTCGATCTGCTTGGCCAGTTCAACTTCCTGCTTGGCCGAAAGCAGGGAGACGGCGCCCATTTCCCGCAGGTAGACCTTGACCGGATCGATGCTGTCAATCTGGGCAAACTCGTTGTCATTTTCGGGTCCGCTCATCGAGACCCGTCCGTCGATCGCTGTCGCATCGTCGCCAAGAATGGCGGTCAATTCGTCAATGGAATCGTCTTCATCGGAGTTATCGTCAAATTCAGGGTCCTCACTGTCGGTCAAAAAATCGTCGACCTGTTTGACCTCAAGACCTTTTTTTCGGCTGCCTGATTTGCTGCTTCTCATTTTAAACCTTCTCCATTTATAAGTAGGTTCAGTCGTCGGTCGATTTATCAGTCCGTTATTTTGTCCAACTCATTTTTACGGGAGATCAGTTCCATGCAAAGCCCGACGTCGCCAGCTTGCTGGGCCGCCTTGATCTGGCCGGTCAACCCTTCCTCCAGATATCTGCGCCGGTTTTTTTTAAGCCAGCTTGTTTTTTCGGCGGCGATCTGTTCCCGATCTTCATCGGAAAAGGATGGGGAGTTAACGAGAAGTCTTGATATGAATGATTTTTCGGGACCTTCGGACAGTTCTAAAAGCCGATCCAGACTGCCGTTCTCTCCTCCGGCAAGCTCTTGTAAATGCCTTAAAATATTCTTCCCTACCTCATCGACCACTACTTGTTCAATGCCAGCTTCAAGAAATTTTTGCAAGTATTCCGGAAAAATAATTAAGAATTCAAGCAACTGCCTTTGTTTGAATGGGAGATTCTCCGGGTCGCCAGGTACGCCGTCGGACAGGGTCTGGACCTCATTCGTTGAAAAACCGGGATGCGGCGCGGTTTTCAACTGATCAAGGGGGATTCCGAGCTTCTGGCTGAAGTGGGCAATGAAGATGTCCTTCTGCAGATGATTGTCATCAAGTTCCATGGCCAGAGCCTGCAGTTCCTCGGCGATCTTGCCCTTGCCTTCAAGGCCTAGCCCGTATTTTGCGCTCAGTTGCTCAAAAACGAACTCCGGCAGAGAAACGGCTTCCCGCAGTTTTGTCTCAAGGCTTTCCAGGCCGTATTCGCCGAGGAAGGTGTCCGGATCATGGCCTTGGGGCAGGGTGCAAACTTTGGCCGCCACCTGCTCGGAAAGAAAAAGGGGAACGCTGCGCATCGCCGCTTTCAGCCCCGCCGCATCGCCGTCGAACAGAATAATCACCTCCCCGGCGTATCCCTTGAGGGCTCTGACCTGGGCTCTGGTCAGGGCGGTGCCCAGGGGGGCCGCACCGTAATCAAGGCCGCCGGCGGCCAGGGCGAGCAGATCGAAATTGCCCTCCACCAGCAGACAGAGCCCGCGTTTACGGATCGCTTCCCGGTTCTGGAAAAGACCGAAGAGTAAACGTCCCTTGTCGAAGACCGGATTTTCGGGAGAGTTCATGTACTTTGGTTGGCCGTCCCCGAGGATGCGGCCGCTGAAGCCGGCGATCTGGCCGGTCATATCGGTAATCGGGCAGAGCAGCCGGTCCCGAAAGCGGTCGTAAAAGCCGCCCCGCTCCTTTTTGACGATCAGGCCGGCCTCGGCGGCCATTTGCCGCTGGCCGGGATCTGATATTTTGTCGGTCAGAAAATTCCAGCTGTCCGGCGCATAGCCGAGCCTGAATTTGCGGATAATTTCATCCGGGATATTTCTACTCGCCAGATATTTCCTGGCCGCGGCTCCGCGTGGATCCCGCAGCAGAATCTCATGGAAAACCACCCCGCTCCTTTCGAGCACCTCGAAGAGTCCCGATCTCAGTTTGGCCCGGGCCTGATCGGCGTGGGAAAGCGGTTTTTCCGGCAGGGCCACCCCGTAGCGGCCGGCAAGACTCTTCAGCGCCTCCGGAAAAGTCGCATTGTGATACATCATGTAAAAGGAAAAGATGTCGCCGCCCTCGTTGCAGCCGAAGCAGTGGAATGATCCCCGGGCCTGGTTTACCATGAACGAAGGGGTTTTTTCACTGTGGAACGGGCAGCATCCCTTGTAGTTGGCCCCGGTTTTTTTGAGGTTGACATGCTCGCCGATTATCTCGACAATGTCGGCGGCCTCCTTGACCAGCCGCACTGACTCATCTTTATCTTTGAATGGTGTCATTAATCACGTTATTTCATAGGGATTATCGCCCGGCGCCAGCCGGAGTAATTGCATTGTAGGACCCAAAAAGGGTACAGTGTCAAGAAAAAAGAGAAACGGTTGCGCCGCGGCGAAAAGGGCGCCGGCCTTTTTCCTGATCGTAAGTTTGCATTATAACATTAAACTCCGGATAAAACAGCTATGGATATCGATATCTCCAAGGTGATGACCCATGAGATCAGAAAGGAGATGGCGGAACGCTACTTCGGATTCCGCAAGCTGATCGAAGAGGATAAAGAGGCCTTGGACCAGGCTATCCGCCGGCAATCCCTCACCATCGAGCAGAGGGTTGGCATCGATCTGACCAGAATCTACATGATTCTCAGGGATAGACGGCTGATCGACCGCTTCCTGGAGATTAGCGGCCTGGAAGAGGCGCTCTTCTATGATGATTACGTGATCGATTCCCCGACCATTCGGGCCAGAATATTTGCCGGAATCAAGACCAGGGGGCTGACAAAATCGGGGCGCTTCACCAAGCTCTTTCTGGGCTGTTACGAGTTGCTGGTCGAACATGTCGGGCGGTACAGGGAAAAATTCGGTGAGCTCCTGGAGGAGCGGGAGTTGATCAACGAAGAGATCGAAGTCTTTTACCGAAAAAACGATATTAACACGATTCTCGCTTTCATGCGCAGTCTGGACAGGCAGGGTGATGAGGTCATGGCCGCGCCGGTGCAGCCCGGGGGAGCCGAGCTTCTGAAGAGTAAAATGGAGGTCCGGCCCCCGGGACCGGTGGAGCATCACCTGCCGGCCCTGCCGCCCCTGGTGCCGATGCCCAGGATAAGGGGTGAGTTGAAAAAGCTTGCGCAACAGGCCCTGAAAGGGCATCCTGATGGTTTTGTGGTGAACTGAATCTAATTTCCGGGGAAACACTTGCCATTGGTGTTCAAGGCAGGAAATGCCGACAAGAAAGCACAAGTCTGGAAGTTGAGTTTTGAAGAGAGTTTGAAAGGTTATCGACAAGGGCCCGTGAGCGCCCTTTCGGGGTTGATTCAATGAACGTGGATCCGAATTTTGCAAACCTGACCTTATCCATGCTGGCGCTGGCCGCCGGGCTGATCCTGTTGGTGGTCGGCGGCGAGAGCCTGGTTTCCGGAGCATCCAAATTCGCCTTGCGGCACGGGATGCGGCCGATGGTGGTCGGCCTGACCATCGTCGCCTTCGGGACCTCCACCCCCGAGCTCTTCGTCAGCATCAATGCCGCCCTCCAGGACCATGTCGATATCATGATCGGCAATGTGGTCGGCAGTAATATCGCCAATATCGGACTGGTCCTGGCTGTCTGCGCCCTGTTCCGGGGGCTGCCTGTAAGGTTCGAGGCCATTCGCCGGGAACTTTTCCTGGCTCTGCTGGTCAGCGTTCTGGTCTTCCTGATAGCCTGGCACGGCATTTTTTACCGGATCCTGGGCGCGCTCTTTATCCTCGGGCTGATCTGGTATACGATCAGCGCCTGTCGGCAAAATAACGGTGACGGGGATGATCCTTTTGTCGTTGCGAAAGTTAAAAACGAGTCGCAGGTCAAGATCTTCGCTCTGCAGATCGGCGGTCTGCTGCTCCTGGCCTATGGTTCCGGTCTCTTTATCGACGGCGCCGTTGATGTGGCCAGGCATCTCAAGGTCTCGGAACTGGTGGTCGGGCTTACCGTGGCCGCGATCGGCACCTCCCTGCCGGAGCTTGCTTCATCCTTGTCGGCGGTCAGGCGGAGGGAGAGCGATATCCTGGTCGGCAACATAGTCGGCAGCAACATGTTCAACCTGATGATGGTCATGGGCGGCACGGCGATGATCAACCCCTTCCGGATGGGCGGTGAACTGTTGAGCCGGGATCTGCCGGTTATGATCCTTTTTGCCGCGGTCCTGGTGCCGGCCCTCTATTTTCGCCATCGCATCGACCGCTTAACCGGGCTGGCCATGCTGCTTGCCTATATCGTTTATGTTATTTTGCTGATCTAGCCGTTTGATTCGGGCAGGAGAGCGACCGCCCAGATTTAAAAGGGTCTCCCTGAATCGGTGACGGCTATTGGTTAGTTTGCCCTTATCATTTATGGTCGCGGTGGAAAAATAGCTGCCGTCTTGCAGGGTATCCGGTAAGGGGCCATCCGCTCTGTCGGCAACTTGGTGATATACCATCGGGATGATCAACACCGCCGCCCCCTGCATCTGATCCGTTCTCGAACGTCCACGGTTTCAGGTTTTAATCAAAGAAGAGAAGGAGTTCCGGCAAGATGGAAAACCGTTACGATGACAGCGAGGCCCAGCGCTATATCGAAAAATATTCGAAGTATCCGGCCGATCTGGCCCTGCGGGTCTATACTTCAAGATTAATCGGGTCGGAAGCGGATCTCGTCCTGCACGGCGGCGGCAACACCTCGGTCAAAACCGTGATGACCGACATCCTTGGCGATGAACTGGGGGTAATCTGCGTCAAGGGCAGCGGCTGGGACCTCGGTGATATCGAGCCGCCGGGCCTGCCCGCCCTTGATCTTGCCTATCTGAAAAAACTTCGGGCCTTACGGAATCTCGGCGATGAAGAGATGGTCAACCAGTTCCGGACCCATCTTCTCGAGGCCTCGGCGCCGACTCCGTCCATCGAGACCCTGGTCCACGCCTTTCTGCCCCCGAAATTTATTGACCACACCCATGCCGATGCCATCGTCACCCTGACCAGTCAGCCCGAGGCAGAGCGGCTTCTGGGCGAGGCCCTGGGCGAGCGGATCGCGGTTCTGCCCTTCATTATGCCGGGCTTTCCCCTCGCCCTGGCCATGGCCGAGCTTTATGAAAAAAACCCGGCGGTCGAGGCGATCATCCTGATGAATCACGGCATCTTCACCTTCGGGGATGAGGCCCGGACCGCCTATGGGCGGATGATCGATTATGTGAGTAGAGCCGAGGCCTATATCGCCGCAAGAGTTAAGCCGGTCGAGGCGGAATCCGTTCCCGCCCCGGACAGCAGCGTGGTCTTGCCGTTGTTGCGCGGTGCCCTGGGCCGGGTCGACGCCGGCGGATCGCCGAGGCCTTGCCTTTTCGATCTGCGCGAGGAGGCCGGGCTGCTGGCCGCCCTGGCCCGGCCCGATGCCGAACAGCTCCTGGTCACCGGGGTATTGACTCCCGATCACGTGATCCGCACCAAGAACTATCCCCTGTTTCTCGATTTCAGCGCTCTTGCCGATGAGGCAGGGATCGGGGCTTTGATCAACACCGCCGTGGATGACTACCACCAACGCTATGTCAGCTATTTCGAAACCCAGGCGGCGGCCAAAGGGGGTGACAAGATCCGTCTCGACGGAATGCCGCGGGTGATTCTGATCCGCGGCCTGGGCGTCATCGGGGTCGGCGCCACTCCGAAGGCGGCCGGGATCGCCGCCGATATCGCCGAACACACGGTCCGGGCCAAGGTCCGGGCCGCCGCGATCGGCGCTTTTCGGGAGCTTGCGGAATCATCAATTTTCGATATGGAATACTGGAGCCTCGAGCAGGCCAAGCTCGGCAAGGGCTCTCCTCCATCCCTGCAAGGCAGAACGGCACTGGTTACCGGCGGCGGCGGGGCCATCGCCATGGGGATCGGCCGGCAGCTCCTGAAAGCCGGGGCAGTGGTCTATCTCAGCGATA
The DNA here is from genome assembly GCA_046484585.1 of Desulfurivibrionaceae bacterium. Classification (GTDB taxonomy): domain Bacteria; phylum Desulfobacterota; class Desulfobulbia; order Desulfobulbales; family JAGXFP01; genus JAGXFP01. The sequence continues at coordinate 14,628 of JAWOIQ010000122.1, forward strand.
TCAGCGAGGAGCGCCTTAAGGTCGCCTGCGCCAAACTGGCCGACCAGTTCGGCGGCCAAATGGTCCGGCCCCTGGTGATGGATGTCCGCGATGGCGTCTCGGTCGGCGCCGGCCTCGGCTTAATCGTCAAGGAGTGCGGCGGCCTCGATATCCTGGTGCCGAATGCCGGGGTGGCCCATGTGGCCCGGCTTGAAGATCTGGCCGAGGAAAAGTTCGATCAGGTTGTCGAGGTCAATCTCAAGGGCGTTTTTCAGGTGATCAAGGCGGCGACCCCGATCTTTCGCCGGCAGGGCATGGGCGGCAACATCGTCATCAACAGCTCCAAGAATGTCTTTGATCCCGGCGCGGCCTTCGGCGCCTACAGCTCCTCCAAGGCCGGCGCCCATCAGCTGGGCAAAATTGCCGCCCTTGAACTGGCCGAAATCGGGGTCCGGGTCAATATGATTAATGCCGATGCCATTTTCGACGACGAGGGCGTTTCGTCGGGGCTTTGGGATGTGGTGGGCCCGGAGCGGATGAAGTCGCGCAACCTCGATCCCGAAGGCCTCAAGGAATATTACCGGCAGCGCAACCTGCTGAAGGCCACGGTCAGCGCCGACGATGTCGGCCGGGCGGTGGTCTTTTTCGCCTCCGGACAGACCCCGACCACCGGCGCCACTTTGCCGGTTGACGGCGGGATTCCGGCGGCTTTTCCCCGCTGAGCCCAAACGGGGCCGCGTGCTTCAACCGGCCCGAAACGGACCCGCCGTTTTTTTTTCCTGAAGAAGATCAGGGTGAATCAGGTATTCTGTTTATGGAAGTTTTCATTTCATAAAAATCAAAATTGTCGAGTTTGACCAACGATAAATCAATGAGTTGAATGCCCCTGTCGGTTTCGCGGCTTTTCGAAGTCTCCTCGCCTTCGCTTATCCTCGGGATCGACAAAATGACAAGTTTTAAAACCTACAGGAACGATTATGGCTGAGATCAGAAGTACGATGGAAATGGTGATGGAAAGGGCGGCCCGGCTGGAGGCTGAACAGAGTGGCTCCGATCTGCAGGGCGAAGATGAGGTCAAGGAAGGGATGCGGGCCGCGGCCGCCTTCATGCGGGAAGAAGAAACCGATCTGGCTGCCGCCCTCGAACGGTGCCGGCCCGAGGCGCGAGGCAATTTCATCAAGGGCGTGGCCGAAGGATTGCTGCGAAATATCACCCTGCCCCGGGAAGATGACCAGCTCGACGATGCCGGGCAGGCCATGAACGGCCTGGTCCAGGTGGGTCGCAACCATTCGGATCTGCTGGCGATCTTCGGCGATTTGACCAAGATTCTGGATCAGTACCGCCAGCATCGCCAGCAGCTCAAGGAGCAGCTTGACGCCAATTTCGCCCAGCAGATGCCGCAGCTGGAGGCGGCCATGGCCCAGAAGACCGGGAGGGTGATGAAACTGGAGCCTTCCCAGCATCCCAAATACCAGGAAGAGTGGCAGCGGGTTATGGATGACCTGAACGGTCAATACGGCAAGGCGGTCGAGCAGCACAAGCAGATGGTCGTCAAGATCCTGACCGCGCTGGTTTAATGCGGCTCGAAATTTTTCTGGAACCGCCCGGTGACGAGGCTGAGAAGATCGTGCGGGATTGGCTTGACACCTTTTCCCTGACCCAGGGGACGGATAACCGGGTCGAGGCCGGCCCGGACGACACTTTCGAGCTGTTGGCCGAACTGCGCAAGCGCTGTTACGAGCGGGGGATGACCATCAATTTCAAATTTTACGGTAAAGGTGATTGACTTTATGGATCGTCTCGGCCGTTTGAAAAAAAATTTGCGCACCCGCGGGCTTGACGCCCTCCTGGTCACCCAGCCCCAGAACCGGTATTATCTGAGCGGCTTTAGGGCAGGGGACATGAATATCAACGAAAGTTCCGGCGCCCTGCTGATCCCCAGGCGCGGCCGGCCGCTTCTGATGACCGATTTCCGCTATCAGCTGGAGGCCGAGGCGGAGGCGGCCGGTTTTGAGGTTCTGGTCTATAAGCGTGGACTGCTCGATCTTCTGGGAAAAATCCTGTCCGGAAAAGGCATCAAAAGGCTGGCCTTCGAAAGCCATTATTTTTTACATCAGACCGCCGCCAAGCTGGTTAATCTGGCCAGAAAACTCGAAATCGAACCGGTGCCCGCCACCGGGCTGGTCGAAAGGCTGCGGCTCTGCAAGAGTCCGGCCGAGGTAGAAAAGATCAGGGCGGCGGTTCTCTTGAACGAGCAGGTCTTTCAGGAGGTCTTCCGGACCCTGCGGGCCGGAATGAGCGAGCGGCAGGTGGCAATCCGGATCGAAACCCTGATGCGAGAGAAGGGCGCCGATGCTCCCGCTTTCGAAACCATCGTCGCCGGCGGCCCCAACGGCGCCAAGCCCCATGCCGTTCCTTCCGAACGACCTCTGCGGAAAGGCGAGCCGATCGTGATCGATATGGGACTGGTCCTCGATGGATATTGTTCGGATATGACCCGGACCGTGGTGCTCGGTGAAATGGACGAAACCACCAGAGATATCTTCCATCTGGTCCGCGCTGCCCAGCTGGCCGGGATCAAAATGATCCGGTCCGGAGTGACCGGGGCCGAAATCGACCGGGCGGCCCGGCGGATTATCGCCGGGGCCGGTTACGGGAAAAGATTTGGGCACGGGCTTGGCCACGGGGTAGGGCTGGCGGTTCACGAGGGGCCGGGCCTGAGCCCTCGCTATAAAAAGAAATTAAAAGCCGGAATGGTGGTGACGGTCGAACCTGGCATCTATCTCCCGGACTGGGGCGGGGTTCGGCTGGAGAATATGGTGGCGGTCACCGAGGGAGGCTGCGAGGTATTGAATACCGATACCACTTTTCTCGATCTGTAACCGCCTTGAATGATCCTGATAGCGCCTGCCGCTTTGAATAAGACAGAAATATTTGCTTCTGCCCCCCCCCATTTCGCCCCTTTTCTCCTCTCTGATGATATCTGTTGAACGTTCCCCTTCAAATGTTCTAAAATAAATAAATTAGTTTTTTGCCGGAGCATTGCCTGGGCAGCTGTTTTATCCGGAGGGGCTACAGCCGGAAGTAAAAATCGCCGGGAGCTTAAAGATGGAATTCTGGCCCAATTGTGCAAAAGATGACTGAGAATACACCTTCCCGGCACAACAGTCGGGAAACGTATGACGGAAAAATTCTTTCCGGACCTTATAGCTCCGGGCTCAAAGAAAGTCTTCTCTCCTCCATCGCCCACTTTAAGGCCCTTGAAGGGGCCGGCTCTCCGATAATCCCTTATATTGCCGCCTGGCTTCCGGAGGGAGGTGATATCTGGTATGAATACGCCGGGACCAGGTTGCGCGAATTGCTCGGATTCCGGACCACCGAAGTGGCGGGGGCGCTGCGGGACAATATCCTCAGCCGTTGTCTGTACCGGATCCAGGAAAAACCTCCCGGAATCGACAAAATTATTCGGGATAAGGAACAGATCACCCGATTGCGTAAAGTGATGCGGCGCATGGCCGAGCGGGGCGGCGGCATTGACGCGGTTTATAAGTTCTCCGCAAACGGCCGCCCCTTGTGGCTCAAGGATCTGGCCAGAATCGAAATCCACGACCGGGACCGGGTCGTGCTTTCTTACGGGACCCTGATCGATGTCACCAAGGAGATGCAGCTGGAGGAGACCCTTTTCGAGGTTCAGCACGAACTGGAATTCCACAAGGTAAATCTGGAATCACTGGTGGAAGAACGGTCCAGGGAGCTGACCAAGGCCCATTTGGATGTCCTGGCCCGCCTCACCCAGGCTACCGCTTTTCGGGACGGCAGCACCGGCGCCCACATAAAAAGGTTAAGTCAGTATTGCGCGGTCCTCGGCAACTCATTCGGCTTGAGTAAAGGAGCCCTTAAAATCATATTCCATGCCGTGCCCATGCACGATGTCGGCAAGATAGGAATAGCCGATGCGATTCTGCAGAAACAGGGCCCGCTTTCCCATGATGAATTCGAGATCATAAAAACCCATTGCCGGGTGGGCTCGGATCTGCTTAGCAAAGGGAAATCCACCCTTTTAAAGGTGGCCCAGTCCATTGCCCTTAACCATCACGAAAGGTGGGATGGGTCCGGCTATCCGCAGGGGCTGGCCAGCCGGCAGATTCCGCTGGCCAGCCGGATTACCTCGATATGCGATGTCTTCGATGCCCTGGCGTCGGAACGACCCTACAAAAAGGCCTGGTCCTTCGAGGAGGCAGTGGAGGAAGTCTGGGATCTGCGGGGAAAATATTTTGATCCGGCCCTGGTTGATCTTTTTATGAAAAATATCCCACGGATAAGAAGGATCTACCGGGAAACCCCTACGGGTTAGGTAATCGGTGTCTCCAGAAAGCAGTGGGGAGCACACTACTCCTGGCACCCAGAAGGTTCTATTCAACCTCCCTTGAGGAGGACACTTCCTCCCTTTTCGCTTAGCCATCCCCGAAACTTTTCGCGAATTTATAAGGTTTGACAGGCAGAGAGAAAAAGATTTAACTATCTCTGCTAAAGGGGATGGGGGAATCCGTGACGTCTTTTTGTAATCCGGGCTTTTTTGCCTTTACTCCGGTCTGTGATGCGGTAGTTCCCTCCGGTCGTTATTTGTTCAGAAGTTAAAGCAAATGGAGGTCGCCGTGTCTACACCAATCTTTAATATCGTTCCCGACAATCAATTTATTTCAATTTTGCTTTTGGCGCTGGTGTTAATCGTGATTTTCACCGTGATCAGGAGGCACGCACATAAAAGCATCAGAGGCTTCTGCAGGATAATCCGTAATAGTCTCCGGTTGGCTGCTTTTTCGGTGATGCGAGCCGAGCAGAGAATTACGGCCAGGAACCGGGAAGTACTCCTGGCCGGTGGGATGGACGCTGTCGAGCGGGAAGTTGAAAGGGAATTCCATCGAGTGGAAAAGGTGGTCGAAAGGGACCTGCAGGCCTATCCGGCCATGAACCGCAAACTGTCGGAAGAGATTGAAAAGATTGACTACAGCTACAGCGAAAGCGAAGAAGTGCCCCCCACCCCTCCGGTCTGGGTCAATGCGGTTGAAGCGGTTGCCAAGCTTTCCGCCAAGGGGGACAACGGCATGGTCGCGGATATTCTCAAGGACATCCATAAAACAATTATCAACCAGCAGAAAAAGGCGATGGATGCCTATTGGAAAAGCACCAGCGAACGGCACGCGATTCTGGGTAAAATGATGCCGCATTGGCGCAGTATTGCCAAGCACATGAAGACGGTTGGCGGTACGATGACCGGCCTTGAGGAGAGGGCCAAATTCATTGACCGGAAGATGCAGGACTATGAGGATATCCGGAAAGGCACCGACAAGGCGGTCGCCAAGCTTCATTCTTCGTCGATGACCCAGTTTTTCATTTCCGGTTTCTGGCTGCTGGTTGCCATTGGCGGGATTTTTGTTAACTTCCGGTTAATCGAACTGCCCATGTCCGATATTGTCGGCGGGGCTGGAAATGTCGGCGGTTTCAAGATTTCCGAATTGGCCGCCCTGGTGGTTATCCTGCTGGAGACCTTTCTCGGCATGGCCTTAATGGAGTTGCTTCGCGTAACAAAGCTGTTTCCGATGATCGGCACCCTGGATGACAAAAAGCGCCATTTTATCGCCTGGGTCGTTTTTGGCGGATTACTGACTTTTGCTGGCGTCGAAAGTTCCCTCGCTTATATCCGTGATATTATTGCGGCCCGAAACGAGGCTTTTTCCCAGGCCCTGCTCGGTGGCGAAGCAATGGCTGGAATCTCCCACAGCGTTGTTGCGACAATCGCTCAGATGATCATGGGCTTTATCCTGCCCTTCGTGCTGGCTTTCGCGATTATCCCCCTGGAGTCGTTCATCCACTCCTCAAGAGCGGTGCTCGGTTATGCCTGCGAATTTACCTTGAGAGTCTTTGCCTTCACCCTGCGCCTGATCGGCAACATCTGCTATTATCTCGGGTCTGTCCTGATCAACGTCTATGATATCATCGCCTTTCCGGCCATGTTGTTCGAAGGTGGTTTCGGAAAAACCGGCGCGGGGAAAATGAAGGGCGATATGGGCCTTCTCAAGGCAGTGAAAAAAAGTCAATAACACTAGAGAGGGGCACGACCAGATGAAAAAAATAAATATATACCTGTTGTTTCTGACGTTAATCCTCATTGCCGGGATCTTTCTTGGAACCGGTTGTTCAAGGGAACCGGTCAACCGGAGCCGGGGCATCTATATGCTGCTGGACACCTCCGGCACCTATGCCCGGGAGTTGCAGAAGGCCCAGAACATAATTAACTATCTGCTCGGTTCCATGGAATCGGGCGAATCTTTCGCGGTAGCCAGGATCGACTCCGGCAGCTTCAGCGAAAAAGATATTATCCATAAAGTCTCCTTTGACAGCAGGCCGTCCATGGCTACCAACCAGAAAAGGGTCTTTGCCCAGAAGGTCGACGACTTTGTCAAGAATGTAAAGAGCAGCCCCTATACGGATATCTCCGGTGGAATGTTGCAGGCGGTCGAATGGCTCAATGAATCAAATGCCGGGAACAAGACAATCCTGGTTTTTTCTGACATGGAAGAAGAGCTGGCCAAGGGGCATATCCGTGATTTTCAAATCCCCCTGAGCGGCATCAGGGTCGTGGCCCTTAATGTTACCAAGTTGCGGACCGATATAATCGATCCCAGGGAATATATGGATCGTTTGTCCGTATGGCAGAACAAGGTGGAAAGCGGCGGCGGCACCTGGATTGTAATTAATGATCTGAAGAGGCTGGAACCTATTCTGGCCAATTGATCCGGATAAAAACTTCTTAAAAAGCCCCGACGGACAAATCCGGCATGGTGTTTCTGGCCGATAACGGATACCGGCCGGGGCTTTTGATCTTTGATTGCCCGTTTTTTCACGGGTGGTTGCCCGTCGGCAGATCTTTTCGCCGTTGCGTCCCCTTTCGGGTTTGGCTTTTTCCTTGAGGGCGAGTACAATCCTCCAATTTCGAAATACTTTATAAATCATACCTGAATTCGTTCCCGGGCGCCCGTAGGGCTGGGAGATGAAGTACAAACTTGTAAAGCTGAGTTGAGCAGCTTGTTTGCTCGTACGAAACTTATGCCCTGTCGGTATAAAGTGAAATTTTCCACGGAGCCGTCACAAATCCAGGTCATAGTCAACGGAGAATTACCATTGCGAAGCAATAATCGGACGGATAACGAGATCCGGCCCCTGTCGGTTGAATATAATTTCCAGCATCAGGCCGACGGTTCGGTGCTGATCCGGATGGGCAATACCCATGTCCTCTGCGCGGTAAGCGTCGAGGAGAAGGTGCCGCCGTTTCTGGTCGACCGGGGCCAGGGCTGGATCACCGCCGAGTACGGCATGCTGCCCGGATCGACCAATACCAGGGCGCGGCGGGAAACCAACGGCCGCTCGGGACGGAGCATGGAGATCCAGCGCCTGATCGGCCGTTCCTTAAGGATGATGGTTGATTTAAAAGAGATCGGCGAGCGCACCCTGCGGGTCGATTGTGACGTCCTGAACGCCGACGGCGGCACCCGGACCGCTTCGATTACCGGGGCGGCCCTCGCCGTCCGGGCCGCCCTGCGGGGGTTGGTCGAGAAGGGGTTGCTCGCCGCCATGCCGGAGCTGACCCCGGTGGCGGCGATCAGCGTCGGCATGGTCGACGGCCATTGTCTGCTCGATCTTGATTATCGGGAGGATTCCAGCGCCGAGGTCGATGCCAATTTCGTGATGACCGGCGACGGCCGCCTGATCGAGGTGCAGGGCAGCGCCGAGGGGGCGCCTTTTGCCCGGGAGAAATTCGATTTGATGCTCGATCTGGCCGAACTGGGTATGGCCAATCTTCTGAAATTGTGGGAGCGCGGCCAGGATGACTGATTCGCCCTTTACCCTGCATAGCCGTTCCAGCGAGTGCGCGGCCCGGCGCGGCGAGGTCGGCACCGCCCACGGGGTGATCCAGACCCCGGTCTTCATGCCGGTCGGCACCCAGGCCACGGTCAAGGGGATCACCCCGGAGAACCTCAAAGAGCTCGGCGCCCAGATTATTCTCGGCAATACCTACCATCTCTTCATCCGGCCCGGCCACGAACTGATCCGGAACCTCGGCGGTCTGCATAAGTTCATGAACTGGGACGGGCCGATCCTTACCGACAGCGGCGGCTTCCAGATCTTCAGCCTGAGCGATCTGGCCAAGATCACCGAGGAGGGGGCGGCCTTCAAATCCCACCTCGACGGCTCGGACCTTTT
>JAWOIQ010000190.1:0-16103 GCA_046484585.1 Desulfurivibrionaceae bacterium
AGTTCACCTACGATAAGGAAAGAAATCTTCTTTATGTAATTGACACAAACCGCCATAGCCTGGCGGTTTGTGTCAATTACATAAAGAAGATTTCTTTCCTTATCGTAGGTGAACTTGAAGTTGTCCCTGATAGCCACCCATTTGGAGAACTTGACCGGCTCGCAACTCCGGGCATCCAGATCACAGAGATATATATCCTTGCTGTCATAATCACCGACCAGCAACCGGCCGTCACCGGTAAATTCCAGGTCGGCCGGGGTGCCGGAAATTCCAAGCTCGGCAAGCGCTACCCAGTCACGCAACCAGCCTCCCGGAGTGAGCATATACAGGGTCTGGTCGTGGTGAATACACACTTCTTCACCGCTGAAGGCAAGATGGTCGACCGTTTTGATCATTTCCAATTGCATGTATGCGTAAGTCCTGGCAATAACCAATCCCAACGCGGCTATGAACAACAGAATTGTCACCAGGGTCTGCCAGTTGAACTCCAGGGTAAGGTCGAGTCCGTTATCGGAAGAGTCTACCGGTTGAACCTCGAACGCCTCCGAGGCTTGTAATTTCAGACCCAAAAAGCCCGGCTCACAGGTGAAGAATATCTCTTCTCCCTCAGCAATGGAAAAACGGAGCTTTTTGGATCGGCTGAAATCCATTTTCAGGAACAGTTCGTGCTCGCCTGCATCGAGATCAAGAACCAGCTGTCTGCCGTTTTTGACTCTTCCAGCCTCCATGCCATCCACTATTACCTTGAATTCCCGTATACAGCCGACAAAGTTCCGCTTGCGCCAGATTATAAGTTTGGCCATATAACCCCCTGATTTATCTTTTTTATTTTTGAATTACTTATAAATTTCGAGGCAAACATTTTGGCGCTTCCGGATTTTCAGTGGGTCGCAATTCCGGGGGACACATTCCCTGGCCCACAAGAATCAAGGCCGACATCGTTTAATCGACCGACCCAATTACAAATGAAAGTAGATTTTGTCAGGCAGTAGCAGGTTAATTTTGGTTGCTAACAAAGTCAATGACTTTAAAGGCGGGGGATATTGATAAGAGCTGGCCCGTTTAAGAAAATCCCGTTCCCGACGGCAACGTTATTCAGAGAAGCCGCAATGATGAGTAATATGTCAGACACAGTTGTGGATTAGTGGCAATTTGCACAGGACAACATGAGCGGGAAAAGCGGATATAATGAAAATATCAGCTTATTTTGTGAGTTCGGTGAACAGGGCGTTGAAATCCTCGAAACCGCTGTCGACCTGTTGGCCGACTACGCCGATAATGGCAATTACCCCGGCGATAATAAGGGCGATCAGGACAACGTATTCAATGACGGAGGCGCCATCTTCGTCGCCAAGGAAATTTTCGATTGCATAGAGCATCTGAGCCATTTCTTACCTCTCTCGGTTCCGGTTGAGTGATAGGCGTGTTCGGCCCTTCCTTTCCTAAGAGTATCGAGGAAACAATTGTTTAATGTCAAGAAAAACTATCCGTATCGGTTGGGCGAAACGCTCCACTGCCGATGGACAGTTTGATGTCGAATATGCTGGACCGGCTCGAAGATGCCGGGTGCTATAATTCTTCTTTCCAGCTTCCACGGTCTTGATGACTTGGCGAGTAGTTTTCTTTGTGGAATTTATTTTGTCAATTCAGAGACCTGAATGGCGTTGCCGGGATAATCGCCTTGGCCCCAAGGTGTCGGGCCTACAGTCGTGGATAATTTTTTAGGAGAAAAACGAGATTATATATTTAGCGGCGGTAATCAGGATTGAGGCGGCCAGAATCCATTTGATAATATTCGCCGGCATGAACTTCTGGAATCTGGCCCCGCAGTACATGCCGCCGAAGCCGCCCAGGCCGAAGAGCAGTCCCAGCAGCCAGTCGGGGGCGATTGCCATTTCCGGGTAGAAGGGGGCGAGGGCCTGGTAGAAGATCACCCCCGCCACCGAGGTCACGAAGGTTCCCATCAGGGCCGCCCCGGCCACGGTGTAGACCGGCAACCCCAGGATGGAGATGAAGAAGGGCGCGACAATGGCGCCGCCGCCGATCCCGTAGACCCCGCCGACAATTCCGACCGCGAAGCTCAGCGTGGTGACGAAGACGGTGTTGACCGTGAAGTTGCGGCCGTAGAAGTCATAGGAGATGGTGGTCGCGGTGAATTCCCGGACCTTGACGACCGGCAGCGGCTCCGAAGACTGCCTGGCCCGGAACTCGCGGACCAGTTTGCTGAACTGCTCTTCGGCGGAAGGCTCACCGTTGGTCGCCCTTTTTGCGGCCACGATGTCTTTCAGCAGCCTGGCCCCGATATAGAGGAGGACCAGGCCGACGAACATCTTGAAGTTGCGTGGATCGGGCAGGTAGCGGACCCGGACCAGGCCGCCGATCAGGACGCCGGGCAGGGTGCCGACGATCACCACCCAGGTCAGGGGCCAGACCATCCTGCCTTCCTTGATATAGCGGTAAATGCCGCTGGGGATCGCCACCACGTTGAAAAGCTGGTTGGTGGCGCTGACCGCGGGAGAGGTGAAGCCGAGGATGCTGACCTGGAAGGGCAGGAGGAGAAAGGCTCCGGAGACCCCGCCCATCGAGGTGAAAAAGGAGATCACGAAGGCGACTAAAGGCGGCAGGAAGGGGTTGATCGTGATGTCGGCGATTGGGAAGTACATGATTACTCCTTGAAAAAGAGGTAGGCGGCCAGGCCGGCCAGGATCAGGGCGAAGATCTTCTTGAAACCCTCGGTCGAAACCTGCTCGATCAGCCGGGCGCCGATTTGGGCGCCGATGATGCCGCCGATCCCCAGGAGCAGGCCGTATTTATAGTCGACATTGGCCAGTTTGTTGTGGGCCAGGAGGGCCGAGGCCGAAATGATCAGGATGCCCAGAAAAGAGGTGCCGACCGCTTTCTGGGCGGAAAAGCCGAGGTACAAAAGGAAGGGCACCATCAGGAAGCCGCCGCCGAGGCCGGTGAAGGAGGCGGCCGCGCCGACCAGAATCCCGCCGGTCACGATTGCCACTGTGTTCATGTCCATAAATTGAATTCCTGTTTATTTATCCGATTGCCATCAAGCTTTATTCTGTCATTTCAAACGAACATGAGAAATCTGATCGCACCTTAACCACAAGATTTCTCCCTGCGGTCGAAATGACATATTATGAGCAATATATAAAATACCTTCCTGAATCCGTAATCGGGCGCCCCGCAGGGCGGCGGGTGCATTCCAGCCACCACGGATCACTATCTATAATTGACCGTAAGAACAATCAAATATCGTGAATCAATGCACTAAGCCGTCACGGATTCAGGACCTTTGCAAAAGTTGCAGCTGAGTAATCTTTGGATCCTAAAGTTTATAACCCCAGGGGTTTCAGGATTTCCTTTTCGATCCGGCATTTAATCTTCATGGCATCCTGGCGTTCCAGCTCCATGGCGGCTTCGGAAAGTATTTCGGCCCGACGCAGATTGGGGGCCCGGCACTGGTCGCGGGCCAGTTCGATTTTCCGCCAGTCGAGGTCATCCCGGAATCGGTTAAACGGTTCGATGATTTCGGGAAAGAGCAGCTTGCGCATCCCGTCCAGGAAACCGAGATAGAAGCCGAGGGAGGCTTCGCGGCGTTCGTTGATGATATGGCTGAGCATCCCGTCGGGATGGGTGTCGGCCAGGATGTCCTTCAGAGCCCGGACGGTCAGCTCGATGACCGAATCGGGGTAGGCGCGGATCAGCTTGCCGGCGGCCTCGCTGTTCAAGGTTTCTTCGCGCAGCTCGCCGATCTCGTGGTGGATGAAGACGGGAATTTCTTCATCGACTATACGATCCAGATTTTTCTTGAAGGCCTGTTGATTCAATTCGGTCCCGCTCGGCACTCCATGGCAATCCAGGGCAAAGCGCAGGGGTAAACGGGAAGCCGCCCGGATCTCCTGGACCTGGTCCCAGATGAAGAAGCGCAACGGTTCGCGCCGGATGATGATCACTCCGTCCTGGAGCATGGCGAAGGGGGCGGAAAGTTCGCGGATTTTTTCCCGGCCGAGGATCAGGACCGGGATGCCTTGCACGGTTTGGCGCTTTTTCACCTCGCTAAGAAAGAAGATCGATTTCAGCGACCGGCCGTAACCGGCCCCATAGTAAATCTCCCGGTCCGGAAAGCCCTGGTTTACCCTGACGATATTGAAGGGATCGACCAAGGAGCCGGCAAGGGGCAAGGGGAGAAGATCCTCGCCGGCGATCTCCTCCCAGTAGTTTTCCTTGGCATCGATCCAGTCGAGCAGAACTTTTGATTCCGGTTCGTCCCAGGGTTCGAGCCCCTGTTCCCACTTGTAGAGATTGCGCAGTTTGAGGACCAGGGTGCAGAGCGAATAGATCCCGTTATCCCGGGCGTCGGAGATATCGCAGTTATGCCGGATGGTCTGCTGCAAGTCCATACGATCCGCCTCCTTGGGTTAAAAAACAAGATTTCTCACTTTTGTTCGAAATGACAGCTTTTTTGGGATTTTTGCGACTCGTCAACCTTAATGAATTACGCAAAAAGCGATTTTCCCCACGTCATTGCGAGGAGCGAAGCGACGAAGCAATCCAGTATTTTCGATAGTTACGTGTTGTCGGATTGCTCCGCTGCGCTCGCCTGTCTTGATTGTTCTCCGCTTAAAGAGCCAAGGGCCGGCTGGAAATGGCGCGGCCGATCTAATTGCCGATCAGAAAAATTAGACCCAGAAAGAGGGCGATCAACACCGCCATCGGGGCAAGGCCCATGGTGCCGGTCGCGAAGCTCCGGTAGAGGGCGGCCTTTCGCCGCTGCTGCTCTTGCCGGTCGAGGCTCAGCCGCCAGAGCGGGTTTAAAAGCAGCCAGGCCAGATGGGCCGGGCCTTGCCGGGCGAATCCGGCCAGGGCGCCGGTGATCTTTTTTATGAAGAGCTGTTCGGCGGTCCGGTTCAGGGTGTTGAAGAATCTATCGGCCCCGAGGTAAAACAGGCGCCCTCCTTTCCGGTAGAACCAGTCGGCGTCCAGGTTGACCGCCTTCTGTTCGGCCGGATAGATTCCGGCCCGGATCAGCAGGGTAAAGGCCAGGGCTGCGAAGAGGAGCAGCTGGAGCTGGGTGACGACATGGGCGGCGGTATAGGGCTCGAAATCGACCGGGTAGGGCAGGATTTGGTAGAGGAATTTCGGGAATACCCCGATAAGGATGCAGGGAAAGGCGGCCAGCCCCATGGCGAAAAGCATATTCCCCGGAGCTTCCTCGACCCGTTGGCCGCGGTCCTTGCCGAAGAAGGCTCCATGGCAGATCCTTAGACCCGAGGTCAGGAAAACCCCGGCCGCGCCGAAGAGCAGGGTCAGCCAGATCAGCGCCAGATGGTGGTGGGCGGCCGCGTCGATAATCATCGATTTACTGACGAAGCCGCCGGTCAGGGGAAAGGCGATCGAGGCGGCGCCGATCATGCAGAAGAGGGCGGTCCAGGGCATCGACCGGTGCAGGCCCCCCAGGCCGGTGGCCTTTGCCGTCCCGGTCCGGTAGAGCACGGCGCCCATCGCCATGAAGAGCAGCGATTTATAGAGGATATGAACGAAGGCGTAGGCGGCGGCGCCGTTGATCGAAAGTTCGGTGCCGATGCCGATCCCGACCATCATGAAGCCGACCGGGTTGATCAGGCTGTAGGAGAGGACTCGCCGCAGGTCGTTTTCGATCATGGCGTAAAAGAGGGGGAAGATCGCCATCACCGCCCCGATCCAGATCAGTGCTTCGGTGCCGGGATAGGTTCGGGCCAGGGCGTAGACCGCGGTCTTGGTGGTAAAGGCGCTTAAGAGCACGGCCCCGCCCACCGTGGCTTCGGGGTAGGCGTCGGTCAGCCAGGTATGGAGCAGGGGCCAGGCGGCGTTGATCCCCATGCCCAGGAAGATAAGGTAGGTGGCCGGGCTGGTAAGACCGATATGGCCCAGGGCGATGGAGTGCTGCTCGTCGATATACATGACGATCCCGGCCAGCAGGACCAGACCCCCGAAGACGTGGACCATCAGGTAGCGGAAGCCGGCAGCCTGGGATTCCCTGGTCCGTCGCGCCCAGATCAGGGCCAGGGCGGTTACGGTGAGCATCTCCCAGAAGACGAAGAAGGAAAAGAGGTCGCCGGCGAAGACCACCCCCAGGGCGCTGCCCGCGTAGAGCAGGCCGCTGACCTTTTCCAGGTCGCTTTTGAAGTGCAGGGTATAGATCGTGCCGATCAGGGAAATCAGCAGATAGATATAGGCAAAGACCAGGGAGAGGCGGTCGATCCGGAAAGGGACCAGCTCAAAACCGAGAAAATCAAAGCGGAGAACGGCGGCGGCCGGGGTGTTGATCAGGACGAGAAAGGCGGCCACCGGCAGGATCAGCAGGTAGATCGACTTGATCCGGCCCGGCAGAAGCGGAACCAGGAGGGCGCCGACTATGTAGATCAGGGCGGGCGGCAGCGGCAACTCAGTCATAATAGTCCTCGGCGCGTTTCACCAGGGGCCGGAAAATGTATCCGGCGGCCAGGACCAGGAGAGAGCAGGCCGCAAAGCCGAAAATCGCGTAGAAACCCGGCCACTCCTCCCAGGGGAAATAGGGGTGCATCTCGATCAGCGGCTCCAGGGCGAGGAGCAGCAGCAGGCAAGCGATGAGGGCGTAGATCAGCCGCCGGCTATTTTTCGGATTGTCGAAGAGATGTTTTTTTTGCTCGGTCATGGATGGAAAAAACCCTTTATTTAACTCAACTTTCTGACTTAATTAATAGCCTTATTTTACCTTCTCAACTTTCCGAGTTGACTTATTATGCTGTAAAAACGAACTAATTTGTTGCTATCTATGTGTTTAATTTCACGTCACCGTCACCCGGCATGTTTTGAGCCGGGGTCCAGTATATAGTTAAAGCCTGATTCCGGCTAAAAACATGCCGGAATGACGAAAGATCTCTGGATCTGTACGCATAAGATGTTGTTATTGCATGCAAATCTCCAGCCCGGAAAGTTGAGTTACCTTGTTTATCGCTCTTTTTCTTGCTCCTCACTCCTCACTCCTCACTCCTCACTCCTCACTCCTCACGTAACGGCTCACGCAACGGGCAATCAAATCGTTGCGCGATAAAATTTATATCGACATTTCCCCCCGGTATTTCCCTCAGCCGCCGATAAAACCCTGGGCCGCCAGGCGGGCCAGGTTCGCGAATGGTTGCGGGTAAAAAAACAGGATGACGGTCACCAGGGCGGTCAGCACCAGGGGCGCCACGCACCAGAGCGGCGCTTCTTTTACCTCGTCGCCGAATCTCGCCTCCGCCGGGGTGCAGAAAAAGGCGCGATAGCCGATGGGCAGAAAATAGGCGGCGTTGAGCAGGGAGCTGCCGAGCAGCACAAAGAGCATGGCCGGCTGCTCTGCTTCCAGGGTGCCCAGAACCAGAAACCATTTACTGATGAAGCCGCCGGTCGGCGGCAGGCCGATCACCGACAGGGAGCCGATCAGAAAGGCGAACATGGTCACCGGCATCCTCCGGCCGATGCCGACCATCTCGCTGATATATTTTTTGCCGGTCGCGACGAAAATCGCCCCGGCGCACATGAAGAGGGTGATCTTGCCGAAGGCGTGCATACCGATATGGAGCATGCCGCCGGTCAGCCCTTTCGGGGAGAGAAGGGCCGCGCCCATGACGATGTAGGAGAGCTGGCCGATGGTCGAGAAGGCGAGCCGCCTTTTCAGGCCGTCCTGGGAAAGGGCGATCAGCGAGGCAACCAGCATGGTGATCGCGGCGATGATCAGGACGATATCGTTCAGGTCCAGGTCGGCGAGCAGCTCGACCCCGAACACCCCGGTGACGATCCGGAAGATCGAAAAGGCCCCGACCTTGACCACCGCCACGGCATGGAGCAGGGCGCTGACCGGAGTGGGGGCCACCATCGCCGCCGGCAGCCAGCCGTGCAAGGGCATGATCCCCGCCTTGGCGAAGCCGAAGATGAACATCAAGAGCAGGACGAAGAGCAGTTCCCGGGAGGCGCCGGACCCGGCCAGAAAGCCCGCCCCGCTGAATTCCAGGGTGCCGGCCAGGTTATAGCAGATCAGCATGGCCGGCAGGACCAGGCCGATAGAGGTGCCGAGGATATAGGTCAGATACTTGCGCCCGGAAATCCGGGCCTCCCCGTCCTGGTGATGGGTGACCAGGGGATAGGTGGCAAGGGAGAGCATTTCGTAAAACAGGTAGAGGGTGAAGAGGTTGGCGGAAAAGGCCACCCCGATCGTCGCCGACAGGGCCACCGCGAAAAAGGCGAAATAGCGGGTCTGGGCATGTTCGGCAAGGCCCCGCATGTAGCCGATCGAGTAGGCCGAGGTGACCAGCCAGAGGGCCGAGGCGACCAGGGCGAAAAGCATCCCGAGACTGTCGACCCGGAAGGCGATGGCCAGGCCGGGCAGCACCTCGACCAGGGAATACTCGATGACCTTGCCGTCGAGAACGGCTCCGAGCATGGAGAGCACCAGGCCGAACTTGAGCAGCCCGGCCGCAAAGGTCACCCCCTCGCGCAGGTTCGGCTTCCTGCCAGCCAGGACGATCAGCGGCACCGCAGCCAGGGAGACCAAGGCGGCCAGGAGGGGTTTTATGGATGTAACCGTTTCGAGCATTTTTTCAAATCCCCTCCGGCACGGCATGCCGGATCACCGTGGTGACAATATCGCCCGAATAGATCCCGATCACGATCAGACTTGCCGCGGCCAGCAGGAGCGGGACCAGCATCGACAGGGGCGCTTCGGCGACCTTCCCGTTCTCCGCTTTCTCGAAAAAGCCGATCTCGACGATCCGGAAAAAGATGACCGCGTTGACCAGGCTGGAGAAAAGCAGGGCGGCGACGAACTCCCAGCGGCCCGCCTCGATGCCGCCCAGGATCAGATACCACTTGCTGAAGAAGCCGGCGGTCGGCGGTACCCCGATCATCGACAGGGCTCCGACCATGAAGGCGGCCATGGTCAGGGGCATCCGGTGGAAAATCCCTTTCAGGTCCTCAAGTTTCCGGCCGCCGATCTTATGGATAATCGCCGCCGCCGCCAGGAACAGGCAGAGGGTCATCAGGGCGTCGTTTAAGATATGGAGGATCGCCCCGGTTATCCCGTAGCGGTTGGCGAGCCAGGCCCCGCCGACCATGTAGCCGACCTCGGCGACGATCAGGTAGGTGAGCATCTTCTTGAAATCCT
Organism: Desulfurivibrionaceae bacterium; assembly: GCA_046484585.1. Taxonomy (GTDB): domain Bacteria; phylum Desulfobacterota; class Desulfobulbia; order Desulfobulbales; family JAGXFP01; genus JAGXFP01. The sequence goes on from JAWOIQ010000190.1 coordinate 9,173, forward strand.
TTTGAGCCAGGGCCAGAAGGGAGCCGCCGACAATTCCCGCCACCGCCAGCCAGACGATCGGCGCCGCCACCGTCAGGTGGTCGAAAACGTAGGCCGGGGTGAAGAGCGTGAACATCACCCGCAGCATGATATAGACCGAGACCTTGGTCATCAGCGGCGCGATCAGGCAGCTCGTCGCGTCGGGGGCATAGGTGTAGCTGTTGGGCAGCCAGGTGTGGAGCGGAAAAAAGGCCATTTTGGTCCAGATTCCGACCATGATCAGGATAAAGCCGACCAGCACGGCCGGGGAGGTGTAGAGGTCCGGCAGAATCACGGCCAGGTCGGCCATGTTCAGGGAGCCGGTCATGATGTAGAGGTGGCCGGTGCCCAATAGATAGAGGCTTGCGCCGATGGTGCCGAGGATCAGGTAATTGAAGCCGGCGTGCAAGGCGCGGGGCCGGCCGACGGCGATCAGGGCATAGGTGGTCAGGGCCGAGATCTCCAGGAGGACATAGAGGTTGAAGGCGTCGCCGGTAATGGTCATCCCCAGCAGTCCGGTGACCAGGAGCAGATAGAGGGGGTAATACAGGTTGATCCGGTTCGGCATTTCCGCTTCGACGCTTCGTTTCGAAGATACCGCGGCCAGGAGGGCCACCACCGTTATCACCACCAGGACCAGGCCGTTCAGGTGGTCGACCACGTACTCGATCCCCATCGGCGGCGGCCAGCCCCCGAGCCGGTAGCTGATCGGTCCCCGGGCGATTACCTGATTGAGGGTGGCAAGGGCGGCCCAACCCGATCCGGCCAGGGCCAGAACGGTCAGGGGTAGGCACCAGCGCTTGCTGAGGCAGCAGCCGGCCAGGGAGACCGCGAGGGCGCCGAACAGGGGGATGATCACGATCAGAATCGGCAACTGGCCGGGGTCAATCATCGGATAACCCCTCGCCTCGATTGATCTGCTCGATGATTTCATCCTCGTGGAGGGTGTTGTACTCGGTATAGATCCGCAGGGCCAGGGCCAGGGCCACCCCGAGGGTGCCGACCGAGACCACGATGGCGGTCAGCATCAGGACATGGGGCAGGGGGTTGACATAGTTGGCCGGGTTGATCATTTCGTGGGCGGCGCCGTGGGTGTGCTCGATAATCGGAATGGTGCCGCCGGACTTGGCGCTGATCGAGACGTAGAAGACGATGATCCCGGTCTGGAAGATCCCCATCGAGATGATCTTTTTGACCAGGTTGTTCTTGGCCAGCATCCCGTAGAGGCCGATCATCATGATCAGGGTGTAGAGCCAGTAGTTATATTTGCTCAGCAGAAATTCCATTTGCTACAGCCCTTTCTCGTAGGTGCCGTTCGACACCAGGTTGTTGTAGATCAGCATGACGATTGCCATCACGGTCACCGCCACCCCGATTTCGATGCCGAGCATGGCATGGGAGCGGGCCGCTATCCCGTCGACGCCCGGCAGGATCCGCTGGAGAATGGAGTAGTCGAGGAAGTTGGCCCCGAGCAGGAGGCAGAGCAAACCGATGCCCGCATAGAGCAGCAGGCCGCTGTTGGCCAGGAGCAGGGCGGCCTTTTCGTTGATCCGGTTCATCGACATTTTAAGGTCGTAGCTGATCGCCAGCAGGATAAAGGAGGCCCCGAGGATCACCCCGCCCTGGAAGCCGCCGCCGGGGCTGTGGTGGCCGTGGGCGACCACGTAGAGGGCGAAGAGCTGGATAAAGGGGGTGAGCTGCCTGGTGACGAAACGGATAATCGAATCGCCATAGGCGGGCCTGATCGCGGCGGCTGTTTGCCAGACCGGCCCGGCCGTCCGGCACCCCCCGATCCGGAGGATGATCAGCACCGCCAGGCCGGCGGTAAAGACCACCGCCGTTTCGAACATGGTGTCGAAGCTCCGGTAGTCGGCGAGCACCGAGGTGACGATGTTCGGCACCGAGGTCTCCTCGATGGTCCGGGTGATAAAATGGGGGGAAAGGTGGGTTGAGGCGGGGGAGGCCGGATCGGCCCAGCCGGGAAAATCGCCGGAGGCGTAAAACAGGATTCCGCCCAGGAGTCCCGAGGCGAGAAGACCGAGCCCCTTGTAAAGTTTCCGCCCGGATTTTCTCGATCTGACCTCGCGGGAGGTGCGGTGCACCGCCGCGAAAAACAACACGGTGCTGACCCCGGCCCCGACCGCCGCTTCGGTAAAGGCGACATCGACCGCCCCCATCTCGGTCCAGAGCAGGCACATCAGAAAGCTGTAGGCCCCGAAAATAATCGCCGAGCCGAGCAGGTCCTTGACCAAAATGGCGAAAGCCCCGCAGATCACGATCAGGGTGAGGATCGGGAGATCAAACTGCCAGATCATCGTCTTCCTCCCCGTCGTCTGCCCTGGTCCAGGGTTTGACCGCCGATTCGTATCCGGCGTCGATAATGGCATGGGTGGCGGTGGGGCTCGCCATGAAGATGAAGGCCAGGATGAAGAGAATCTTGACGGCGACCAGAAGATTGGCTCCGGTCGGATCGTGCAGGTGGTAGAGGGCCAGGCCGGAGAGGATCAACAGCGACGACAGGGTGTCGCCCTTGCCGGCGGCGTGCATCCGGCTGTAGAAATCGGGGAAGCGGAGCAGGCCAAGGGTGGTGGCGAAGAAGAAAAACAGCCCGGCCACCGTCAGGATCATGGTCAGATAATCGATCATTTTTTCGCCCTCCCTTTCGGGACGCGGCGAAAAACCCCGAAGCCCGCGCCGGTGATATTTTTGTGATGGGTGAAGTAGCGGGAAGCGGCGATGGTGACGATAAAGTTCAGCATCGCGTAGGCCAGGGCGATGTCGACGAACATCTCGACCCGGCCGTAGATAGTCCCGATAATGACCAGCAGGATGGTGGTCTTGGTGCCGATCACGGTAGCGCCCATCATCCGGTCGATAATGGTCGGCCCGACCACGGTGCGATAGAGGGCCAGGAGCATCAGCAGGCAGAGGATCACTCCGGCGCCGATAAAGAATCCGTTCATTCCGCCTCCTCCCTGAAAATCCGGGCGATGCGCTCTTCCATCGCGCCGGGCAGGCCGGCGGCGGTCTTGTCGCTCAGGGCGTGGACGGTAAAGACATCCTCCTCGACCCTGACCGTGATGGTGCCGGGAGTCAGGGTGATCGAGTTGGCCAGGGCGACCCGGGCCACATCGCTTTTCAGCCGGGTCTTGAAGGTGACGATCCGGGGATCGATCCTCTCGCGCATCGCCGGATGGAGGGCGAGCCAGGCGACATGGAAGGTCGACTTGAAGATCTCCACAACCAGCCAGGGGATATAGGCGATAAAGCGGAGGGCTTCGCCGGTTCGCCCCTTTTTGTTTTGCTCGAAAAAGAGGAGGTCGGACGACATCCAGGCGACCACCAGGCTGGAGATCGCGCCCAGGGCCAGGTGGAAAAGGTCGAATTTTCCCGAGAGCACGAGCCAGAAGGCAAAAAGGATGAGGGTTGTGGAGATAAAATACATAAGCGTCTTATGGCGTGATTCAGGTTTTTAGATCGAGCCGATTGCCCGGGAAAGGCTGCCGTCTGCTCCGCTCTGCTGATCGGTAGTAAACCTTAATAGCATAACTATATTTAATTTCCACCATAATCCATTTTTCTGCTGTTTTCGGAGCGAAGTCAAGGTATACCCGATTATCTCACCCTGAGCTGGCGAAATGTCGGAAAACCCTTGCTTCGACAGGCTCAGGGTGAGCGGAAACTTATTGATTTAACGCTCGTGCTGAGCTTGTCGAAGTGCGCTCCACTAATCAATGGCGACTTTTTGCGACGCCATCAATCAGGACATACTCGCAAACAGGACATACTCGCAAAAAGTCAGGAGATGGCTAAGCAAAAAGTCGAGCGCCATAATGTCATTTCGACCAACGGGAGAAAACTTATACCGCAAGGGCATAAGTCTCGTACGAGCAGACAAGCTGCTCAACTCGGCTTTAATAGTTCCAATTGTTAAAGAATAAGATTTCTCACATTCGTTTCGAAATGACAACGGGCCGCGAAATCGCTTATTATGAATTCCCCGGGCTGAAGCCGCTTCCACACCGGACTTGGGAATCCGGGTGATCTTCAGGCAGGGCGGCTCTTATCGGCAACCATTTTTCCCTTGACATTTTAATAGGGAGTGTTTCAGTTTGTAACGCAATTTTCGCCGCCAGCCATGAGCCAGAAATGAACGACTTGCTCATTACTTCCCCATGACCGACGACGATGGTGTGGTGTGGTTATTCACACAGCAGATGCATGCCATTATCGGAATCCTTTTTCCCAGCACACCATTGTATTTTTAATGAGACCCCGGTTAACGCGAGTCGCGCCTGTACTGCGAACAAGCCTCTTTGGCTGCTGGCGGAAGATGGGGGACCCCTTATTATCTTCACCAAGTTAATTAAGTAATTTCAAATAATAAACATCTTTAGGAGACCCGAAATGATTGTCAAGATTTTCCCTTTCCTCGATTGGTTCAAAGGTTATGGGGGCGACAAGTTCAAAGTCGATTTTCTGGCCGGTCTGACCGTCGCCCTGGTCCTGATTCCGCAATCAATGGCATATGCCCAGCTCGCCGGGCTGCCGGCCTATTACGGCCTTTATGCCGCCTTTCTGCCGCCGATGGTTGCAGCTCTGTTCGGCTCCAGCCGGCAGTTGGCGACCGGGCCGGTAGCGGTGGTTTCCTTAATGTCGGCTGCCTCTCTGGAGCCGTTGGCCACCGCGGGTTCTCCGGAATTTATCGCCTATTCGATCGTTCTGGCGATGGTCGTCGGAATCTTCCAGTTTTCCCTGGGCGTCCTGCGTTTGGGTCTGGTCGTCAACTTTCTTTCCCATCCGGTAGTCAACGGTTTCACCAACGCCGCGGCGATTATCATCGCCTCCTCCCAGTTTTCCAAATTTTTCGGCGTTTATGTCGATAAAGCCCCCCATCATTACGAGACCATGGCGCGGGTGGCCCAGGCGGCCATGGATTACACCCATTTCCCCACCCTGATGTACGGCATCGGCGCGGTGGCAATCATGGTGGTTCTCAAAAAGATCAACCCCCGCATTCCCAATGTCCTGGTCGCGGTGGCCATCGCGACTCTTTTTTCCTATTTCACCGGGTTCCATAACGACGCGGTGGTCGATGTCTCGGCCATCCAGCAACCCGGCCTCAGTGAAAAGGTTACCGAATTTAACCAGACCGTTGCCCGGCTCAAAAGTCTCGGTGATGAGCGGGCCGCCATCGGCAACCAGATCGATGAACTCCGCCAGGAGGGCGGCCACGGCCCTGCCAAACCGATCGAACTGATCCGGCTTGAGGCGAATAGAGAGATTCTGACCTCGCAGATGGAAGAGGCCAAGGAAGAGGCCCATCTGCTGCGCAATAATCTGCGCGGCATGAAGTTCGAGGCGGTTTCGGGCGACGGTTCTATCTTTTATCCCCGGGCCGCTATTCCCGCCGGAGTCGAAACCGACACCACCACCTGGCGGCTCAAGGTCGGCAATACTCCTCTTGATCCCGATAATTTACTGATTATGGGCGGCGGCGCGGTTGTCGGTAAAATTCCGGAAGGGCTGCCTACCTTTACGATCCCGCAGTTGAGCATGGACTCGTTTTTCAAGCTGCTGCCCACCGCCATCGTTATTTCCCTGCTCGGGTTTATGGAGGCGATTGCCATTGCCAAGGCCATGGCCGCGCAAACCGGCCAGAAACTCGATCCGAACCAGGAGTTGATCGGCCAGGGTCTGGCTAATATGGTGGGCTCCATCGGGTCCAGTTACGCGGTTTCCGGTTCATTCTCCCGTTCCGCCGTCAACCTGCAGGCCGGGGCGGTCTCCGGCATCTCTTCGGTGGTAACTTCCCTGATGGTGGTCATCACCCTGTTGTTCTTTACCCCCTTGCTCTACCACCTTCCCCAGGCGGTTTTGGCGGCGGTAATCATGATGGCGGTGATCGGCCTGCTCAACGTCAAGGGGTTTGTCCATGCCTGGAAGGCCCAGTGGTATGACGGAGTGATTGCCGTCTTCAGTTTTCTGGTTACCCTCTATTTCGCCCCCCATCTCGACAAGGGCATCATGGTCGGCGTCGCCCTGTCGATGGCGGTTTTCCTTTATAAATCGATGCGGCCGGTGGTGGCGAGCCTCTCCATGAACGAAGAGAAGGTGCTTAAGAGCGCTGAACATTACCGCCTCAAGGGGTGTCGCCATATCGCCGTGGTTCGTTTTGACGGAGCCCTGTTCTTTGCCAACGCCAGTTATCTTGACGAGCAGGTCGCCAAATACCGGACCGAGCGGCCCGATCTCCGTTATGTCCTCCTTGACGCCAAGGGGATCAACGACATGGATGCCTCCGGCGAAGAGGCCCTGGCCATGCTGGTGGAGCGGCTGCGCAGCGCCAAATTGGGTTTTGCGATGAGCAGCGTGAAGGGTCAGGTCCTGGCGGTCATGGAGCGTACCCATCTGATCGACAGGATCGGCACCGAAAACATCTATGCCACCACGGAGGACGCTGTTGCCAGGATTGTCGGTAAGGTTCACGAAAACACCGACCTGCCGGCCGAAGGCTGCCAGAATTGTCCGTTGACCCAGTACATTCCGACAATGACCGCCTGATAAAGCTGATACTCGTCCGGATGAGGCGGTTTCGAAGGGCTGCCCCGGGCGGATTCAAAGACAAAAAAGGATAGATGAAATGCCGAATACTTATCGTGAGCCGGATATCATCAGGGAGATGGCGCCGTTCAAGGTCGACGGTATGGCCATGCCCTACGCGGAGTTTGTGCCCCGGCTCTATAATTTCTGTATGGAGCTCGGTTTCCGAAAAGGCTTGATCATGCCTTCCCGGGCCTTCTGTTCCGACGAGAACCAGGGTCTGCCGATCATTCTGCTTGGAAGAAAAGGCCGAGGCCCCTCTGCCGTGGAGGATTAGTCCAAAAAATAAACTTTAAACCATTATCGATAA
>JAWOIQ010000022.1:0-8453 GCA_046484585.1 Desulfurivibrionaceae bacterium
TGTCCGGGCCTGTCGAGGCTCCTACTGCATCCCCCTCCTGGTGACGGTGGAACCGGACGGACGGATTCTCTGGAAGCGGGACCCGGCGACGACCATCAGCAAGGACTGGGCGGATCAACTGAAGGCCTGGCTCAACAACATCGAAGAAGGATACGCCAGACGCCGTTGCGCCAAGGCATTGAGATAAATGAATGGCAGACAACAGACAGTATGGGGGAAATCACTCAGGTCGAAAATTTTCGGCAAACGCTTTCAGGGAATAACTTTCGGGACATCCATATGTTTTTCAGCTGGTGGCTTATGTGGCTTATGTGGCTGAATTCACACAACCTGCTCCTGTAAGTCGTTAAGAGTTTTTGTTTTTTTAACGTTAAAAATAATCTCTGAGTTTGCCGAGGCCAAAAAACACTGAATTGGTATGCGTTCTCAGTCATTCGTACCCTAACGACGCACTATTTTTATATTTATGGCACATGTGTTGCTTTACTGTAAAACGTAGAGACATTCATACAACGTCCATTGTTTGTCTTTAATATCGCGACAACCCGGCAGGGAAGAAGTAGGAAGTAAACAAAAAGCATATAAACAAATGACAAGAAAGGAGTTACAAAATGAAGAAGACAACTATTTCACTAATTACGGTTATGGCGGCATTTTTATTAACCTGCTCTGCGTATGCCGCGGACGAGCAGTCTGATCCGTATGGCACGGGCGAGCGGTCTGATCCGTATGGCACGGGCGACAAGACTGATAAGTCAGCCGGGGCAACGGAATCCTATCAGCTGGGTCAAAGTCAGATTCCCTCCGCCGATGAGCTCAGGGGAATGAAGGTGGTAAACCAGAATGGTGAAGAAATCGGCCAGATTGAAGAGATCAATGCCGATTTCGAAACCGGCCAGATCAATTATGTAATCCTGTCTCGGGGTGGTGTATTCGGCGTGGGTGAGGACCAGATTGCCGCGCCGGTGGAAGCTTTCTCGTTCGATCAGGAACAGCAGCGGGCACAACTGGAAGTTGATGAGAGCAAGCTTGACAACGTTCCCGCTCAGGCCGACATGGATGATAAAAGCTTTGAGCGTCAACTGGAAAGCCATTATGGCGTTTCTCCCGCATGGGAAGATGAGCAGCAGGATCTGGATATCCAGATGGATGATACCGAGATGGAAATGGATGAGGAGAACAAGACCGAATATTAAAAGTCCCTTCCTGAATCCATGTACTTTTGATTCACCCCTGCCGTGAATAAAAAAAGGCCGCCCGAAAGGGACGGCCTTCTTTTTTGCGGTCAAGTTCAGCAGTCAATTTTTTAAATTCACCCCATTGACTATTATACTGAACGGCGATTTATACCTGTGTATAAAGCAAAATTCCCCACTAAGCCGTCACGGATTCAGGACTTTGTCATAACACCTTTGTGATTTCAAGGGCCGGGGGGCTGACTTGGCATTTGGACATTTACGTCTAGATCCGGCGCCGAAAGCCACCTGTCCTCCGGCGGTCATGTCCATCAAGGGGTTTTTTTCTGCATTAGCTCCGGTTCGCAGAGGAGGTTCTTGGTGAATTGTCGTAACGTCGATCAGGCGGTAATTCCATATCCTGCCGGCGGGCTTCACGGCTTTACTGCGAGCCGCACTTCGTTGAGTTTTCCATCCGCTTCCGGTCCTGTCTCGCGTGAATTTCCTCTTGGGTAAGACTCCGTTTCTTCGCGCGTCAAGGGTGCCTGTTTTGCGGAATCGGCTTGATCTCCTCCCGGTCTGGATGCACTGAAACGGGGATCAATGGCAGACAACAGACACTACGGGGGGAAATCACTCAGGTCGGAAATTTTCGGCAAACGCTTTCAGGGAACAACTTTAGGGACATCCATGTGGTTTTCAGCTCGGGGCCTATGTGGCTGATTTCACACAACTTACTTCTGTAAGTCGTTAAGCTTTTTTTCGGTTTTCAACCTTAAAAATAATCTCTGAGTTTCCCGAGTCCAAAAAGACCTGAATTTGTATGCGTTCTCAGTCATTCGCACCTAACGACCCGCTATTTTTTTTATTTATGGCACATGTATTGCTTAACTGTAAACCATAGAGACATTCATGCTATGTCCATTGTTTGTCTTTATATCGCGATAAACACGGCAGGGAAGAAGTAAACAAAAAGCATATAAACAAATGACAAGAAAGGAGTAACAAAATGAAGAAGACAACTATTTCACTAATTACGGTTATGGCGGCATTTTTATTAACCTGTTCTGCGTTTGCCGCGGGCGAAAAGACTGATAAGTCAGCCGGGGCAACGGAATCCTATCAGATGGGTCAAAGTCAGATCCCCTCCGCCGATGAGCTCAGGGGAATGAAGGTGGTAAATCAGAATGGTGAAGAAATTGGCCAGATTGAAGAGGCCAATATCGATTCCCAAACCGGCCAGGTCAATTATGTAACCCTGTCTCGGGGCGGTGTCCTCGGCGTGGGTGAAGACCAGATTGCCGCGCCGGTGGAAGCTTTCTCGTTCGATAAAGAACAACAGCAGGCTCAACTGATCGTTGATGAGACCAAGCTTGACAACGTCCCCGCTCAGGCCGATATGGACGATAAAAGCTTTCAGCGTGAGCTGGAAAGCCATTATGGCGTTTCTCCCGCTTGGGAAGGTGAGGATCAGGATCCCCAGATGGATGATACCCAGATGGATGATCCCCAGATGGAAATGGATGAGGAGAATAAGACCGGATATTAAAAGTCCCTTCCTGAATCCATGTACTTTTGATTCACCCCTGCCGTGAATTAAAAAAAGGCCGTCCGAAAGGGACGGCCTTTTTTTTTGCGGTCAAGTTTAGCGTTCAATTTTTTAAATTCACCCCATTGACTATTTGGACCTTTATACTGAACAGCGATTTATACCCACAGGGCATAAGTTTCGTAGGAGCAGAAGCCGGAAGCCGGAAGCTGGAAGCCTGAAGCCAGGAGCCTGAAGCCAGGAGCCTGAAGCCAGGAGCCTGAAGCCAGGAGCCGGAAGCCAGGAGCCGGAAGCCAGGAGCCGGAATGACTGATTTTAAAGCTTCTCTCTTGGATTCTGGCTCCTGGCTTCTTGTGGAACACAGGCACGAAAAAAAATCGCCAAAACCCCTTATTATCGGGAGTTTAACCAAACTCAGAAAGTTGAGATATCACCGTGATTTCAAGGGGCAGTGGGTCTGACTTGGCATTTGGACATTTACGTATTGATCCGGCTCCCGAAAGTCACATATCCGCCGCCGTTCATGTTCATCAAGTGGTTTTTTTCTTCATTAGCTCCGGTTCGCAGAGGAGGCTCCTGTTGACCGAGACCTTGCCGCATTTCTGGCAGCAGTAACGCTCATTATGCACGGCATTGTGGCAAAATTCCGCCTTTCGGGAACTCTTGCTGCCGCACCAGTCCGCTTTTACCCCTTTGCCGGAGGGGTTGCAGATGCCGTTGGCATCAAGGGAGACAGCCCCGCAATTCCCGCACATAAAGGCAGGGGTGTTCTGGGGAAGGGGGACATGTTTCTTGATGTTGGTCTTCATAATAGAATCTCCTGATAATTTTTTTTGCCAGCCTGGGTACCCCTTAACCCTTAAACTAGCGCATCTTGCTCGTTATTTTACGTGCCAACTGCGTTGCGTCTTCCGTTACAGGGCGCTATGCGCCGGAAGCCGCGCCTTATTGGCCCGCAAAATCCCTTCGCAGTCTCGCGAAACTTTATGGTTTACGGGATACTAGCGGCTGTCCATAAAACTCTTTTGCCCCGATAACTTCATGGCCGCGGAGCCGTTTGCAGCTTGCTTCAAGTGCGCGGAGCTTTATGGCTGGCAGGGTATTTTGCCGGCAAAGTCTTTGCTCCTTCGGGTTCGGAGCGGATTCCCTGGTGGCGGACAGGCGTTTTTGAGCCAATCCTGGTCTATCAGGAATGATTGTGATTATAAGCAAGGTTTTTGTCAAGCGGTGTTCTGATGGATCGGGCAGGATCAAGGGCTTTTGTGTCGCGCCGAGAATCCTCGGCCACACCGCCGCGACCGCCGTCCGGCCGGAGTAAAAGCCTTGACCCTAATGGCATCGGGTACACCGCCGCAAGCCGGCGGTGTACTCTTAACGGCCGGGCCTGGAGATCTCCACTTTAAGCGGGTTGTCGCTATCGAAGTGCAGATCCCGTTGGGGGAAGGCGATAGAGATCCCCGCTTCCCGGAACAACTGGTCGATCATGTAGCGCAGATCGCTTGACACTCTCTGGATCCCGGTATTTTCAGTTACCAACACCCAGAAATAAAGCTCGAAGACCAGGGAGTTGTCGCCGAAATCGGCAAACCAGACATAGGGCTCGGGATCTCTGCTGACCTCACCGTGTTCGGCGGCGGCCCGCAACAGTGCCTCTTTCACTTTCCTGGTCGGGGAACCATAGGCCACTCCAACCACAACCTTTCCTCGCACCAGATTGTCGTAATGGGTCCAGTTGACAATATTGTTTTCCAGGAAATAACTGTTCGGAACCAGAATATGGATATTGGAGAAGGTCCGGACCCGGGTAGAGCGGGCCCCGATATCTTCGATCCAGCCCGCCTCGTTGTCCATCATGATCAGGTCGCCCACCCGGACCGGCTGTTCAACCATGAGGATAAAGCCGCTGATGAAGTTATTGATCAGTTTCTGGGCGCCGAAACCGACTCCCAGGGCGATGGCGCCGCCCATAAAGGTGAAGACGGTCAGGGGGATATTGACGAAACTCATGGCGAAGAAGACCACGATCAGGATAGTGGTGTACTTTATCAGCTTGGTGATGATAGACACGGCGCTGCTGCTGAGGCTAAAGCTGCCTGATAGTCTGTTGTACAACAGGCGGCTGAAGAGCCCGGCTATGATGATCCCGAAGATCAGGATGCCCAGGACTATGACGATTTTTCGAACCGTCAGGGCCTGGTCGTCAACCACTAACAGTTCGGTGTTCCACCATCCTTCCATTTTAACTAACAAGGTCTTGAACTTTTCGTCGAGGGAAAAGGTCCCCAGGGCAAGGTCAGCCTCCTCGATGAACTGGAGATTCATCTGGATGGTTCTGTTCAGGGCGTTTAGAAACTCGATGGTCCTGTTCAGCTGTTCCCGCAGGGCCAGGTGATGTTCATTCAGATCGCTTTTGGCTCCCCAGCTCCATCCTTCCTGCTGCAGCCGCTCTTCCAGCTTGCTGATCTGCAGCTGCAGGTTGGTCTGGCGTTCCTGTTCCAAGGCGGTGGTCTGCTGCAGGCGGTCAAGATGCCTGTCCGCCTCCTGGCGAAGATCGGCCAGCTCGGATCGCGGGATTACGTCCCTGATCAGATCGTATCGATGCTTCCAGAGTTGCTTCCTGGTCCCCAGCTGTTGCAGGGTGCTTTCGGCCTGTTCCAGCATGACGCGGTAGGTCTGCTGCCATTGTTCGGCCACGGCCAGTTCGGTTCCGGCCCTGGCCAGGTCGCTGTCGCCTTTGGCCTGTTCCATCAGGCTTCGGGCCTTGAGCACCTCCCGGTCGGACTCGCGCAAATCGTTGCGGATCGTCTCGATTCTGACCTGCAGTTCCTGCCGGTATTCATCGATGGCGGCCAGCTGCCGTTCCAGATCCTCCTGGTCGAAGTGGAGATTTTCTCTGATCCGTTCGCAGATCTGGCCGGTCAGATCGAGTTTGAGCGCGGCCAGTTCCTTTTCAACCTCGGCATTGGCAAGCGTCTGTTTCCAGTAGGCGAGAACCGCCACGGCCAGAGCTTCTTTCCTTTTGCTCTTTTTAAAAAGCCACTGCTGCCGGAGTATTTCCTGCTGGTCCTTGCCCTGACCCTCAGCCTCTTTCAGGGCGCGGGACCTGGTGGCGGCTGAGTCGAGGCGCTCCCGGTTGTCCTGCAGGGTATTCCGAGCCACAGCCAACGCCAGCTGGGCCGTGTCGAGATCGCGTTTGCTGTCTGCATAGCGGGCGTTGCAATCATCGTAGATCTTCAGTGAGTAAGGCGGCTCGGCTTCCAGCTTCAGGCCCTCGCCGGTGGCGACCTCTTCCAGGAGCTCTTCTTTGGCCCGGAGCAGGGCTTCGTGCTTTTGCAGGGCCTGGAGCTGCTGGATATAGTAATTCCTGGTCTCCCGAAGAGTCTCGGTCCGTTCCCGAAGTTGCCCCGGATTGACATTCAGCGCCTGGGCCACCTCTGCGGTTTCCGCTTCGGTAAAGGTCTTGATGAGCTGCTCAAGTTCATCTATCTTCGTCCGGATCGCTTCTTCCGAATCGGCTGGGGGAGGCTGCTGGTTCTGGGGAGCGGCAGCCTGGTCCTGGGCCGAAATCGATTCGGGAAAGAGTCCGCCGGCAAGGGTTGAAAGCAGCAGGAGAAAAAACAGGGAAAACTTCAGATTCTTGCTCATTATTAAAATCTCTATAGAGTTGTGCCCGGATCTGACTTTGTCGGTCCCGCAAAAAAAAGTGGGCCGGACGGGCGAAGACAATTACTTAATTCCTGAACTAAGTGACGACTGTTTATTGGGCATTATATCATGGATCGAGCCGGATTTCCCGGAAACATATGGGCGGGGGTAGCATGCATCTCCCTGTTTATTCGTAAAAATCCACTGCGGCTTAACGGAGCTTGGATCGATAATGCGATAGATAAGCCATAATGGTATCATTGTCGAGGGGAACGGCTGAACTGGATTGGCTGCCTGTTCCCTGACCGGACTAAATTAATCATCTGAATCCGTCACGGCTATCGGGTAGTTTTACCTTAACCGATCCATAATTAATTACTTGTTTGACCGGCCGTGATCGCGGTGGGGAAAATGTCTCCATGGATTCAGAATTTACTGAAAGGAGGTTGTCTTGTGGGGAAAAAAGCGAATCTGAATCCGGGAAGGCTTTTCAGCCTGGGCAGCGGCTACTGGCAGTCCTGCGCCCTGCATGCCGGGGTTAAGCTTGAACTGTTCACCGCCCTGGCCGACCAGGAACTTGGCGCCCCTGAACTGGCCGCCCAGCTGGGGGCCAGCGAAAGGGGCCTGGAAATCCTCTTGAATGCCCTGGCCGCCATGGATCTGCTGGTCAAGGAGGGCACTCTGTACCATAACTCGCCGCTGGCCGAAACCTACCTTGATCGCAACAAGCAGAACTACGTGGGTCATATCATCATGCACCACCATTACCTGGTCGAAGGCTGGTCGCGTCTGGACGAGGCGGTCAAGAGCGGGAAGCCGGTGGAGACCGGCGCCGGTGACGAGGAACTTGAGCGGGAAAGCTTCCAGATGGGAATGTTCAACCTGGCCCACGCCATCGCCCCGGCCATCTCGGAAAGCATCGACCTGGCCGGCCGCAGGCATCTCCTTGACCTGGGCGGCGGACCCGGCACCCACGCCGTCTTCTTCTGCCTGGCCAACCCGAAGCTCAGGGCCACGGTTTTCGACCGGGCCGCCACCAAACCCTTTGCCGCAAAGATCAGCCGCCGTTACGGGGTAACCGACCGGGTCGCCTTTGCCGCCGGTGATTTCCACACCGATCCGTTCCCGGGCAGCTATGACGTGGCCTGGCTTTCCCAGATCCTCCACAGCAACACCCCGATCGAGTGCGAGGCCCTGATCAAAAAAACCGCCGCGGTCCTGGAACCGGGAGGGCTGATGCTGATCCATGATTTTTTTCTGGAAGAAGACATGTCCGGCCCCCTCTTCCCCGCCCTGTTCTCCATCAATATGTTGATCAATAACTACGGGCGCTCCTACTCGGAGGGGGAAACCCGGGAGATGATGCAGGCCGCCGGCCTGACCGACCTGAAGCGCCTGCCTTTTCAGGGCGCCAACGATTCGGCTATTCTGGCGGGAATCAAGCCGTAGATTTCATCCCTGGCCCCGGGGACGAGCTGCTCCGGAAGTTGACGCAGGCCCGGCTATCCGGCTGGTTTAGGCTGGGAGCGGCGCTTATCCTCACCGGACATTATTTATAGTGGCTCTTAATGAAACTCAGCTGGTGTGTTTCCCATACAATACAGATTCAGTCATTGTGAGCGCGGCGAAGCAATCCAGAAACACTTAAATAGTTGAAAGTACTGGATTGCTTCGTCGCTTCGCTTCTCGCAATGACGTGGTCATAGGCCAGCCGGGTGGCCAACCCCACGCCTCCCAGGTACGTTTTCAGGAACTCGGGCTCCAGCTGCTGCACTCGCTTAGCTTGTGTGGTCATATCCACGTGCAGAATCTTGCCGGTGTACGCGTACATGGCTCTTATCCTCCCGCCTCGGCAAACATGAGCAGCACACGCTCTCCTGCTTGCGCAGGCAAATCAAGATCGCGCACCATCGCGCGGCCTCCAACGTTCAACATATAGGAAGGGGCTAGACTAGTGTGATCGGGGCTGATCACCACTCCGGGCAAAGCGGGGTACTGCAAAGCCAGTTGGCGTATCACGTCTCTCCAGGTAGCCTTCTCATCTACCTGCACGTGGCCCTCCTTGGTCCCGGCTAGCTCCCTTG
>JAWOIQ010000063.1:0-6727 GCA_046484585.1 Desulfurivibrionaceae bacterium
AGGGTGCTTTTCGACATCCGTGCTTCTCGTTCTCGGACAAAAATCCTCATTTCTGGACAGACACTAACCAAGTATCAACCCTTTTTCAGTTCGTCGATCCGTTCCCGGAGCAAGGTCAGGCAGGAGCCGCAGCGTTCCACGCCCCTGACGCTCGCTTTTTGTTCGTAGTACATCAGGTCCAGTTCGATGCCTTCCAGGGCCTTGTGCAGTTTGCCGAACTGGGCGGCCGGTGAATCGGGACGCCATGAATCGATAGCTTCTCTTGTTTCCTTTTCATTCTTCAGGTGCATGGGGTATTACATCTCCGCATAGTCGTGATCCTGAATCCGTGACGGCTTCGTGGGGAATTTTACTTTATCAGTTTGTAATTGCATTAAATGATCGTTTTCCCCTGGATTGCCATGATTCACCCCGCCGCCCTGCGGGGCGCCCGATAACGGATTCAGGGTGATTATTCGGCTTGCGCTTTTTTAGCGGGTAACCGGACATTTGTTTATGTTTGCAGCATCTTTTCAGCCTTTTCACGCCAGTTTGGAAAGTGCGCCAGGTATTTTCCCATATCAACGGAAAAGATTTCGGAAAAATGAAGTTCCGGGGAGCGGCCCCTTAAGTTCAGCCTGACCGCCCAGGCGTGCAGGGTGTGATTGCGGGCTCCCAGTTCCCGATAATCTGTCTCGGTCAGCTCTTCAGCAATTCTTTTCAGATAATACCTGCCGTCATAATCGTAAATTTTATCGCCGACCAAAGGATGGCCGAGATGGGCCAGATGGGCACGGATCTGATGTTTTCGGCCGGTGAGTAATTGGGCGAGGAGCAGGGTGTGGTTCTTGCCGGCAGCTATTCTGCGGAAGATGGTCCGGCTCGGTTGACCGTGCTCAGTGCTCCACATCCGGCAACGGACGGGACTGTCATCCCTGGCGGCCAGGGCCTGGTCAACTTCGATAAGGGGGAGGGCGACCCGCCCCCTGACTACGGCCAGATAATATTTGTCGATAATGATGCTCTTCAGGTTTTTCTGGTGGTCGCGGCAGGCATTTTTGCTGCGGGCGCAGAGCAGCAGGCCGCTGGTCTCCCGATCCAGCCGGTGGAGCAGATGGATTTCCTGCCGATAGCGCCGGCGCAGGATGTTTACCAAGGTGTTATGGATAATCAGGCCGGTTCGGCTGACCGGGGTTCCGGCCGGTTTACCGACCAGCAGGAGGTCCGGAGTTTCGAGGATTATTTCAACATCGGTTGATACCGGGGGTTCCCGGTGGTTGACGGCGTTATAACTCAGCTGGTCGCCGGCCCGGAGCCTTTGATCCCGGCAAACTCCGTGGCCGTTTACCTGAACCAGGCCCGCGGTGATGGCCGCCTTCCACAACTCGCGGTCATGGTAGGGGAAACGTCGGGTCAGCAGGTCAAGCAGCAACCGGCCGTCTTCGGGTCCGGTAATTTCGCACCGTAAGGTAAGTCCCTGTTCCATGCCGCCGATGTTAATCCCGGACATGGGGCTTGACAAGAAGTAAGTTCGGATGGCGTCGCAAAAAGTCGCCAGCTCCTGCGTTGCTGCAAATTGTCTCGTCATTGCAACGTACTGAAGTACGCTTCATTCCTCGAAATTCGCGCGCCTTGGATCTGACGATTTTTGCTTAGCCATCCCGAAACTTGCGAACTTGTAGTTTTGATGAGTTCTCAAAAAGTCGGGGGAAAAGCTGTCATTTCGAAAGAATGTGAGAAATCTTGTTCTTTAACCTATAGGAACTATTAAGATTGATTTCTCTAGTTGGTCGAAATGACATTAAGGCGATCTCGACTTTTTGCGAACACATCAGTTGCGACAAGTTCGTAAAAAGGCACAAATTCAGTCATTGCGAGCGCAGCGAAGCAATCCAGAAACATGTGACTACCTGAAAATACTTGATTGTTTCGTCGCTTCGCTCCTCGCAATGACGTGGCAAATCAGTTTTTGCGAGTTTATCAGTTTTGATGGCTTCGCAAAAATTCTAAATCCCTTTTTTTGACAGTCTCAGAGTGAGCGGATTCCTAGGCTACTTGTCTTTCCAGTACCACCATTTAAGTTTGGCTGGATCATGTCTTTTGTGACTTGCAAAGTAGACAGCGTTCCTGAAAGCATACAGGACGCAGCGGTCGACGTGCGCGCCGGTGGTCTCTTCCAGTTTAGCGTAGAGTTTTTCCGGACTGGCCCCTTTCAGGTCGCTGACGCGGCGAACACCGATCGACTCGAGCATTGCTGCGAGGCTGGTTCCGATCCCCGGGATGGACCTGAGATCTTCCGAGGGTTTTTTCGCCACTTCCCTTTAACCTCCCCAGACAAGCCCCTTGTAGATCCAGCCCTTTATCCCGCTCTCATGTTGGATCTGCAGCCAGCCTCCCTTTTCGGCCAGGACTTTGAAGCAGACCCCTTCGTGCGCCTTGAATACGATCTTGTTATCCTTGCCGGGACCGCTGCGGATATTAGCTCTGCCGGCGGTGTTTACGACCACCGTTCTGGACTTGTCGACGCTGCTCTTTTGAATCCAGCCGCTCTTCCCTTGATAATCGGTTACCTTGAGGAAATCATTCTGGCTTTCCTGGGTCGAGAGGGGATAGTAGCGCGGGACCTGCATGACAACGGTTGAGACCACCTCCGAAGGGGAACTTCTTATGTCGGCCTGGTTTTGGGAAACCGCCACCATCTCGGCATTGATATTTCCAGCTCCCATCACAATAAACAGTATGGTCCCAAGGAAGAGTCGCATTGGTATACCTCTTTTTATATGGTTATCGGCTTGATTTTCGTGGGCATGGCGAGAAGCGGGGCGGCAATCTCCGTTAACTGAAAAATTCCTTTTCGCCAAGGTTCGGCTGCTTCCGATTAACATGATTATCTCTCCGGCCATGGTTCGGTTTCGAGAAGAGAAAGATTTTCCCTGGCTAGAACATAATGTCGGGGATTCAGTCGCAACGCCTTTTTAAAGTATTCACGAGCCGTATCCGTCTGGCCCAGCATCATATATATATAACCCAGGTCATTATAGGCGGTAGCTTCGGTCCCCGTTTTGCGGAACAGGTTGAAGGCCTTTTGGTGTTGGGAATCTAAGGCGTATGCCGCTGCCAGATTATTCAGAAGGCGAGGGGAGTCCGGTTCGAGTTCCAGGCCCTTCCGGAAAGCCTTGATTGCTGCCGGATAATTCCCCATCAGTATATAATTGAAACCAAGATTGTTATAGGCGGAGGCATCCCGGGGTTTAAGTTCAACCACCTTGACAAGCAGGTGTTCCGCCTGGTTTCCCTGATCCATGCGGCCGTATGTTATGCCGAGTTCCGTCAAGATTTCCGGGTCGGCCGGATAAATTTGCCGGGCCTGTTTGAGATATATTTCCGCCTGGATATAATCGCCTTCCTCCCGGTATAATCTACCGGTGGAAAGCAAGGCTTGACGATTCTGCCTGTCAAGCCGCAAGGCCTGGTCGAGGTAGAGATGGGCGGCTTGATTTTCGCCGATAAGGGTCAGGGTTTCGCCGAGACCGGCATGGGCTTCAACCGAGTCGGGCTCTCTTTTCAGGGCCATCTGAAAATGGAGCACGGCCAGTTTGGCATTAGCCAGGCTTAAATATTTGTTGCCCCGGTATAGTAATTCTTCATAGGAGAGTTTCTCCAGGGATTCTTTTTTATCTTCCCGGGCGGCCTCCTCCAGGACGCTGCCCCTGGCCGGGCTGAACTTTTGCACCGATTCGCTGGTCGCGGCACAGCCCGAAGCCATGAGCACTATTAAAAGCAGGGGCGCCATACGGCCCGTCACAAGGCTGGTCAGGCGTGGATTGATGTAAGAAAATTGGGTAATCTTCATGTTCTCCTTTTTCAGTTCCCGTTGATGTACTCGTTAGATTTCCCGGTTGAAATCAGATTATGATATTTTGCAAGTTGCGCGGCGAAATCCATCCCATCCCTGTTTCAGCCGCCGCCAAAGGCGGGGAGCAGCTGGGTCATAACCCGGATGGCGGCCGGTCCGGCCAGGACAATGAGAATGGCCGGAAATATGAAAAGAATCAGGGGAAAAATCAGCTTAACTCCGGATTTGGCCGCGATCTCCTCGGCGATCTGGCGCCGTTTGACGCGCATGGAGTCGGCATGGATCCGCAGGGCATTGGCCACGCTGGTACCCAGGCGGCTTGTCTGGGTCAGGATGTTCATCAGATTGCGAATGTCGGGCATGCCGGTGCGGGCAGCCATGTTATTAAAACTTTCCTTGCGGGATTTGCCGGCCCTGATTTCCAGGTTGGTCAGGTAGAATTCGTCGCTGAGCTCCTTGTTCAAGGGGCGTATTTCGTCTCCAACTCTCTTGAATGTCATGTCCAGGCCGAGTCCGGCTTCCACGCAGACCACCATCAGATCCAGGGCGTCGGGTAACGATCGGTTCATGATCTGCTGCCTTTTCTGGGTGAGTTGCATGATGAACAGATTGGGCGCGAAGAAACCGGCCAGGCCCAGAAGTACGGCAATGGTGACGGCCGTGGGAGTCAGGCTGTAGTAGGCGCTGAACGAGATGTAGGTCAGCGGAAAAGCGACGGCAAGGATCACTTTCATGGCCAGATAGGTAGTGTAGGCTTTTTTCGAGCGCATTCCGGCCTGGATCAGGCGCAAACGGATTTTTTTCTGGGAAGAAAAGTCCGAGGGGGCAATTATCTTATGGACGGGCTCGATTATTCTGGCGGTCAAGCCGCTTTGCTTCTCATCATCGAAGAGTTTCGCGCCCGCCAGGTTGACCGGGTTTTTACCGGGTAGCAGCTTGGCCATCCGCTCGGTCAAATAATTGCGGCGCTGGAACAGGAGGATCAGACTGCCGGCAAGCAAGCCTGCTGCCAGGAAAATGAAAATCTGTAAAATTATAAAGTCGCGGTTTTCAAGTAAACGGTAAAAATAATTTATGGCATTATTCATGTTCCACCTTTGTTTCGTCGGTCTCGGAAACGTTTAACGCCGACCAGGGTTTTACGTAACTTGCTTTGTATCCGGTTTCTTATCTTTCCGGTCCTGATTGCTGAAACAGGGTCCGGTTGAGTCGGTTAAATTTCTATTTTCACAATATTGTTGATAAATATCGCGCCGATTATCTGCATGATGATCCCGCCGGCAAGCAGGTAGATCCCCATCGTTTGCGTCCACATCAGGGATATATATTCATAATTTACAAAATATATGTATATGAACATGACAATCGGCAGCATGATCAGAATGCGGGCGGAGAGCCGGCCCTCGGCAGTCAGGGTCCTGACCTGGCGGCGGAACTGGAGACGCTCACGGATGATATGCCCGATCTTGTCGAGGATTTCGGCGACATTGCCGCCGGTTTCCCTCTGGATCAATATGGATATGGCGAAGAATCTCAGATCGGTACTGGGCACTCTCGCGCACATATTGGCAAAGGCGTCTTTAACCGAGAGCCCCATGTTGATTTCATCCACCGTGGCCCTGAACTCCAGCTTAATCGGCGGCGGCATCTCTTCGGCGATCATTGCCAACCCGGAGGTCAGGGCATGGCCGGAGCGCATGGCCCTGGCTAGCAGGTCGAGGGCCTCGGGCAGCTGGTCCTGAAATTTCTCCAGAATCGATTTTTCGTACATTTTCAGCAAGAAATAGGGGATGAAGAGAAAAATGAGTCCCATAATCAGGGGGGTGACGCTCCCGGGCATAAACTGATAAGCGAGCATCGCCCCGGTCAAGGCGGCAAGCGCGCAGATGATGAAGAAAACCGAAGCAGGGATGGGCAGTCCCGTCTTGATCAGCATGCGGTCTATGGAGCTGATCCTGGGCAGCTTGAAGGCGATGGCTTCAAGCATTCCGGTATTTTTCAGGACCCTTTTTTTGTAAAGCTCCAGTTTTTCCTTGCCGTGTTTGCCCCCTGCCGAAATATATAGAAGACGCTTCTTCATGGTCCGCTTCTCGGTGAATTTCGATTCCTCCCATAAAAAATAGGTAAAGAGAATCACCGCCGCGGCGAACAGGAAAATGACCGCCAGAAAAAACAGATTGAGTTGGTCCATGATCTCTCCTCTATTCGTAAACCTTTTCCGGGGAGAAGAGGTCGTCCGGTATCGTGATGCCGGACAGTTCGAGCCTGTCGGCAAAATTGGGCCGGATGCCGGTAGCCCTGAACCGGCCCATCACCTGGCCTTTTTTGTCTATGCCCCGTTTCTCGAAAACAAAAATCTCCTGGAGGGTAATAACATTGCCCTCCATTCCCACCAGTTCCGAGACGGAGACAATCTTGCGGCTGCCGTCGGTCAAGCGGGCCACCTGGGGGCGAGGGCGTGCACTTCGACCGCTTCTTCATGCCCTCGATAGCGCAGGTCGAATACAAGCTCGGCGATGACAGTCATATCCTCATCAGCTCGATGTGCACGCCGGTCTCCGACTTTCATACCAAGCTCTTCACGACCATCAGCTTTCGCTTTGCCAAGGTCCCCGGCTGGCTCATCCGCCCGGTACTCGATCCAATTGGTCGACTGATCTTCCGGCAAGACGCCAGGATGCTTGCCAAGCAGACCGAGCTCATCGAGCGCTTTGGTGGCGAGCAGTTCGTGTCGACCGAAATCGACGTCCTGGGTCCGGATATCTGGCGCTTGATGAAGGCGGGCGAGCGCGGCGACGCCAGGCCCAAGAGCGATGAGGAGCCTGTGGTCAAGCAGGTCAGAATGAATGTCTGACGAAGCTTTCTACGCGATGGCCAACCACCTCATCAACG
>JAWOIQ010000068.1:0-16510 GCA_046484585.1 Desulfurivibrionaceae bacterium
TCTGTATCAGCTGCCCCCAAAAATCCTTTCGCTATGCCGGTATCTGTGCGGTCGGTTCGGTCCTGGGCGGCATGATCGGCTATGGCCTGGGTTTCTGGTTCATGGATATTGTCGGCAGCAGAATCATCGAGCTCTACGGCCTGGCCGACAAATACGAGTTGGTTCAGGAGCTTTATCAGAAATACGATGCCTGGGCAGTGGGGGTGGCCGGCTTCACACCCCTGCCATATAAGGTTTTCACCATAACAGCCGGGGCCTTCAAGATCAACTTCCCGACCTTTGTCGCGGTCTCCCTGGTCTCCCGCGCCGCCCGGTTTTTCCTGGTGGCAGCCTTGATCTACCGCTTCGGGGCGCCAATCAGAACCTTTATCGAGCGCTACCTTAATCTGCTGACCATAATCCTGCTGGCCTTGCTGGTCGCCGGCTTTGTACTGGTCAAGTTTCTGCTTTAAGCCGCCTGGCCATTTTGTTGACCTTGCCGATAACCTCCGGAAGATCGATGCTCAAGAGCTCACGGTTATCCATCACCAGTCGGCCGTTGATGATCGATGTACTGACATCGCTGCCCGAGGCGGCGTAAACAAGCAAAGAATCGACCGAGTACATCGGGGTCAAATGGGGTTTCAGCAGATCGACAATGATTATATCGGCGGCCCGGCCGACCGTTAGTTCGCCGATCCGATCGGAAAGACCGAGTACCCGCGCTCCGCCGCTGGTTGCCATCTCCATAACCCGGCCGGCCGGCAGCAGGGTGGGATCGAGGCGGTTAACCTTGGCCAGTTTGGCGGCGACGCTCATCTCCCTGAACATATCGAGATTATTATTGCTGGCGCAACTGTCGGTTCCCAGCCCCACCGGAATATCGAACTCATCGAATTTGTCGACCGGCGCCGCACCCGCCCCCAGTTTCATGTTGCTTTGGGGACAGCTCACCACCCCGGCCCCCGCCGCCTTGATAATCCGAAGATCATCGTCATCCAGCCAGACGCAGTGAACCAGAACGGTGCCCTGATCCAAAACCCCGAGTCGCTTCAGATAAGCTGCCGGCGAAAGATTATGGAGTTTGCGGAATTCCACGACTTCGCTCGCTGTTTCGGCAAGGTGAATAAAGAAACGACAATCGGCCTGGCGGGCCAGATCCTTGGCCTTGACGATGGTCTCGGCGCTGCACGTATAGGGGGAGTGGCAGAAGATGGCCGGGGCGATCAGTTCATCCCCCCGCCATTTTTCGAGGAATCGGGCGCCGGTGTCGATATTATCGGTGGGATCGGGAACCCCGGGGGCCGGAAAATCGATAACACCCTGGGCAGCAACAGCCCTCAGGCCCGCTTCCTTGAAAGATCGGGCGCAGTCATCTTCAAAAAAATAACCGTCGGCCACGGTGGTGGTTCCGGAAAGGATCATTTCCGCCGCCGCCAGCTTGCTGCACCAATAGACCATTTCCGAACTGACAAATCGCGCTTCGGCCCGAAAGATGTGGTCCTGAAGCCAGACCATCAGCGGTAAATCATCGGCCAGTCCCCTGAACAGGGACATGGCGGCATGGTTGTGGCAATTGATCAGACCGGGTAAAACCAGACTGCCCCGGGCATCGATAATCCTGGCCGCTTCAACCCGGTCGGGAAGCTCGGCAGTCGAACCCATTGCGCTGATTATGCCGTCCCGGATCGCGACAAAACCGGGTTGCCCAGAGTCTGGCCCTGGGTGGCCGGGGGTTTTCAGTAATCCGTTTGTTATGAGAAGATCGCAGTGCATATTTTAAGATTTCCTAGATAAATCGGCAAGGCGGGATTTTGCATGGCCCGGGTGACTACAGCCAGGGAAATCATTAAAGCAAACGATAAATTTGACGATTCAGCTTCCGACTACCCGGGCAGCCATAAAGGCGACAACTTCCTCGATGGTCATCCGCGAAGAATCGATGACCACAGCATCCGACGCCGGTTTCAAGGGGGCCAGAGCCCGGCTGCTGTCGGCCCGGTCCCGCTCGATGATCTGGGTCAGAGTTTCCTGCTCATCGACCTGTTGGCCCTGCTCCTTAAGCTGCAAAACCCGGCGGCGGGAACGCTCTTCGGGAGTGGCATCTAGAAAAAACTTCCAGGCCGCCTCGGGAAAAACCACGGTGCCCATATCGCGGCCCTCGGCAACCACGCCGCCGTTACCGCCGATTGCGCGCTGCAGGGAGGTGAGTTTTGCCCGCACCGACGGCAGGGCTGAAACCCTGGAGGCAGCCATGGAAATTTCCGGGGTCCTGATAGCCTCCGAGACATCTTGCCCGTCGAGAATCACCCTGGTTTCTCCTCCGACCGCGCTAAGCTGCAGATCGATACTATCGAGCAAGCGACTAAGGACCGTGCCGTCATCGCAATCGATGCCGGTCCGTTCGATCTTCAGGCCCACCGCCCGATACATGGCGCCGGTATCAAGATAGGCATAGCCGAGTCTGGCGGCCAATCGCTGGCTGATGGTGCTCTTTCCGGCCCCGGAAGGGCCGTCGATGGTCACGATCGGGACTTTTTTCATGATCTATTCTTCCCGCAACTCCGCCAGAGCTTCTTTCAGTGAGTCAACCAGCCGGCTGTTCTCTTCGGGAAGACCGACGGTGATCCGGATATATTCGGGATAACCGTAAGCGGCCATCGGCCGGATAATCACGCCCTTGGTCAGCATTTTCTCGTATAGTTCGCGGCAGTCGAGGCCCGCGTCGACCAGAAAAAAATTGGTATGGGTGTCGAAAACCGTGCAGCCGAGCTTGGTAATCTCCCTGGTCAGCCACGCAATTCCCACCCGGGTCCAATCGAGGGTATGGTTATAATGTTCATCGTCGTCAAGAGCGGCCAGGGCGCCGATCTGGGCCGGGAGATTGACATTGAACGGCTGCCGAACCCGATGGAGATAGCCGGCGATCTCGCGGCTCATCAAACCATAGCCGATCCTGAGTCCGGCCAGGCCGTAGGCCTTGGAAAAGGTACGCAGACCGACCACCGGTGTCTGCTGATCGAGATAGTCGCGGACATCGATCTGTAGCCCCGGCTCGACAAAATCGACATAGGCTTCATCGAGAACCACGATGATGTCATCGGGGACCTCGGCCAGAAAGGCCTCGAAATCCGCTTTGCTGAAAATTACCCCGGTGGGATTGTTGGGGTTGTCCAGAAAGATCAGCCTGGTCCGCCCATTAATCAGGGAGAGGATGGCCCCGAGATCGTGGCCGACCCCAAGAGGGTTGCCGCCGCCATGGCCGGCAATATGCTTGCCCGGGATTTTTTTGAGAGGGATCACCCGGTTAACACCGCCCCGGGCCTGTACCATCTTCTGATAAACCAGAAAGGTGGGATTACTGGTGATCACCTCATCGCCGCAGGCGAGAAAGGTGTTGATCAACAGCTCGATTATCTCGTTGGAGCCGTTGCCGAAAACAATCTGGTCGGGCTTTACCGCCAGCTTCTCAGCCAGACGGCTGGTCAGATAATAACTGCTGCCATCGGGATAGCGGTGGAGCTTGCCGAGGTTATCCCTGATAGCCGCCATCGCCTTAGGCGAGGGGCCGAGGGCATTCTCGTTGGAGGCCAGTTTGATTGAGCCGCTGATGCCGTACTCCCTCTCCAGCTCCTCAATGGGTTTGCCGGGAGGATAGGGCACCAGGGTGCTGATATTTTCAGGTACCTTCAGTTTCATGATTGTTCCCCTTTTTAAAGACCGGCGGGCTTACGCCCGACAAGACCCAGTTCACGTTCCAGGGCGTAAGCGGTCTGCAACAGTTTCTCCTCGGCAAAATGGGCTGCCTGAATCTGAAAACCGATCGGCAGCCCCTGGCTGGTGAAGCCGCAGGGCAGGGAGAGACCGGGCACCCCGGCCATGTTAGCCGGAATCGTAAGAATATCGGTGAGATAAACGCTCAAGGGGTCGTTGTTTTTTTCTCCGATTCGCCAAGCCGGACCCGGGGTGACCGGAGAGACCATCACGTCGCATTTGGTGAAGGCCTCCTTAAAATCGTTGATGATCAGGGTCCGGACCTGCAAGGCCTTCTTGTAATAGGCATCGTAGTAGCCCGAAGAGAGGGCGTAGGTGCCGATCATGATCCTGCGCTTCACCTCGGTACCGAAACCCTCCGATCTCGATCTCCGGTACATCTCCAGAAGGGATTCGGCTTCAGCGCTCCGATGGCCGTAACGCACCCCGTCATAACGGGCAAGGTTCGAGCTGGCCTCGGCCGGAGCGATGATGTAGTAGGCGGCAACACCATAATCGGTATGGGGCAGGGAGATATCAACGAGCTCGGCCCCGGCTTCCTTAAGCAAATCGATGCCGTTACGCACCGCCGCCGCCACTTCGGGATCGATCCCTTCATCGAAATATTCCTTGGGAATGCCGACCCTCAGGCCCTTAACCCCTCTTTCGAGGGCGGCCAGGTAATCGGGCACATCGATATTTACGGAGGTTGAATCAAGCTGGTCATAACCGCTGATCTCCTGGAGAATCGTGGCGCAATCACGAACATCCTTGGTCAGTGGTCCGAATTGATCAAGGGAAGAGGCGTAGGCAATTAAGCCGTAGCGCGAGACCCGGCCGTAGGTGGGCTTCAAACCAACCACCCCGCAATGGGAGGCAGGCTGGCGGATCGAACCGCCGGTATCGGAACCGATTGAGGCGATACACTCATCGGCCGCCACCGCTGCTGCCGAACCGCCGCTGGATCCGCCACATACATAATCAAGGGCCCAGGGGTTATGGGGGGTTCCGAAGGCGCAGTTTTCATTGGCAGAGCCCATGGCGAATTCATCCATGCTGACCTTGCCGAGAATCACCGCTCCGGCTTTCTTGAGTTTCGTAACCATGGTGGCGTCATAGGGCGGGATGAAAGACTCGAGGATCTTCGAGCCGGCCGTGGTCCGCAAACCCTCCGTGCAGGCCACATCCTTCAGAGCGAAGGGGATTCCGGCCAGGGAGCCCGCGGAGGAGCGGGCCATTTCCCGGTCGGCTCCGGCGGCCTGGGCGAGAGCGCCGTCCCGATCCAGAGTGATATAGGCCCCGATCCGATCTTCGACCCGCTCTATTCGAGCTAGGACCGATTCGGTGATTTCAACGGCGGATACCTCGCCTTTGCTCAGCATCTCCCGCAACTGGTGAACGGTGAGGGAATATAGCTCCATTTTCTTACCCTGTGCTTTTTAAGATATATGGCCTGATCTTTACTCCTGAATCCATGAGGGCTTGAGAAAGTCAGGTGCAAGGCGGCAGCGATAATGATCATACTCCTGCTAAACCGACGGGTTGCCGACATAGCAGGTGGGACGTACACAAAAGGCCCTGAAATGCAAATCTCTCCACCCCACGATTGCGGACTGGCAAACAGGTAATTAAAATTACAGATTGAGAAGGGCAACAGCCTCACAAGCCGTAACGGTCTCGGGTTAACTGAAAAAAAAGCGAATCTACCGATAAAGATGAGATCCGCTTTGAGTTTCGTGACGGCCGGACAAAAAGAGCAATCCGGCTAAGCAAAAGCCAGCTTCAGGCTTACAGTAAATTGTCGCTTCATCCACTGGATAGAAAGGTACGCTCGATCTTCTTTTGCGGATCAAGCAGGGTGGGCCGACGCCGACGCGCTGCCTGCTGGCCGGTTGCGTTCAAATAATCTTGGGCACGACAAAGGCTTCGCCGTTCTGGCAGGGGCTGTTCGCCAAAGCCTTCTCCCTGGCCAGCGATTCCCGGAGTTGGTCTTCCCGGAAGGCATTGGTGATGGAAATGGCATGGGTGGTCGGCTCGACCGCACTGGTATCTAGTTCGTTCAGCTTATCGACGTAAGATAGGATCTGATCGAGCTCGGCGGCCATCTCCTCCGCCTCTTCGCCCGAAAGCTCCAGCCGGGCCAGGCCGGCGACGTATTTTACCTCATCGGTGCTTATCTTCATCCTGAATCCGTGACGGTTTAGCGCATTGATTTACAATATATGATTGTTTTTACGTCAAATATAAACAGTGATCCGTGGTGGCTGGAATGCACCCGCCGCCCTGCGGGGCGCCCGATAACGGATTCAGGTTCATGGCCTGAACAATTAACGTAAAACCCCCATCAAGTCAAACAATCTTTCCCCGGTCGACGGTGAGCCAACACCTATGGAGCCGCCTCGCCGAGAGCCTGTCCCGGCTTTAATTGCTCAGAATTGCCAATGCTTGCCATGGCCCTTTCTGATGACATCGAAAGCGTCCCCCGACAGGCAACCCGGCCGGCCGAAAGCGGCCTTCCTCAATCGCCCTGTCTCAACGGCCGGGTCGGGCAACAACGGATGATCGGCCAGAGCACCGATGGTCGCCAGGACCCCGTCGCGCAGCCCGGTCAGATTATAGCCCCCCTCCAGGGTCAGGAGCAGCCGTCCACTGCAAAGCTCGTCGGCCAGATCCTTCAAGAGTTCGGTCAGATAGGCGAAACCAGCCGGGGTAACCGCCATTGCCCCCAGGGGGTCGCCGACACAGATGTCGTAGCCGGCCGAGACCATGATCATCTCGGGTTTGTACTGCCGGGCCAGCGGTGCCACTACATCATTGAAGATGGCGGCATAGGACATGTCGTTCTGGCCGCCGGACAGAGGGATGTTGACGGTGTAGCCTTCGCCGCTGCCGCTGCCGGTTTCCTGGAGGGCGCCGCTGCCCGGGAAATAAGGATAGAGGTGGCTTGAAAAATAGAGCACCTCTGCGCTGTCATAAAAGGCATGCTGGGTGCCGTTGCCGTGGTGGAGGTCCCAGTCGACGATCATCACCCGCTTCAATCCCAGGACCCGGGTCGCGTAAGCGGCGGCAATGGCGATATTGTTGAACAAACAGAAGCCCATGGGTTGATCGGGTTCGGCGTGATGGCCGGGCGGACGCACCAGGGCGAAAACGTTATCAACCTCGCCCGCCATAATCAGATCAGTCCCGGCGATTACAGCTCCGACCGCCAGACGCGCCGCGTCGTAGGAGCGGGACGAGGCGCCGGTATCGGGGTCGAGACTGACGAAACCGCGGTCGGCGGTTTCGGCGATCCGGGCGATATGGCTGTCGCTATGGACCATTTGCAGATGATGCTTTTCGGCCGGCGCGAAATCTGGAAATGCCAGGCAGTCCAGTTTTTCAAATTCGCTCAAGCCATGATAGATGGCGGCCAGGCGATCCGGAGACTCGATATGGGAAAAACCCGCGTCGTGTTTCAGAAACAGGTCGTTTTTCATGATGGCGGTTCTGATCATTGCACCCTCCAGGCTGATTCGATTTGTCAAAGCGAATTCTATCAGAGTCCGATAGGGGCGTCAAATGGTCCCGCCGTCCCCGGCAAATTGGTTTAGCCGCCCATCCGGCTTTTATATAAATCCATTCTATTTGCCTGTTTTTTGTGATATAATAGCGCCCTTAACTATTGAACGGAGTGGTTCCCCAGGATAATGAAAAACCAAAAACCTGATAGCCATGGTGCGCCATCGACCCCTTTGGTCAAATCAAATTCACGCTTTGTCAAAAGATATGTGGCGATCATCTCTTTGATTACAACACTCCTGATCACCATTATTTTCTGGGGCTTCAGCTACAGGCATTCCACCATGGTCAGAGAGCATCTGACCCACGAAGCGCGGGCTTTTTTTAATGAAATCGTCCAGACCCGCCAATGGATTATCAGGCAGGACGGCGTTTATGTTAAGAAAAAACCGGGGATGCGGATCGACCCCTATCTGGCCGGGATTCCCGGCCTGAAAACCTCGATCACCGACGAAGAGGGCGAAACCTATCTCCTCCGCAACCACGCGGCCATCACCAAAATGATCTCGGCAATGGCCACCGAAAAACGTTTGTTCGGAATTAACATCACCAGCCTCGACCCCCTGAATCCCTTAAACGAACCGGATGCTTTCGAGCATGCCGCCCTGATCGGTTTTGAGAAAGACAAAAAGGAGGTCTACCGTTTTGTGGAAACCCCGAGCGGCCTCCTCTTCCGCTACATGGCTCCCCTGCCGGCAAGGAAAGAGTGCTTGAAATGCCATGGCATGCAAGGTTATGAGCTGGGCGACATCCGCGGAGGAATCGCTATTTCGATCCCGGCAGATCAGGTCGCCGATGAGGTGTACAAGACCAGAATCATCCTGCTGGCCTCGGGTCTCTTCTTGTTGGGGCTGCTCTTATCTGTCATAATTTATCTGGCCCGGCGTCTGGTCAGTGTCCTTGATGAAGATGAGAGAAAGCTGGTCAAACTGGCAACCTCCGACCCCCTGACCGGACTCTTCAACCGAAGGGAGGGAAACCGACGATTCAAAGAGGTAATTTCGCACAGCCTCAGGGAGAAGCTGCCCCTGTCGATAATCATCATCGATATCGACCTCTTCAAGCAGGTAAACGACAACTTCGGTCACCAGAGCGGCGATGAGGCGATCAGGAAAGTCGCCGAAACCATGCAAGCCGCTCTCCGCGATTACGATATCCTCTGCAGGTATGGCGGCGAGGAGTTTCTGGTCGTTTTGCCGACCACCGAACTGGCAAAAGCCCTGGAAACCGCGGAGCGCCTTCGCCGGGTCATTGAGGCGGTGATTATCCGGATCCGTAACCAGGAGATCAGGCTGACCATCAGTGCCGGGGTTGCGTCCCTGCGGGAGGACGACACCCTGGACAGCCTGCTCTACAGGGCGGATAACGCCCTCTATATCGCCAAGGAAGAAGGGCGCAACCAGGTCCAGCATCTGGAAAAAAAGCTGTAACCTACCTTCAGGACCGGGTAAACCTGTAGGCCGTCTTCTCCGTTACCAGGCAATCAAGGGGCTGATCATGGGGGGCCAGAACCAAACGGCCGGGCACCACCTGTAATTCGAAGGCCAGACCCACCCGGAAAGCCTTTACCGCCGGCCTGGCCAGAAACCGGTCATAAAAACCGCCTCCATAGCCGAGCCGGCCGCCGTAGCGATCGAAAACACTCCCCGGCACCAGGATCAGATCGATCTCCCGCGGATCAAGCGCAGGGGCCAGGCCCGGATCTGGTTCCGGAATCGAACAGTAGCCGGGCCGCAGCTCGAGAGCCGGATCAGCAACAAGGTATGGCTGCAGTTGCCTTTCCGCGGCCAGGGTAAGGGGCAGGGCGACGCGCTTTCCCATCTTTAGAGACCCTTCAATGGCGGCCATGGTTTGTACTTCGCTCTTGAAAGCGGCGTAAAAGAGAACCGTGGACGCGGCCGTAAATTCTCCAAGACGGAAAAGCCTTGCGGTGACAAGCCTGCTGATCTCCTGCAGTTCTCGCGGAGCCAACCGGTCCCGGGCGGCAAGTATGGCGCGGCGAATCTTATCTCTCTCCATAGATTTTTTCCTTCCCGAACCAGTCAATATGTGCAAAAGATAAAATTACAAACTTATAAAGCTGAGTTGAAGCAGCTTGTCTGCTTTTATGCCCTTTAGGGTGCAAACGAAACTTATGCCCTGTGGGTATAAAGTGAAATTCCCCACGAAGCCGTCACGGGTTCAGGATGATGGGAAAATCAAGAATCCGCAATGATTAATTTCCTGCTGACCGGGACAATTCTCGGCCTGTCGGCCGGTTTCGCTCCCGGTCCCCTCCTCACCCTGGTGGTCAGCGAAACCCTTCGGCACGGGACCAGATCCGGGCTCAAGGTGGCACTGGCGCCGCTTATTACCGATCTACCGATAATCATCCTGACCCTGTTTATCCTCCGGCAGTTATCCGGATTCAATCTGATCATGGCCGCCATCTCGGGACTCGGCGGCTTGGTCGTTCTGTTCCTGGGCATCCAGGCCCTCCGGACCGGAGCACTCGAAATCAATCCAGCCCCGCCGAAGATCGACGCGCTGCTTAAAGGCGTTGCCGTTAACTTCCTGAGCCCCCATCCATACCTGTTCTGGTTGAGCGTCGGAGGTCCCCTGACGATCAAGGCCGGAGGCCACAGTTTTGCCACCGCGGCAGGCTTCGTCCTGTCGTTTTACGCCATGCTGATCGGGGCCAAGCTCGGCCTGGCCGTCCTGATCGGCAGATCACGGTCATTCCTGGCCGGCCCCATTTATGTTGTGATCGTCAAGGGGCTCGGTCTGCTGCTGATCCTCCTCGCCCTGGCTCTTTTTCGGGAAGGGCTCTTGCTGCTTGGCTGATAGTCGTTATAGTATAAACCATCCATAAATCATGCAACCTGGAGGCCAAGCATGCGCCTGAAACCGATCGTATTATTATTGCTGGTCACCGAATTTTTCCAGGCCGGAATTTCTTTTGCCAACGGGGCCGGCGCCGCCGCCCAATCTCCGTTCAAGTCAGCCAT
The DNA here is from genome assembly GCA_046484585.1 of Desulfurivibrionaceae bacterium. GTDB lineage: Bacteria > Desulfobacterota > Desulfobulbia > Desulfobulbales > JAGXFP01 > JAGXFP01. The sequence goes on from JAWOIQ010000068.1 coordinate 10,281, forward strand.
TCCGGTCCTGGGCATCCTAACCTTTCTCTCTTTGCTCACCACCGTCAGCCTCGGTTTGCTGTTCCATCGAAAGCGGCTGAAGGTATTCCCCTGGCACCGGCGCATGGCCTTTGCCACCTTGACTCTCGCCGTAATTCACGGGAGCCTGGTGCTGCTTTTTCATTAACCGGCAGCCCAATCAATTCCCCCAGCCGCCTTTTTGAATCCTCCCTCCTGGATTTTTATCGGTTGAAAACCACGCTGCCGTGCATATTAAACTTCGGAATTCCACCGGAAAACACCGTTCCGGCCGTTGAGTATGCCTATACTCATGTGTCACAGTGTGGTATTTTTTGGTTTGAGTTAACAATCCAACTCGGTTACGATGAAGTTCGCAATGGCCGGCTTAAATTTTGATGGCGTCCCAAAAAGTTAAAGCTGAGTTGAGCAATCTTGCCTGCTCGTACGATACTTATGCCCTGTAGTACAATATGGGATGGCTAAATGTGACGCCATCATTTTTGACGGAGACAATATGGCTATCAAATGTCACGAGTTTTTTGAATGTACCAAAAGTGAATGCCGCATGTTTGATGAACAGGAAAAAAGGAACTGTTGGGATATCGAACCAACCTCCACCTCCTGTACCAACATGCTTCCTGAATCGGTTACAAAAGAAAGCAAGATATTCCATTGCCACAACTGCGCTTACTTCCGGCATATGCAGAAAAATCAAAAATAGATATCCTGCCGCCTCCACGGTTCGCCTTCCCCAAATCCTGAAGATGGCTGACGTTAATCCCAAATCAACTTCCGCGGGCTACCCGGCCGCTGCCCCGGATTTAAGTCATCAGATCTCATGCCTCCTCTGCCGATTTCCCGCCAAATACATCCCGCATTTTCTCCCCGGAATCGTCAAACAAATAATTTGACAACCTTTTTCGCTTAATAATAGCGTAAAAACAGAGACGACCACGAAGGGCACGGGACCTTGCAGCAATGGACCCGACCGTTCCTGCTTGAAAAACCGTAAGCATGGAGGAAATTATGCAGACTTATATCATCCTCAGCCGCTTTACTTCCCGTACCGTTACCGATCCCAACGAACTGAAATCGGTTGCCAAGGTGGTTTCCGACAAAATCAGGAGCGAATGTCCGGGTATCCACTGGAAGGAGAGCTATGCCCTCATGGGTCGATTTGATGTTGTCGATATAGTCGAAACGGATGACCTAAAAGAGGTGCAGAAAACGGCGATGATTATCAGGTCTTATGGCAACGCGGCCACGGAGACTATGATCGCGACGCCTTGGCATGATTTCCTGGAGATGCTGTAACAAGCGATCGCATGGGGCGATGACCGGACTACCGTGGAAAGACCCGGGCTTAATAAGCCAAGATATTCGACAGGTATTTCCAGAAGAAATTTAGAGCAGGAGAGCGCCATGAATAGCGGTGAGCTATGCAACCGGGAAGTGGTAATCATCGAGGAAAGCGAATCGGTCCTGAGTGCGGCAAAGTTGATGCGCACATATCATGTCGGCGATCTGGTCGTGGTTGAAAAAAAGGAAGGTCTGGCTTTTCCGGTCGGCATCCTGACCGACAGGGATATAGTAATCGAGCTTATTGCCAGTGAAGTAGATTTTGATGCCGTGAGGGTCGGCGATGTTATGAGCAGTGACCTGTTAACCGTTTCCGGGGAAGAGGCAATAGCCGACACCGTCAAGCTGATGCGGGCCAAGGGAGTCAGGAGGGTGCCGGTGGTCAACAAGCTGGGGGTGCTTGAAGGTATAATCAGCGTCGACGATTTGATCGAGCTATTGGCGGAAGAGATGCATGATCTTGTAGATCTTATCGGTCGGGAGCGGAACAAGGAACATAAGAAATGCGTGTAAAAGCACTGAATTTGCCGGGATTCAAGGTATGTTTTGAGCCTATATTAACAAACAACGGATATTATTGACCCGCCAGAAATGGTCCTGGCGGATTCATGCCCGCCTCCCATCCGGGATTTCTAATGGCGGGGGTGCCGGGGGCCGGCGATAAGAACGGCGGGAGGCAATAAACAAAAAAGAAAAATCTGAACAGGCGCTTAACCGGGACCCGTGATGAATCATTCCTCTTCCTCATCGGTCTTGCCCTGTTTGCGGAGTCTTTTTTCTTCCTTCTTTTTCTTTTTGGCCAATTCTTTCTGTCTTTTTTCAAAAGAATAATTGGTTTTTCTTGCCATGAAATTCTCCTTTTTTTATTTGATCATAACCCATAACGAAGTACAAAAAAAGCCCCGCCGAAGCGGGGCTTTCAGGTAAATTAAAAAATACCTTCGGGCTTACTGCTGAACGACATTCGACGCAGCCGGTCCCTTGGGGCCGTCAACTACATCGAAAGTCACCCGAGCCCCTTCCTGGAGAGACTTGAAACCTTCGGACTGGATAGCAGTGTGATGAACGAAAACGTCCCCACCATTATCCTGCTCGATAAAACCGAAACCCTTAGCATCATTAAACCATTTCACTGTTCCTTCAGACATCTTTTGCTACTCCTTATACTTGGCTCTTTATTGAGCCATTTGATAAAAGGGAGAATTTCTCCCGGCAGTATGTTTGCGCATAAAAAAACCGCATACCCAATTAGGTTTGTGCGGTTAGCTTTTTCATAAATGCTTATTTACAAACTTATACTGCACAACTTAGTTGAAATATAATACGCCAATAATGAATTAGCAAATTATTTTAATAAACTTTTTTGAATTATCGGAAAAAAAGAGGCGCCCTCTGATCCGCCGTCGACAGTCGGCCTTGCTTTTTCACTTGGACAAGGGCAATGCCCCTCCTGTAACCTCTTTATTGTACCTCCTGAATCCGTGACGGCCTAGTGGGGAATTTCGTTTATACCCAAACAGGGCATAAGTTTCGTGCGAGCAGACAAGCTGCTCAACTAAACTTTATTCGTTTGTTGTTACGTAAAATAATCGTTTTTTCACTGAGTCCCCTCGACTCACCCTGCCGCCCCGCGGGGCGCCCGATAACGGATTCAGTTACCTGTATAAGGTTGCCGTTCCAAGGAGAGATTAAAACAGCGGATCTTAACGAGTCGATATAAATGCCCTTCCCAAAAAACTTTATTCACATCAGCCATCCCCGCTATCTGGAGCACGACACCGGCTCCGCCGAGCACCCGGAGACCCCGGAACGGCTGGAGGAGATTAAGCGGCGTCTGCGAACCTTGGCAGGTCCCGGCCGGGTTATCAGCCGGGAACCAGCCGGGCCGGCGCCCCAGGACTGGATCCTGAAGATTCACAGCGAGGACTATCTTTTACGTTTTGAGGAAACGGCCCTGTCCGGGCTCAGCTATTTCGGCCATCCCGACAACCAACTCGGCTACGATACCTACGAGACAGCCCTCCTCGCCGCCGGGGCGGGTCTGACCGGGATCGATCTTGCCGAAAAAGAGCGGGCAGCCGTGATCTTCTGCAGCGTCCGGCCACCAGGTCATCATGCCGAAAAAGCCATGGCCCTGGGTTTCTGTTTTTTAAACAATGTCGCCATTGCCGCCCGCTACTGGCAGGAACAACATCAGCGCCAACGCATCGCCATCATCGATTTCGACGCCCACCACGGCAACGGCATCCAGGCCGCCTTCGAGGAATCGCCGGAGGTTTTTTACCTGAGCCTCCACGAACACCCCACCTTCAGCTTCCCCGGCACCGGTTTCGCCGAAGAGCACGGCACCGGCCGCGGCCGCGGCACAACCCTGAACCTTCCCCTGCTGCCGGGGGCGGGCGACGCGCAGGTGGAAAAAGCCTTCAGGTCCCGGATCGAACCGGCCCTGGCGGATTTCCAGCCCGATGCCCTGATCATTGCCGCCGGTTTTGACGGCCATCGCCTGGACGAGATGTCCGGCCTGGCCTATTCCTCAAGCTTATACCGTTTTTTAGGCCACCGGCTGGCCGCCCTGGCCGCCCGCCACTGTCAGGGAAGGATGGTCTCCATTCTGGAAGGGGGCTATCATCTGCCGAGTCTCGGCGAATCCTTCACCGAATACTGTTCGGGACTGTTGCAATCACCCTAGGGAGGTCCACTAATGTTCGTCAGCAACTTCATGAGTTATCCGGTCAAAACCGTCGGCCCGGAAACCCTGGTTCCCGAAGCCCGAGAGATCATGACCGCCGCGTCCTGCCGCCATCTGCCGGTTGTCGACGACAATGATCTGCTCCTCGGCATTATAACCGACCGTGATATCCGCAGCGCCTTGCCCTCAATGATGATCGCGGGGGAGGAGACGGAATACCTTGATAGTTACGCGACCCTGCCGGTCAGTCTGATCATGACCGAAGTGGTGACCAGATTAGCGGTCGAGGCGACCCTGGACGACGCCCTGATCCTCTTCGAGGAGAATAAGGTCGGAGCCCTGCCTGTGGTTGACGAGGATAACCGGATCGTCGGGATCCTGGCGATAAACGATCTGCTCAAGGCCTACAAAGAGTTATTCGGCCTGGGGGTTCGTGGCTCATCGCTGATCGTGGTCAAGGACGACGGCCGGCCCCGACCCCTGTCCCGCCTGACCGAACTTCTCGAGGCCCGGGAGGTCCCCTTTACCAGACTGATCAGGACCAGCGAAGGCAGCGGCGACACCCTGATCTATATCCGCATTCATACCTATAAACTGAGCGGGATCCATCATGCTCTGACCGAGGCCGGTTTTCAAGCGGTGGCGCCCCACGCAATATCCTGAATCCGTGAGCGTTCGAGAACGGTGCAGATGCAAGGCGGCAACAATGTTGATAATAATAATCCTGAATCCGTGAGCGTTCGAGAACGGTGTAGATGCAAGGCGGCAACGATGTTGATAATACTGATGGTATATCAACGAGTTGCCAACGCCGCAGAAGTGCCGTTCTCGGGCGCCCCGCAGGGCGGCGGGTGCATTCCAGCCACCACGGATCAATGTCTATATTTTTCGTAAAAACAATCATATATTGTGAATCAATGCACTAAGCCGTCACGGATTCAGGGTAACCGATCACAGGGTAAGCAGCCTAATAGCTTGCAAAGTACAAGGTTACAAGGGCAATCCCGAACCCGAGGATGACCATGATCGCGGCCCGTCGCCGTCGCCATCCCAGGGTAAAGCGCTGATGGATTATCGCCGCGTAGACCAGCCAGGTGATCAGGGAGAGGGTCTCCTTCGGATCCCATTGCCAATATGCCCCCGAACCCTGCTTGGTCCAGATCATCCCGGTGATTATTCCCAGGGTCATCAGCGGAAAACCGGCGGAGAGGCCGTGGCGGTTCAGGCGGTCCAGGGCCTCCAGGGAAGGCAGTCTGCTGTAAAAAAGTCCGAAGCGCTTGTTCTTGATCTCCCGTTCCTGGAGGAGATACATGACGCCGCCGCAAAAGGCCAAGGCCAGAAAGCCATAGGCCAGCAGGGAAATCCCGGCGTGGATCGGCAGCCAGATGCTTTGCAGTTCCGGAGTCAACTCCCTGGTGGTCCCTTGTGGAGCTAAAGCGGCAACTATCATCAGGGTCGTAATCACCGGGCTGACAAAAACTCCGAAGTTCTTCACCTGATAGCGCCAGCGAAAGGAGAGATAGCCCCAGGTCACCGCCAGGGCCGAAAAGGAAATGGTCTCATGAAGACTGGTAATCGGTGTGTGCCCCGCCTCCAGATAACGAATCATGGTGTAGAGCAGATGGCCGCACGCTGCGATCAGCATCCCGTAACGGGCCAGGGTCCTGATCCGCTTGTTCTGATTGACAAAGTAAACCAGATAAGCGAGCGTCACAAAGATATAGATGAGGAAAGTAAGCTGGAAAAGTAATTTCATGTTCATTTACTCCCGCCGGAAGGGGATGGGAAACCATAGCTTTTAGCAAAAAATTATTAATTTAGCACTTTTTTTAAAGTGTTTAAACAGTCTGGAGAAATATTATCGTCCAGGATCGAGACTAAATGCGCCTCGATCCGTCGCCAATCCCCCTCCCTTATCCAGGCAGGAAACTGCTCATCAAGGAGAGCGGCAAATATTTTTTTGTTCTCGGCGTGGGATCGCCCTTGCTTGAGGATCTCCGGCCGCAACAGCCCCATGATCTCAGTCAGGACGCCGTATTCCGGGCCAATCAACTCTTCAACGCGGTGCCTGAGCTTACGGGCCAGGGCGGGACTGGCGCCGGCCGTCGAGACCGCGATGGGATGATTCCTTGCCCACTCCAGCAACGGCCGTTCCCACCCCCGTTCCCGAACTCAACAAACC
>JAWOIQ010000106.1:0-4738 GCA_046484585.1 Desulfurivibrionaceae bacterium
CTCGTTTACCCTTACCGCCCTCTTCCATCTGGGGCATCTATCCGAGACTGAAGGTTATCTGCGCTGGATCGAAAAGATCATTGTTGGGCACGGCGCCGATAAATTGCGGATCATGTATGCTCTGCGGCCCGAAACCGATCTTGCCGAAGTCGAGCTTGACCATCTCGACGGCTATAAGGGCTCCCGCCCGGTCCGGATCGGCAACGCGGCCTCGGGGCAGCGGCAGATGGACATCTATGGCGAACTGATGGAGGCGGCGGCAAAGCTTTCCGATTACGTCGGTAAAATAGATATCAAACTGTGGCCCGCCTTACGGGGTATCTGCGATTATGTGATCGAGCACTGGCAGGAGCCCGATTATGGAATCTGGGAAGCCAGGGAGGGTCCGCGGCATTATGTCTACTCCAAGGTGATGTGCTGGGTCGCCCTGGACCGTGGGCTGATTATTGCCGAACGTTACGGCTTTCCCGCCGATCTCCCGGGTTGGCGCAGGGAGCGGGGAAAAATCCGCCAGGAGGTGCTGGACAGGGGATATTGCCCGGAGCGGAAGGCTTTTGTCCAGCATTATGACGGCAAGGACCTTGATGCCAGCAATCTGCTCCTGCCCCTTCTCGGTTTTCTGCCCTTCGATGACCCGCGGATAATTTCCACCATCGAAGCCATTCGCGACTCCCTCGGCCGGCAGGGCTTGCTGTACAGATACCGGGCGCCGGATGGGGTTGAGGGCGACGAAGGTACCTTTTTGTTGTGTACCTTCTGGCTGGTCGATTGTCTGATTGGCCTGGGCCGGCTCAGCGAGGCGGAGCATCTTCTGGGCAGGCTGGAGCGGAGCGCCAATCATCTGGGTCTTTTCGCCGAGGAATATGATGTCCGCTGGCGGGAGCCCCTGGGAAATTTTCCCCAGGCCTTCACCCATATCGGCTACATCAACAGCGTAATCCGTCTTTTGCACGCCCGGGAAAAGGAGAGCATCAGCGGCGGCGAAGGGCAAAAGAGTGCGGGGCTTAAGGCCTCGCTTACGCGTAACCTGCTGGCCCCGAAAAGCATTCTCAACGACGGCCCGCCCGATGCGAACATGGACTCCGACGCTCTCGGCACCGAGCTCAAAACGACCATGAATCTGTTACGCGGGGCCTTTTTCGAGCAACAGCGGGTCGCCTATGAGCAGATGAAACACGCCGAGCTCTATCAGCGCTTTCTGCGGCTGACCTACAATCTGAAAAATTTTGATCCGGCGGCTTTGTCGACCCGGGCGGCAAGAACCGCTTTCTGGATAAACCTTTATAACGTGATTGTCATCCACGGCGTCATCGAGCTCAATATAAGAGATTCGGTCAAGGAAGTGCGCGGCTTTTTCAAGAGAATCGCCTACGTGATCGGAGGGCATGAATTCACCGCCAACGATATCGAACACGGTATCTTACGGGGCAACCGCAAGCCCCCGAATTCGCTGTTTCGCGTCTTCGGCGATGCTGACCCCCGCCGGCAATTCAGCCTTGAGGAAGTGGATCCCCGCATTCATTTCGCCCTGGTCTGCGCTTCCCGCTCCTGTCCGCCCATTGAGGTCTATACCCCGGATAATCTTGACAACGAGCTCGAAATTGCCGGGCAGACCTTTGTCAACGGCGGCGGCGTGGAGGTCGATGTCGACCGGAAAAGCGTCCGGCTGTCCCGGGTTTTTGCCTGGTACGATAAGGACTTTGGCGAGGATATCGAGGCACGGCTGAAATTCGCCGCCGCCTTTCTTTACGACCAGCGAGCCAGAGATCTCCTGATCAACCACGGTAAAGAATGCCGGGTCGGCTACCAGGATTACAACTGGAGTTTAAATAGAAAGGAACAGGGAGAAAATTAAGGGGCAAAAGCGATTTGACGGGAGGGCGGGCTGGTGGGCCGACTGAGGCCATACTGCGGCATGTCGAAGGAGCAAAAACAGGTCATGACTGAGGGCGGATTTTTTCGTGACGCCGGCAAGGAAAGGATAAACTCGCAAAAAGTGATTTGGCATGTCATTGCGAGGAGCAAAGCGACGAAGCAATCCAGTGTTTCCAGCTAGGTACATCTTCCTGGATTGCTTCGCTACGCTCGCAATGACTTAATTTCCGAATTTTTGCGAAATCATCAAGAATAGAGACCCATAAACCTCGGAAAACAGCCAACCCTGAATAAATCAATCGGTGAGTGTTCCCCCCCTTTGATCCTGAAAAGCCGCTCCCTTTTTGTTTGAAATGCAAATATCTTGACATTCAAACTATATCCCGGTACCTTCAATCCCCGCTGCACCAATTAACTTGCCGCCCAAGAGGTAAACTTCCAACTGGAAAAGGCGGCGGATGATTTCGGTAAACCCGCAAAAACTCAAAACCAGAATTACGAAGCAATAGGCAATAGGATATAGCCGGTCGTTCAGCGACTTTACAGAGAGGCTCAGGATGCACACCCATTCCCTTAAAACCTGGCAGCACCACCATGATTTTACCGTTATCCGGAAGCACGGCGAGAAACGGACCCGGCAGGTGCTGATCATCACCGCCATAACCATGGTTTTTGAAATTGCCGCGGGCATGGCTTATGGTTCCATGGCCTTGCTGGCCGATGGCTGGCACATGGGCACCCATGTCGCCGCCTTTCTGATAACGATCTTCGCCTACCACTTCGCCAAAAAACACGCGAACAACCCAACCTTTGCCTTCGGCACGGGCAAGGTCAGTGTTTTAGGCGGGTTTGCCAGCGCCATCGCCCTGATCGTGGTTGCCCTGATCATGCTGCTCGAGTCGGGCCAGCGGATCTTTAATCCCCAGCAGATCCACTTTAACGAGGCCATCGGCGTGGCCGTTCTGGGGTTACTGGTTAACATTGTCTGCGCCTTTCTCCTGCAAGGCCGCCATGATCATGGCGATGGCCATGACGATCACGGCCACCACCATCATCATGACCACAACCTCAAGGCCGCGTACCTGCACGTCCTGGCCGATGCCCTGACCTCGGTTCTTGCCATTGCCGCCCTGATCTTCGGCAAATATTTCGGCTGGGGCTGGCTTGATCCGCTGATCGGGATCGTCGGCGCGGCGGTTATCTCCCGCTGGGCCTATGGCCTGTTAATGGAAACGGGCTCCATCCTGCTCGACGGAAGCATCAACACCGGGGAGCTTGCCGCCATCAAGGCAAAAATCGAGGGCGCCCTGGATAACCGGATCGCGGACCTCCATGTCTGGAAGGTCGGCCCGGCCCATTATGCGGCGATCATCTCCATCGTCACCCATTACCCGCAAGAGACCGGATATTACAAGGAATTGCTGCGCGATTTCTCCAACCTCTCCCATCTCACCGTCGAAATACAAGCCTGCGAGGGCGAGCCATGCCTGCCCCGATGACCGAGACCGCGAAAATTTCCCGGCAACTCGTTGAATTATATGAAAGGCTTTCGTCCTGGGAACAGGATGTGGTGAAAAGCTCTGGGCTTTCCCCGGCCCAGATGCACACCATCGAGATCGTCGGTCACTGCGGAGCCGCCCTGCGCATGAAGGAACTGGCCCAAAAAATGGGGGTTACCACCGGCACCCTCACGGTCATGATCGACCGGCTGGAGCAGCAGGAGCTGCTCCAGAGAAGGCCCCACCAAACGGATCGCCGTTCCTATCTGATTGCCCTGACCGAAAAGGGCCGGGAACTTTTTGCCGAACACCACCAGTTTCATCTGCGTCTCACCGAAGAGATTACCGCCGCCCTTTCCCAGGAGGAACAATCAATGTTCAGCGCCGTTCTGGGCAAAATCATCAGCCAGATGTAAAGGATTACGGCGTTTCACTTAAATTATCAGCCTGATGGGCACCCCTCTCCCCCATGGGTTTTTCCGGCCCCGTGGTCGAATCCTTGCGGGTCTGGCCCTCCATCTCGGCATTAATTTCCGCCCCCAGGAGAATAACAAAACTGCTCAACATGAACCAGAGCATCAGGATGACCACCGAGGCGAGGGAGCCATACATTTCATTATAGTTGCCGAAATTTGCCACATAATAGGAAAAGGCCCATGAACCGGCGATCCATAAAAGCACCGCGAATATCGCTCCCCAGCTTACCCATCTCCAGCGCGGGTTTCTTCGGGCGGGGGCGAACCGGTAAACCAGGGAAACGCTGATCAGGATCATAAAGGCCAACAGCAGCCATCGCCCCCAACTCAATAGAGTCTGGACAGGGGCGGGGATCCCGAACTTTGCCAGAGCGATGGGCAGCGCCACCACCATTATCCCGCTGATGATCACCACGATTATGGCGCCGAGGGTAAAGAGAAGGGTGATGGCCTGCTGCCTGATGATCCCCCTGCCCTCTTTTTCGTTATAGGCGATGTTGACCCCCTGGAAAAGGGCCTTCATGCCCTTGTTGGCACTCCAGAGGGCAAAGAGGATACTGATGGCGACGCCCCAGCCGAGGGACTGAGGGGCCTGGGCGGCGATGGTTCCCAGGAGTTGTTCGAGCAGATCCCGCGCCTGCTGAGGCATCACACCGGTAAGGGCCTGGAGCTGCCGGGTCACCTCCTGGGGGCTGACCAGCAGTCCATAGGTCATGATGGTAGCGATCAGGGCCGGAAAAATCGCCAGGAAACTGAAAAAGGCGATGCCGGCGGCGACGATGCCGACATTATCTTCACCGAGGCTGTTTTTCACCCGGATAAGAATATCGCGCCAGCCCTCTCTGGGTATTTCCGAGGGCCTGGTCGCTTCCCTTCCCCTTTCTCCCT
>JAWOIQ010000051.1:0-36971 GCA_046484585.1 Desulfurivibrionaceae bacterium
CACCAACATGGTGCTAATATACATGCTGTTGATGATGATGCACTTCTAAATGCAGCAAGAGATGGACATGAAGAGATAGTACCAGAATTCTTTGAATTCCAGCTAGCAACTCAAGTTGCTTGAAGTATTTAATCCAAAATGGTGCTGACATACATACTGATGATAATGATCATGTACTTAGATTAGCCGCAAATTATGATCATTTAAATGTAGTTAAATATTTAGTTGAACAAGGTGCGGATATTCATGCTGAAAATGATTATGCACTTAGATGGGCATCAGAAAAGGGCCACCATCTTGTCCCTGAGCCGCCCGGCATTGCCCTTGTCGACGAAAGAGCCAATCTGGACATAGAACTCTCCTTTGCGGAAGTCGGGATGATCCTTGAATTTCTTGACCGTGCTTCCGGCCTCGCGGTAAGTAGCCGCTTCGCCGAGGGCGGTGATCCTGACCCGGGCCGTGCCTTTGTTGAGAAAGCCCAGCTTGTCGGCTCCGGTTCTGGACATATCGATGATTCTGCCTTTGTGAAACGGGCCCCGGTCATTGACCCTGACCGTCATCTCCCGGCCGTTTTCAAGGTTTTCGACCAGCAGGTAGGTGTTCATCGGCAAGGTCTTATGGGCGGCGCTGATGCCGTTCATGTCGTAGGTTTCGCCGTTGGAAGTCTTGCGGCCATGAAAATAGCCGCCGTACCAAGAGGCAATGCCCGTTTCCCGGAATCCCTCGGAAGAGGGGATGGGGTAGTAGGTCCTGCCATTTATCTTGTAAGGTTTCTGGGTCGGCGGGACCACGGTTTTTTGGGGCATGGCCTTATACGGATACCGATCGGTACTCGATACCTGGGGGGCCTTAAGCTCCCCGCACCCGGAGAGTAAAGTCACGACGATTAACAGGGCGGTTCCGGAGTTGAGGAGGTGCTTCATTATTTCTGACCCGCTTGGCTCGGTTCCCTGGGGAACAGTTTTGAAATGCGCTGGTGATAAAAAGCCCCGGCCTTGCCGATGGTATGGGGAGTAAAGGGCCGTAAGGTCTTGCTCTCACCGCCGACCGAATCAAAAACGGTTTCCTCCCGGACATTGACCCAGGAGATATGCAGGTCGAGGAGCGGACGCATCACCTGGAGCCGTCCCTCGCGATCGAAGTCGATCAGAGGCGCCGCCCATCTTCTGATTTTAAAACCCTTCAGCCACAGGCCCGGTTTTTCCAGGCCGCTGATCTTATCGGTCATTACCGGTTCGAGAATCTGATCTCCGTAGATGCCGTTCAGCAATAACACTTCCACTTCGGAACTGTCCTGGACGTAGAGTTCGTCCCATTCCTCATATTCTTCGTGATCGATTCTGACCAGACTGGTCTCCTGGTCATTGTAGCTCCATTGGGAATGGCAGACCGTACAGGCGACGGTGTCCTCGTAGCGGCCATGTACCGGATCCGTTGCCCGGGGAACCACGATTTTACGCCTGGCCTGCCGGGTGGTGACATTCAGCTCTCCATCTTCAATGCTGAGATGCTTCGCCGCCGCGGGAAGGTTTTGGCGCAGATGACAGGCCGCGCAGCCGAGTGTTTCCATGGTCGTACCGCCATGCATGTCGAAATGGCAGTCACTGCAAGTCATGCCGGCCGCCTGGTGGATATCCGGGACGAGCCGGTGCTGCTCGACCGCATAGGGCCGGGCGGGATAGTACCCCCCCGGTTGGTACGGGGTGCGATACTCGAGTTTGAAGTCGTGATCGAAGTGGCCGTAATAATCGCTGCCGACCCGGTTGGCGTAGTGGCAGCTCAGGCAGCGGCTGTCGGTGGGCAGGGCGAGAAACTCGTGGGTGACCGGCTTGCCGTCCTCGTATTCCAGGTGGCAGGCGGCACAGCCGGTGCCGTGCTCTACTTGTGAATATTTGTCCCCCTCATAATAAACATGGCAACGCAAACAGCGGCGTCGCAGGAGGTCGTCGGCGAGTTCAAGAGGGGTGGTCGGCCGGTCGGTTACCGGAATTTCCAGCAGGCTTGCGAGGTCGCGGTCCGCTCCAAAATGGCGGCGGACCAGATTGACGGCATTGCTGAGGGTGTAATGGCGGCTTGCCGCCACGGCAGCGGTCTCCTGATGGCAGCCGCCGCACTTGGTGTCCATATTGGCCGGACTGGCGGGATGGCTTATCAGGTCGATATGGGCATCCCCAAGGTCGGCGGTCCGGTTGTCACCGTTATGGCAGGAAATGCAGGAGAGCTCGGCGTGGGTTTCGGCCAGGGAGTAGGGGTGACACGACCGGCAGCCGGGTCTGGCGGTAGTCGTTCGGGAGATTTCCGGCGGAGTTTCGTCCGGCGCCGCTTCTTCCGCCTGTTCCCGGCCGCAACCCGGCAAGATCGAAATTAACAGGAGGGCTATGCTGACAGTGTGTTTTTGGAATAACATTGCCAATATTTATAAACAATTTTGCCTAAAAAAGGTCGTTAAAAAATATCCGTAGCCAGGCATTTGGGGCGGGCCGATGCGGATCGGCTTTGCGAAAGGCTTGCCTGCCAAGTTTTTCTTGGATAAATCATGCCGTATTGCTATAGTGGTTTCCATGAAAAAGATAAGCCCAACACAAAAGACAAAGTTCATTTTTATAACCGGCGGAGTCCTCTCCTCACTCGGCAAGGGTCTGGCGGCGGCGGCCATCGGCACCCTCCTTGAGTGCCGCGGACTGAGCATCACTTTCCAGAAGCTCGACCCGTACATCAACGTCGATCCCGGTACCATGAACCCCTTCCAGCACGGCGAGGTGTACGTTACCGACGACGGGGCCGAAACCGACCTCGATCTCGGCCATTACGAGCGTTACACCTCGGCGGTGCTCGGCCAGCGCAACAACTACACCTCGGGCCGGATCTATAATTCGGTGATCACCAAGGAGCGGCGCGGCGACTATCTGGGCGGCACCGTCCAGGTTATCCCCCACATAACCGACGAGATCAAGAACGCCATTCTCCAGCTCGACGGCGAGACCGACATTGCCATCATCGAGATCGGCGGCACCATCGGCGATATCGAAGGGCTGCCCTTTATCGAAGCAATCCGGCAGTTCCGCCTCGATGTCGGCAAGGAGAACTCGATTTTCATCCATGTCACCTGGGTGCCTTACATCAAAACGGCCTGCGAGTTCAAGACCAAACCGACCCAGCACTCGGTCAAGGAGCTTCTGGCCATCGGCATCCAGCCCGATATCCTCCTCTGCCGGACCGAAAAGCAGCTGAGCCGGGAGCTTAAGGAAAAAATCTCCCTGTTCTGCAACGTGCCGACCAACGCGGTCATTACCGCCCAGGATGTGGAAAGCATCTACGAGGTGCCGCTCTGCTTCAACCGGGAGGGGCTCGACGACAAGATTCTTGAACTGCTCAACGTCTGGACCGGGGCGCCGAAACTCGACACCTGGCTGGAGCTGGTCAGAAAGGTTCAGCATCCGACCAACCGGGTGATCATCGCGGTGATCGGCAAGTACGTCGATCTTACCGAATCGTACAAGAGCCTCCACGAATCCCTGGTCCATGGCGGCATCGCCAACGACGCCCACATCGAGTTGCGCTATGTCAGCGCCGAGGATCTGGAGTCCCAGGACGCCGACACCCTCCTGGCCGGCTGCCACGGCATCCTGGTGCCGGGCGGATTCGGCAAGCGCGGCGTGGAAGGCAAGGTCAAGGCGATCACCTATGCCCGCGAGAGCGGCATCCCCTTCTTCGGCATTTGTCTCGGCATGCAGCTGGCCGTGGTGGAGTTCGCCAGGAATGTGGCGGGCTGGCAGGATGCCGACAGCAACGAATTCGATCTGGACACCTCCCACCCGGTGATCTATCTGATGAAGGAGTGGTACGATTACCGGACCGGCAAGATGCAGGTCCGGGACGAGAACTCCGAGATGGGCGGCACCCTGCGCCTCGGCGCCTATCCCTGCCGGGTAATCGAAAACACCTTTGCCGGGGCCGCTTACAAGGATCAGGAAGTCTTCGAACGCCATCGCCACCGTTATGAATTCAATCCCAAGTTCCGGGAGGAGTTGGAGGAGAAGGGGTTGGTGATCAGCGGGGTCTCGCCCGACAACACCCTGGTCGAGATCGTCGAGGTCAAGGATCATCCCTGGTTTCTGGGCTGCCAGTTCCACCCCGAATTCAAATCGCAGCCCCTTAACCCGCACCCGATCTTTCGTGAGTTTATTAAGGCCGCCCTGAAACATTCCGGGGAATGATGACGGCTTCAGCGGTGCTTAAGAGCCGTTTTTTATTTAAATTTCTGTTTATTGAAAAGAGAAGCAAATGGATATAGTCAAGGTCAAAGGTTTTTTTGAGGTCGGCCCCGGTCGGCCTTTTTTATTGATCGCCGGCCCTTGTGTGCTGGAGTCCGAGGAAATGGCCATGGAAGTGGCCGGAACCCTCAAGGAGATCTGTGCCAGGCTTGGGATGTCTTATGTTTTCAAGACCTCCTTCGACAAGGCCAACCGGACTTCCCTTGACTCGTTCCGGGGGCCGGGGATCGACAAGGGGCTGGAGATTATGGCCCGGGTCAGGAAGAAGGTCGGAGTGCCGATTATTTCCGATATCCATGGGGTCGATCAGGTTGAGCGGGCGGCGGAAGTGTTGGACATTATCCAGATTCCGGCATTCCTGTGCCGGCAGACCGATTTGCTGGTAGCGGTCGGCAAGTCCGGTAAACCGGTCAGCCTCAAAAAAGGGCAGTTTCTGTCGCCGTGGGATATGAAACACGCAGTCAGCAAGATCAAGTGGAGCGGCAACCGCAATCTGCTGCTGACCGAACGCGGGGCCATGCTGGGCTACAACAACCTGGTCGTCGATATGCGTTCTTTTCCGGTGATGCGCTCCATGGGATGTCCGGTGATCTACGATGCCACCCACAGCGTTCAACTGCCCGGCGGCGCCGGCGGCAGTTCCGGCGGCCAGCGGGAGTTCATTCCTTTTCTGGCCAGGGCGGCGGTTGCGGCCGGCATCGACGGCCTCTTCATGGAAGTGCATCCCGATCCCGATAATTCCCTGTGCGACGGGCCCAACTCCTGGCCCCTTGATGAGATGGAACCGTTGCTGGAAAGTATGATGGCGATCCACCGGGCCGCGAAACCTTATGTGGGGGTCGGCTGAAAATGGCTTCCGGCCATTGCGGACCCGGGGGCAGGGACTATCCCTCCGATTGTGAAGTGACCCAGGGGTTGCGGGAGCGGGCCGAAGCGCGCAATCGTCAGGAGCGGCGGAGTTACGCCTGGCGAGCCAATCTCGAAAGGGCGGCCCGGATCAGGCTTTTGCTTCTCGATGTAGACGGGGTGCTGACCGACAGCATTATCGTTTACCTGCCGGACGGAGTCGAGACCAAAGGGTTCAGCACCAGGGACGGATTGGGGATCAGGCTGCTGCAGGAAGCCGGGGTCGAGGTCGGGATCATTACCGCCCGCAGTTCAGAGGTTGTCCGGCGCCGTGCCGAAAACCTGGGCATCGAACTGCTCTACCAGGGGGCCGGGGCCAAGCGTGAGGTCTACGAGAAGATTATCGCCGAACACGATTTGACTCCGGAACAGGTCGCCTATGTGGGCGATGACTGGCTTGATCTGCCGGTAATGACCCGGGTCGGCATGGCGGTGGCGGTCGCCGACGCGGCCCCGGAAGTGCGCGAAATTGCCCATTACGTGACCGCCCGGCCGGGGGGGAGGGGGGCGGTCCGCGAAGTATGCGATTTGCTTGTCGAAGCGCTCGGCAAGCGCGATGAGCTTCTTAAACATTATCTAGACAATGAATCTTAAGAGAGATTTTATCTGGTTTCTGCCCCTTCTGGCCATCTTCAGCGCTCCCCTGTGGTGGCCCATGGGCGAGGCGCTCCTTAAACCCCGAGGCGATTTCGACGCGCCGCTCCCTCCCGATATCAGTCATTTAAAGAGTTTTGTTATGGAGCAGGTGGTTTTGAGTCAGTATCGGCAAGGCCGCGAGGAGATGATTCTCAATGCAGCCAGGATTAACAGCGGTATCCATGAGGATGTCCTGGAGATGGAGAAAATCGAGGCGCAGTTGTTCGACTCCGACGGCCGCTCCGCCTTTTTGACCGGCGGCGAGGCCTTTTACCATACCGGCCAGGAGATCATCACCGTAATCGATGATGTTCTGGTGCAAACCCCGGAGGGTCGGGAGATGCGGACCGAGGCCCTGCGCTATCTGGTTAAATACCGCAAGGTCAAAACCGCCGAGGCCGTCCTGTTGACCGGCGACAATCTGCGAGTAGCCGGTAATAATCTGTTTTACGATCTGGTCGACGGCCAGCTCAGGATTGGCGGCGGCGTCAAGGTAGATTTGAACTGATCCGGTGCGGGTCGCCGGACTCTTTCCATTTCCCGACAAAGATGAACAAGGTTAATCCGGATATCTTCCCCCTGACAGGAGAAATGTGATGGCTGTAAAGGACATAGATCTACGTGACCGGATCATCCTGGCCCTCGATGTGGAAAATCCGGCCCAGGCCCGGGAGCTTGTCAAAAAAACCGAGGCCCGTCTCGGTTTTTACAAGGTCGGTCTCCAGTTATTCTTGGCGGGCTGGTTTGAAACGGTGGACTGGCTGGTGGATCGCGGCCACAAGGTAATGCTTGATCTCAAGTTTTTCGATATCCCCGAAACCGTTAAACAGGCGGTGGCCCAGATCAGGGACCGGGGAGTATCCCTGGCGACGATCCACGGCAACGATGCGATTATTAAAGGGGCCCTGGAGGAAAAAGGGGATCTCAAGCTTCTGGCCGTGACCGTCCTGACCAGTTTCGGCGAGGCCGACCTGCGGGCCATGGGGATGACCCAGTCCATTGAGGATCTGGTTCTTTACCGGGCGAGGCGCGCCCTGGAGCTGGGTTGTGACGGGGTGGTCTCCTCCGGCTTGGAAGCGGAAAAAATTCGCGGCGAGTTGGGCGACCGCCTGCTTCTGGTCACTCCGGGGATCAGGCCGGGCGCCAATGTTATGGACGGCAGCGATGACCAGACCAGGATAATGACTGCCGGCCGGGCCCTGGCCAACGGGGCGGACCACGTGGTTGTCGGTCGCCCGATCAGCAGGGCGCCGGATCCGATCGCGGTTATCGAATCCATGCAGGCCGATATTGCCAAGGCCCTGGGGTGATTGGCGATAACGAGCATAATAGAGATTTGTGATATTTCCAAAAGTTAAAGAAGCGAACGTACATTGCCGCCTGCTCTCGGTTCATAAATCGGCCCGGCCAGGCGGTTTTTGTTTTTTGCGAGGTGTTGCCTGATAGCTTGTGCGTAATCGTCATGGGCTTTGCGACGAAATATTGCCCTCCCTGATCATATCCCCGCCTTTTCCTGGCAGCGGCTTCAGATCTCATCCCGCGCGCACACCCCCGGTATATTTCTCGATAATTCGGGACCGTTAAGGATGAAGCCGGACTTAAACTAACCTATCAATGAAAATAATGGGAATATCCTTGGTTCTGTGCATATCATAATAATAAGAGAAATTTTTTGCAGGGGGGTACTTGAGAGAAGTGGGGTAGGGTTATGGCAACTAGAAGAGAAACGGTATCGAAGCATAAGGATATCGCCCGGATCGACCAGGAGTCGAAACGGTCGCACGGCTGGTACGTCCGGGTCAGGTTTCACGGCAAGAACCACAGTAAATTCTTTTCAGACAAAAAGAGCGGGGGCAGAAACTCGGCTCTGCTTGCGGCCGTCGCCTGGCGGGACCACACCAGGGAAAAGATCGGGAAACCGCCCACCGACAAGCATGTCGTCACCAAGAGTACGACCAACACCGGGGTGGTCGGGGTCAGACACGATGAGAAACTCAACTGCTATTTCATCAGCTGGGTCAATCAGGAGGGAAAGCCCGGCAAGACTTCGGTTTCGATAAACAGGCACGGCAAGATCGGCGCGTTCCAGAGGGCCTGCAAGATCCGCGAACAGAAAGAAGCCGAGCGCCTGGGAATCGTCTGATAATTACTAAAGAATTCCATGCCGGCCAGACATGATTCTGCTGGACCTGTGTTGCTTTGCCTGAACCGGTCGGTTAAAATTTCCGGAAATCCTTTTTTATCATGAATTCGTTATTGGACGGCCCGGAAGGCGGCGCTCCGCAATTTCTCCACCGGGATTATGGGCAGATAAGTGATTGTTGGATGATAAGGGCAAGCTTCCCGATAGCCGTCAGGACTTTCAGGTTTATTCAGCGAAAAATCGTATTAGCAGTATTTCAGGCGCGTTTATTCAGGATTGGTTTTGACAAACTCGCAAAATGTTACGAGATGTTAAGCAAAAAGTTCGATTTTCATTCATGAAAGATTTCGACGAAAAATCATATTCCCGGCGGCGGCGCGGCAGAAAAGAGTTCCAATGCCATTGCTGCCGGAAGGTGTTGCCCTTCTGCTGGAACTGTCCGTGCGGCTTTCAGATCTGCGACGACTGCTTCAAGGAGAACCTTTGGGGGATCAGTAACGGCCCCACCTGGATTTGTCCTGACTGCGGCCGGGTTCGGATGATGTAACCTGAAGCCGTGACGGCTTCAAGGAGGTAACCGTTCAGCAGCACCACATCTTCGGACGATCGGCCCGGCTTACGTACACGAGGTACGCGCGCCGGTCCGCTTGTCCAAATCTGCACCACTGCTGAACGGTTACAGTCCGGCGGTTGTGGTACTTTGGCGACCGCCCCGGTGAACGGGTACTCAAGGAGAATATCACTGTACACCCGCAGGGCATAAGTTTCGTACGAGCAGACAAGCTGCTCAACTTAAGCTTTATCCGTTTGTAATTTATAAAAGATGATGCCAGAGGGGGCCGATGCCATGGCCCATCCTCCGGCCAACGCTTAATTTCAGGAGTTTGCCGACATAATCTCCGGCCAGGGTGAAGGCTTGTTGCCAGTCCCCGGTTTTCATGTGATAGGCGGCGAGGGCCGAGGCGAAAGTGCAGCCGGTGCCGTGGCTGTTTCGGGTCTCGATCCGTTCGCGTTCCATCTTCACGGTCCTGATCTCCCGGCTCTCCCGCAGGAAAAGCAGATCGGTGACAACGGCAAGATTTTCACGGCGGTGGCCGCCTTTGACGATAATTGCTTCAAGCCGGTTATAACGGGAAAACATCCCGGCACATGCCGCGGCGATATCCTTGTCGTCGTCACTGTCGAGACCGGTCAGGGTCTGGAATTCCCCGAAGTTGGGGGTGAGCGCGGTGGAATTGGCGAAAATCCGGTTGGTGAGAGCGTCTTGCCCGTCCATGCTCAGCAAGTCGCGGCCGTCCGAGGCCTTGAGGACCGGATCGCAGACCACGGTGCCGTCAAAATCGGTCAGGCATTGGGCAACTGCTTCCGCCACTGCCGGGGTGCCGAGCATCCCGGTCTTGATATGACTGACCGGCAGATCGGCCAGGACCTGCTTGATCTGTTCCTTGACCAGTTCGACCGCGACCGGCTGGATTCTATAGACCCCCATGCTGTTCTGGACGGTCAGACAGCTGATAGCCGCCCCGCCGTATACTCCCAGGGAAGTGAAGGTCTTGAGGTCGGCCTGGATGCCGGCGCCGCCCGAAGGGTCCGAACCGGCGATGGAGAGAATTGCCCGGGAAACGGAGTCCATGACCGGTGTCAGTTGCAGCCGCAGCCGGCGCTCTCGCAACCGCAGCCGTTTGCCTTGGAGTCCCTTTCAGGTTCGGCAATGGTCTGGAGGGTGATTCGGTAATGAAGCTCCTGGCCGGCCAAGGGGTGGTTGTAATCGACGGTGACCCGATCGGTTTCCACCGCTGTGATCGAGGCCGGCACCTGTTGATTCTGGCCGTCCCGCTCGACGGTCATCCCGACGACCATTCCCGGTTGCGGGTCGAGCCGGTCACCGAAAATCTTGCGGTCGAAGGTCTGGACCAGTTCTTCTATCCGCGGGCCATAAGCCTCTTCGGGGCTTACCGTTATGGTCCTGGTTTCGCCCGGCTCCATGCCGAGCAAGCCCTCTTCGAATGAGGGGAAAACCGTGTCCTGGCCCACCATGAATTCTAAAGGGGCTTCCCTGGTCGCCGACTCGAACACTTCGCCGTTCTCCAGGGTGCCTTCGTAGGTTATGGTTACGTAATCTCCTGTTTTGACTGTCCGCATAATAACGTCCTCTTGGCTGATAAAGGTTTTAAATGTCTTTTTATTGCTTTTCAAGGCGGCGGTTCCGGCCCAGCTTGATCAGCAGCAGGATGGTCGGGAAAAGATGGAAGAACAGATCGAAGATATCAACGGCCTTGCTTAACCGTCCTTCACTCAGCATGATAAGTTTTTCTGCCAGGTGGGGTATGGGCGTAAACGGTGCCAGACCCAGGATAATCGCGACTACCGCCAGCTGCGCATAGCTGATTTTATCAAGAAAAGTGAACATTTTTTTATCTTGCTGAATAATGGTGACTCCGGAAATAGTTAAAATCGGCTAATTTAGACAACAGTAAATCAATGGGTTAAGCGGCGCCGCCCGTCTGTCCCGCCGCTCTTGGTGAGACCGATGATTATTGAATTGATTTGAAATCTGTTTGAGGATGTTAAAATAACTATATTTTGCATTTTTGCAACTGCCCGTTGTCGAACCCGACTGATTAGCGGGAATATTGATGGCGTCGCAAAAAGTCGCCAGCTCCTGCGTTGCTGCAAATTGCAGCGTACTGAAGTACGCTTCATTCCTCGAAATTCGCGCGCCTTGGATCTGACGATTTTGCTTAGCCATCCCATTTTTGTACCCACAGGGCATAAGTTTCGTACGAGCAGGCAAGCTGCTCAACTCAGCTTTAACTTTTTGCGAATTTATCAATATTCATGGGGCTGAAATAACCCGGAACCGGGAATAAGACTTGACATCCGGGGCGGATGGTCATAATTTCAACCTCTTAATTCTGCCGAGGCCGGAGTTAGATAGTGCATTGTCCATAAATGGTTTTTTTGCCCGATAACTTCGTCGCTGCAGAGTCGGAAAGTGCTCACTTACCCAAGTACGTGAAGTTTATACCCTTTAGGGTGCTTTCCGACATCCTAGCTTCTCGTTCTCGGACAAAAATCCTCGTTTTCTGGACAGACACTAGATAGCTACGTTTTTTTGTAGGAATTTCGGGTCAGGTGTCATGGATTTTTTCTGTGAAAAATATAAAAAGAAGTTGAGCCGGGAGGAGGGGGGCTGCACCCACCTTGAGGAGTACTGTAAGTTTCGGGAGTCCTGTATCGTCAACTATATGACCCGTGAACGGCAGCGTGAGGAACGTCTTGCAAAGGACTCCTCCGGTGATGTGAAAGATTTTAATAGTCAGAAAGTTATGGATAGACTTAATTTTGCCAAAGGGGACGGACTGCTGCCGGCCATTGTCCAGGATCACCAGAGCGGTGAGGTCCTGATGCTGGCCTACATAAACGAGGAGTCGTGGCTGAAGACCCTTGAAACCGGCAAGGCCCATTACTGGAGCAGGTCGCGGAACAAGTTGTGGCTTAAGGGCGAGAGTTCGGGGCATGTCCAGATGGTAAAAGAGATCCTGGTTGATTGTGACGAGGACACGGTGGTATTCAGGGTGGAGCAGGTCGGCGGGGCCGCCTGTCATAAGGGCTACCCAAGTTGTTTTTTCAGGCAGGTCGAGAACGGTTCTTTCGTGGTAAAGGGCGAACCGGTCTTTGATCCGCGGGAGGTTTATAAGAAATGAATGTTTTGAAACTTGGCATACCCAAAGGAAGTCTGGAGAAGGCCACCATCGAACTCTTTGAAAAATCGGGCTGGCGGATCAAGCTCTCTTCCCGGAATTATTTTCCAGAGGTCGATGACGATGAATTGACTTGCTCCATCTGCCGGCCCCAGGAGATGTCCCGTTACGTGGAGCAGGGCGTGCTCGATGCCGGGATTACCGGGAAGGACTGGATCCTGGAAAACGATTCCGACGTGGTGGTGGTTGACAACCTGATCTATTCGAAGGTCAGCAAAAAACCGACCCGCTGGGTGATCGCCGTGCCCGGCGATTCCGAGATCAAGACCATTGAGGATCTGGAGGGGAAAAAGATCTCCACCGAACTGGTCAACTATACCCGCAAATTTTTCCAGGAACGCAATATCAATGTTGATATCGAGTTTTCCTGGGGAGCCACCGAGGCCAAGGTGGTTTCCGGACTGGCCGATGCCGTGGTTGAAGTCACCGAAACGGAAAGCACCATCAGGGCCCATGGCTTGAAGATCATTTACGAGATGATGTCTTCGAACACACAGTTCATCGCCAACCGCAAGGCCTGGGAGGATCCCTGGAAACGCGAGAAGATCGAGAATATCGCCTTGCTGTTGCAGGGGGCCTTACGGGCCGACAAGATAGTCGGGCTGAAGATGAACGTTTCCGAAGAGAAACTCGACGAGGTGATCGGTCTTCTGCCCAGTATGAACGCTCCGACCATTGCCCATCTTTATCATAAAAACTGGTACTCGGTTGAGACGGTCATTTCCGAGCACCAGGTCAGGGACTTGATCCCCCGACTGCTTAAATCCGGCGCCGAAGGGATTATCGAATACTCACTGAACAAGGTTATTTAATGACACCTTCTTTTTCGGCCTCCGCTTTTCTTGGCAAATCCTGCCGGGTTGAATTTATCACCTCGGTGTTCAACACCAGCCAGCTGCCCGCCCCGGATTATCCGGAGATTGCCTTCGCGGGCCGCTCCAATGTCGGCAAGTCGAGCCTGATCAATAAGTTGATCAACCGGCGGGGGCTGGTCAAGGTCAGCGCCCAGCCGGGCAAGACCCAGAGCCTGAATTTCTTCCTGGTCGAGGAGAGTATGTATCTCGTCGACCTGCCCGGCTACGGTTTCGCCAAGGTGCCCCGTAAGGTTAAGAACGACTGGCAGGGCCTGATTACCAGTTATCTGGAAAAAAGAGAGAATCTCCGTTGCGTCGTGGTTATCGTCGATATGCGGCACAACGCCAAGGACCAGGATCTTGAACTGGTTGCCTGGTTGAGGATGATGGCGCTGCCGCTGCTGCTGGTTTATACCAAGGCGGATAAACTGTCGGGGAACCAGCGGGGCAAGCTGGCGGCGGCCCTCGACAGGGAATTCGGGGCGAACCGCGCCGAGCGCGTGATCTTTTCCGCCAAAACCGGAGAGGGGATGGACGAGCTGCTGGCCGGTTTAGATCGATATCTTGATATCTCTTGACCGGGGAATCTTAGACGGTATACTTGAAAATCTCGGGGAAAAATCAGAATTAACCACATAAGTCCTTATATTTCGGTCCCCATTTGCATTTAGTTGCATGGGGAAAGGTCGGGGAGAATGGATTTCAAACAGGGAAAGCCGATGTGTTGGGAAATCACCGGTTGCGGTCGGCAGAACGATTGCAAGGTCTGGCAATTGGCCAAGTCAAGCGGTAAGCCATGCTGGGAAGTGGTAAGCAGTTTTGATGATTACCGGACCGCGCTGAATGTTTGCGGCGACTGCATTGTTTCAGTGCTCACCAATGGCCAGCACTCCCAAGCCGGGGGTGAGTCTGAAGATCTCAGGCGGGTTGAGGCGGGGAAGCTTTCCGTCCGCAGCTGTCCGGGAATATCTTCTTCCTGAACCCGGGACGTTTGGCTTCGATCATGACTTACTTGTCGCAGAATATTTCCGGATTATCCTCCAGGGAAACCAGGCAATCCGTGACCTCGTTTATCTCATCCGTACTGATTTTCAGCCCGTAGCGAATCATCCTTTTGGTGGTGTTCTTCCAAGAGCGCCGGTTTTTGTCCCCGACCTTTTCGCAAACCCTGGTATTGTAATGACAGCCGGTGCATTTTTCTTTCAGCATTTCACCACATTCCTGCCCGGCCGACAACAGCGGCGCCATAAATAGAAACGAAGTGGTAACGGCCAGGAAAGTCAGTTGATTCTTCATGCTTTATATCCTGTTGGTTATGACTGTTCAGATTTGAGAACAGCCAGAAAAGCTTTCTGGGGAATATCGACGTTGCCCACGGTCTTCATCCGTTTTTTTCCGGCCTTCTGTTTTTCCAGCAGCTTTCTTTTCCTGGTAATATCGCCGCCGTAGCATTTGGCGGTGACGTCCTTGCGCATCGCCGCGACATTGGTTCTGGCGACGACGGTGCCGCCGATCGATGCCTGAATCGCGATCTTGAACATATGGCGCGGGATTTCCTCTTTCAGCCTGTCGCAGGCATGAAGCCCTCTTTCCCTGGCCTTTTCCCGATGAACCAGCTGGGAGAGGGCGTCGACCCGTTCGCCGTTAACCAGGATATCTAATTTTACAAGATCGCTGGGACGATAATCAATTAATTCATAATCAAATGATCCATAGCCCTGGGTGATCGATTTCAGCATATCGTAAAAATCGTAGATGACTTCGGCCAGGGGCAGTTCGCAGCTCAGCTCGATCCGGCCCGGGGTCGGATAGTGGTAGGTAGTGTTTTCGCCCCGTCTTTCCATGCAGAGGTTCATCACCACTCCCATGTAGCGTTCCGGCATCAGGATCGAGGCCTTGATGAAGGGTTCTTCGGTTCTTTCGATCTTGGCGGGGTCCGGGAAATAGGAGGGATTGTCGATTATCTCCATCTCGCCGTCCTGCAGATAAAAATGGTAGCTGACCGTCGGCACCGTAAGAATCAGCGGGATGTCGAACTCCCTTTCCAGTCTTTCCTGGATGACTTCCAGGTGGAGCAGGCCCAGAAATCCGCAGCGATAGCCAAAGCCCAGGGCGGCGGAGGTATCTTTCTGGTAGGTCAGAGCGGCATCGTTAAGCTTCAGTTTTCCGAGGGCGGTGGTCAGGTCTTCGTAGTCGTCGGTGGAGATCGGATAGAGCGAGGAGAAGACCATGGGCTGCACTTCCATGAATCCCGGCAGGGCTTCGGTGCAGGGGTCGTCCTTGAGGGTGATGGTGTCGCCCGGCTTGGTATCGCTGACTGTTTTGACCCCGGCCAGAATATAGCCGACCTGCCCGGCCCGTAGTTCCTTCTGGGGAGTTTTCTTGAAAAGAAACTTGCCGACCTCTTCAACCTTGTA
Organism: Desulfurivibrionaceae bacterium; assembly: GCA_046484585.1. Lineage (GTDB taxonomy): Bacteria > Desulfobacterota > Desulfobulbia > Desulfobulbales > JAGXFP01 > JAGXFP01. The sequence goes on from JAWOIQ010000051.1 coordinate 14,995, forward strand.
GCTGGCGTTGTTGGACATAAAGAGGATGGTGTCGCCCGCTTTTATCCTGCCTTCGAAAATCCGGCAGGAAATTATTGTGCCGCGGTAAGGATCATAGTTGGCATCGAAAATCAGGGCCTTCAGGGGTTTGTCGACATCTCCCGTGGGAGGGGGCAGCAGATGGACCACTGCCTCAAGAACTTCGTCGACTCCCAGTCCTGTCTTGGCCGAACACTGCCGGACGTTCTCGATATCCAGCCCCAGGTCGTCCTCGATCTGGAGGAGAGTGCCTTCAGGGTCGGCGGCCGGCAGATCTATCTTGTTGATGACCGGAATAATCTCCAAGTCATTCTCCATGGCGAGATAGAGGTTGGCCAGGGTCTGGGCTTCGACGCCCTGGGCCGCGTCAATCAGGAGAAGGGCGCCTTCGCAGGCGGCCAGGGCCCGGGAGACTTCGTAGCTGAAATCGACATGGCCGGGGGTGTCGACCAGGTTGAGTTCGTAAAGCTGCCCGTCCTTGGCCTTGTAGGGCAGGCTGATGGCCTGGCTCTTGATGGTGATGCCCCGTTCCCTTTCGATATCCATGCTGTCAAGGAGCTGATCCTTGAACTCACGGGCCGTGACCATTTCGCACAATTGAATCATTCGGTCGGCCAGGGTGGATTTGCCGTGGTCGATATGGGCTATAATGCTGAAGTTTCTGATATTATTCATGATTTCCCAGGGTTTGTTGGGTTGGTGATTTCACCGGCAGCGAACTCAAGATCCGCGAGAGGAGTTTTCAAAACATCTTTTTTTATCATACATAGCCCACATTTGAAATAGCTTTCGGAATATTCGGTTTTTTCGTTGGTCTTCATCTCCATAGGATTTATGATGAGACCAAGGCGGATTGTGCGCATTGCCGGATTCATTTTACTCTATGCCTTATCCGGCATGTTGCCGGTCCCCTGTATAAATGTGGTAATTATCTTTACGATTAGTTATAGTAAAAAATTTTTAGAATGTTAACCGGTTCTGACCAACCGGTCTTTTTTATTAAGCAATTTAGCGCAAGGTGTTAATTTTGGTCAAAAAAATGACCGATTCCGACTATTCGGAAAGCCAGGAGACCATAGACGCGGACGCATACCGCCCCTTAACCAGTCTGCCGGATGATGAAAATCTGCCGGTGGCCGCCCAGGCCGGACTGCACCGCTATCTTCAGGAGATCAGTCAATATAAGCTCTTGACCAGGGAGGAAACGGAAGAACTGGCCGCCCGCTATCAAAAGGATAAAGATCCGGAAGCTGCCTATCGGCTGGTCACCGCCAATCTGCGTCTGGTGGTCAAGGTGGCCATGGATTTCCAGAAGTACTGGATGCAGAACTTTCTGGATCTCATCCAGGAAGGTAATGTCGGACTGGTTCAGGCGGTCAAGAAGTTCGATCCCTATCGCGGGGTCAAGTTCTCCTATTATGCCGCCTATTGGATCAGGGCCTATATTCTTAAATCGATTATGGATAATTCGCGGCTGGTCAAGATCGGCACTACCCAGGCCCAGCGCAAACTGTTTTTCAATCTGAATAAGGAACGTAAACTCCTTGAGGCCCAAGGGTTCAAGGCCGAGCCCAAACTGCTGGCCGAACGTCTCCATGTCAAGGAGAGCGAGGTCATCGAGATGAGCCAGAGGATGGGGGGCAATGATCTCTCCCTCGAAACCCCGGTCAGGGACGATTCCAGCGATGAACAGAAAGACTTCCTGGCCCAGCCCGGCCCTTCCCTCGAAGAGATCGTGGCCGAGGGCGAGATCAAGGTTCGAATTGCCGAAGTTCTGGAAAAACTGAAATACAGCCTTAACGACAAGGAAAAGGCCATTCTGGCGGACAGGTTGCTGAGCGATGACCCCCTGACCCTCCAGACCATCGCCGACAAGTTCGGGGTCTCCCGGGAAAGGGTCAGGCAGATTGAGGCCAATCTCCTCGGTAAGATGAGAAAATTCTTTGAAGAGGAAGTGCCGGACATCCACAACTTTTTAGACGAGATCCTCACCGGTTGGCGGGAAAATAAATAATAAACACCTTTTTGCGAACTCATCACAGATGACAAACTCGCAAAAAGTTAAAGCTGAGTTGGGCAGCTTGCCTGCTCGTACGAAACTTATGCCCTGTGGGTACAAAAATGGGATGGGGTGAAAATCGTCAGATCCAAGGCGCGCGAATTTCGAGGAATGAGGCGTACTTCAGTACGCTGCAATGACGAGACAATTTGCAGCAACCAGGACCTGGCGACTTTTTGCGACGCCACCAAAGATAAAGGAATGGGACACTGCATGCAGGTACCTCTGTTGGATTTGAGCAAACAGCTGGCTCCCTTGCGAGACGAGATTGTTGAAGCGGTCACCGAGGTGATCGACTCAACCGGTTACATTCTCGGACCGCGGGTGGAAAAGCTTGAAGATGAAGTCGCCGCTTATTGCGGGGGAGGGATCGGAATCGGAGTGGCGAGCGGGACCGACGCTCTCCTTGCCGCCCTGATGGCCCTCGGCGTAGGCCCGGGGGACCTGGTCCTGACCACGCCCTATAGCTTTTTCGCTACCATGGGTTGTGTGCTGAGGTTGGGCGCCAGACCCCTGTTCGTAGACATCGACCCCGACACCTTCAATATCGATCCGGACAAAATCGATGCGGCCCTGGCCGAAGACCCGGCGAGGACGGCAAAGATCAAGATTATTCTGCCCGTCCACCTTTATGGCCAGTGTGCCGATATGGACCGGATCATGGCGGTTTCCCGCCGATACGGGATTCCTGTACTGGAAGATGCCGCCCAGGCTATCGGCGCTTCGTGTCCGATAACGGAAAACGGTGCTACTTCCTGGCGCCGGGCCGGAACCATGGGGGTCGCCGGCTGCTTTTCCTTTTTCCCTAGCAAGAATCTCGGCGGGGTAGGCGACGGCGGGATGATCATCGCCCGGGACGAGAGTCTGGCCGAACTTATAAAAATAATCAGGGTCCACGGCGGCGCTCCCAAATATCATCATGATATCATCGGCGGCAACTTCCGCCTTGACCCGATTCAGGCGGCGGTTCTGAGTATCAAGCTGCCCCATCTCGACAGCTGGCATCAGGCCCGGCGCGACAATGCCGCTTTGTACGGCCGATTATTCAGCCAGCAGGGGTTGAGCGGCGATCTCCTGACCCAGCCCAAAGCGGTTTATCGTGCAGCAGCTGAATCCCTTGAGCCGCTCCCTGATTTTCACATCTATAATCAATATGTTATCCGAGTTAAAGATCGCGACGCCCTCTTGAGCTTTTTAATAAATCAGGGGATCGGGGTCGAAATTTATTATCCGATTCCCCTCCACAAGCAGAAGTGTCTCGCAGAATTAGGTTATAACGACCTCTCCTTTCCGGAGGCGGAAAGAGCCGCCGCCGATACCCTGGCTCTGCCGATCTATCCGGAAATGACCGATTCGATGCAGGAGTACGTTGTTGACCGGATAGCCGCTTTTTATGGAAAAAATCGAGATTAAAGCTGAGTTGAGCAGCTGGTCTGCTCGTACGAAACTTATGCCCTGTGGGTATAAAGAAAAATCCGTACGGTGGGGAGCATATTCCCGTCGTCCTGTTCTTTACCTGCTTCTCTTCTTGTTTTGTGTCGTTCTGACACCGGCCGATGGTCGAAGCGACCTTGTCGACCTGCTCCGGGTTCCTGATGAATTGGTGCCTGAACGGGATGTCGCTTTGACGGTTGACAATTCCGTACCCTGGAAAAAGGCGTGGGATCAAGCCCGTTATCTGGCCAGAACCGGAGACTACCTTACCGCCGAGAAAAAATACGAAGAACTCCTTGGCCTGCGGGGCAATATTGAACAGGCCAGATGGGAATATGCCCGTCTCCTTCTGATAACCGGGAAGTGGCAGAAGGCGGCGACGGTTCTGGAGCTTCTGGTGGAGAGATATCCGGACCGGGTTGCTTACCTTAACGGGCTTGGCCTGGCTTCAAGAAAATTAGATAAACTGAGCCGGGCGATTGATCTTTTCAGAAAGGCTTACGAGAAAGACTCCACCGATTTGACCGCTTTGGCAGGCCTGGTCCAGGGTTTGGTCGAAGTGGGCCGCAAAAGGGAAGCCTTTCCCCTCTTTGAGGAAATTTTTGCCCGGCAACCGGATGATCTCTCCCTTCGCCGGGCTCTGGCCAATCTGGCTTATGAACTCGGCAAGATGGAGACCGCCGAAAAGCTAATGTCGCCACTGGCTGAAAAAAAGGAAGCCGATCTTGATACCTTGCAGATGACGGCCAGGATCTATGAGGAACTCAAGTATGAAAAAAAGGCCGCCGCTTACTGGAAACGCTGCCTTGAGCATGATCCCGGCCACCGGGAAGCCCATGGCCGCCTGGCTCTCTATTACGAAAAGCTGGGCATAAACGGCAACGCCAAGGCTCTGCCCCATTTGCTCGCCTTGTTGGAAAAAAACCCCGACAATGCTTCGCTGCTCAGCCGGATTTGCCGGATATATATTCTAAGCGACCGTTTTGACGAGGCCTTACCTTATTTCGAACGCTTCGTAGCCTTACATGCCGACAATCTTGAAATGTTGATTCCGTCCGGCAATCTCGGCAAGGGTGCGGCCGATATTGACATTATTTCCCTGTACAGACGGCTGTTAGCCGTAACTCCCGATGATCTTGATCTACTGGATGCCCTGACCGGGGATCTGTTGAGGCTCGGCAATCCGGAGGCCGCCTTGTTTATGTGGGAGCACAAGGCCCGCATGCTTCCCGAACGGATCGAGGTTTATCGGGAGATTAGCGATCTGCTTGAAAGGTTGAACCGGGACGGAAGGCTAGTGGCGATTCTGGAAATTATCCACCGATATGCTCCGGAAAAGGTCCGGGTTGTCAGCAAACTCGCCGATCTTAAGGCCGCCCGGGGCGAACTTAAGGGCGGACTGGAATACTTCAACAGGCTGAAGGAAGCCGGTTATGAGGAAGAAGACCTCTTTGCCGGCCGCGGCCGGGTTTATGAAGAGCTGGGCCGATTGGCTTTGGCTCTGGCCGATTACAAGTGTTTACTTGATTTGCAGCCAACCCGTGTTGATATTCGACGGCGGTGCATAACCCTGGCCGGCAAGCTTGGCGAAAATATCTTTTTAAAAGAGCAGGTGGCCTATCTGGAGGATGTCAATGATCCTGTCAATCATGATCATGATCTGATCCTGGCGGCCCGGGCTTTTGCCGAGGCCCGTGACTTCGAGGAGGCCCAGGCCAGATATCAGTTTTTGATTGCCGCCCGTGTTCGTTCTGGCTCTGCCAGAGAAATACCCAGCTTGGATCCCCTGGCCAGAGAGGCCATGCTGGGGCTGGCCGATCTTTACCTCAAGGAAGGGCTGGACTTTAAGGCGGAGCAGCTCCTGCGAGAAATATTTTTAACCGGCGCGGAGCAAAGCGGGGTTCTTGCGCGTCTTTTCGAGATTGCCCTGTCCCATAAAGAGCCGCGGATCAGCGAGGCCGAAGTCTGGCTTGAGAGATATGTGTCCTTGGAGCGTGATCCAGGCAGGGCCATGCTGATGAAGGCGTGGTTTTTGTCGGCTGCCCAAGATTATAATCGGGCCGAGAACCTTCTTGAAGAATTCCTTTGTGACAGCGAGACCGGCGATTGTCCGCCTTTTTCCCCTGGCAGCCGCAAGGACGGGATAAGTCGCCGGGCCGGTCTGCTGTTGATCGAGATCTTTATCGGGGCGGGCGATTTTGGCCGGGCGGAGCGGCAGGGACTGGCCATGCTCGAGGTGGAGTGGGACCGGGAAGTCCTGGTTGTCTTGCAGAAAACCTATCAGGCGGCGGGCAAGGAGAAAGCCGCGGCCAAAATCGAAAAGCAGCTACTCGACGAGGCCCGGGACAGCCATGATCTGTTGATACTGGCCGAATTTTACGGGAAGCATGGTTTGCCGGCCGGTCTTCTGGCGGCTGCCGAAAAGGCCCTGGATCTGGCACCCGACTCTCTGGCCGGCGCCTTTCTGCTGGCCGGGGGCCTGGCCGCCGAGGGCCGGTTCAGTGAAGCATTAAAGTTATTAGAAGATATGGCCGCGATTTATCCCGGTAACAAATCAATAATCCTTAAGATGGCCGGCTGTTTCTATCGGAACGGGCAGTATGTTTCGGCGCTTCACTATTGTAATATTTTTTTGGAAGCTGACCCTGGCCGCCTGGATGCGCATTTTCTTAAAACGCAATGTATCACGGCTCTGGGCGACCGCGGCTATTGGGGGAAGGCCGTCAAAACTCTTTTCCCAGTGAAAACGGCAGAAATTCTTGAAAATAATGTTGTCGCGGCCGGCATGGAATTGCCCCCTCCCCCCGGCAAGACAACTATTCTGCAATGGTTAGGATTTGTCAAGCCGGAACCGTCTGCCGTTGCCGAGGAATTGATGGAGGCCCGACAGCTCCTTGATAATTCATCAAAGAAAAAAAAGACCCTTAATTATATTGCCGCCCAGCTTTATGCCAGGTATCGTTGGGAACAAAAGTTCGGCCTGGCTTCGGCCGACCAATAGATCAGAGGGTCCGCATTTGCCTTGCTGTCTGCCTGTTTATGCGGTACCACTTGCACTTGCACTTCGCGGTCTCCTTGGGGTATGCCCGAAGGATGCACAACCGTCGCGCCGGGTAGCCAATACGGTGCTGGGGAAGAACGTTGTTGCCCCTGGATAGGGGGCTCCTTAAAAGGACCGGTTTGCTTGGCCTGCCGGTCAAAAAGTGATAGAGTTATCTTATGGAAGGGTGGCAACAGGTACTAAGAATAGTCGGCTTACTGGCTGTCTGGTTGCTGGTGATTATTTATATAGTTCCCAGGGTGAAGGGCGGTTTTTCCTGACGCAGCGGCGAATGCAGGCTCGTGAAGCCTGAGGATAAAGAGGACTCGTCCTCGCAAGACGATTGAAGTCAAGTTCGGTTTTTCCGGGTTAGCCGGGATAGGCGGATCAAAAATACATTTATCGCAACAGCGGGCCCATTGATTGCCCGTTGCTTGTTTTTAGGGGAATAGAAAAAATGGTCCAGAGAGTTCCGATATCGAAAAGCGGTTACGCCAGACTGAAAAAAGAGCTGAAGCATCTGACCAGTGTTGAACGCCATGAGATTATCAAGTCCATTGAAGTTGCCCGGGCCCACGGCGACCTTAAGGAGAATGCCGAGTACCACGCGGCCAAGGAACGGCAGAGTTTTATCGAGGGCAGGATCCAGGAACTTCAGGATAAATTGAGCAGGGCTGAGATTATCGACTGTTCAACCCTTAGTTGCGACAAAATCGTTTTTGGGACGGTGGTCACCCTGGTTGATCTCGATACCGACGAAGAGGTGCGCTACCAGCTTTTAGGGCCCGAGGAGGCGGACATGAAGAACAACCGGATATCGGCCCTTTCCCCCCTTGGGGGCGCAATGCTCGGCAAATCGGTCGGTGATGAGGTTACGGTCAAGACCCCGGCTGGCTCAAGGACGCTGGAAGTCATGGAGATTGCCAAGCCAGATAAGGCCTGATCTTTTTGTAAGCGATTACAGGGTGCCGAATCTGCTGTGTTATCGGCCTGCTCATGTACACCAGTACATCGCAGGCCGATGCCTTGCATCTCCGGCACCCTGTAATCGCTTACCAGATGGGAGATTAGCCAATCATGGGCGGCTTATCCCGTGACTGGTTACATCTTTTTGATCGGTTTACTGCGGTTTTTCCTCGACACCGCTCAGGAAAATCGTGCTGATCTGCTTGGCGGCTTCCTCGATGGTATACTGGTGGTCCGGAGAAAGTATCCAGAGCCGGGCCGTTTCATCGAGAGCTCCGAACATGGCCCGTTTGGCCACCCCCGGCATAACATCCTTTCTGAAGAGTTCCATCTCCTGACCCTTGCGGATGATCTTTGAGACGATGTCTACGTATTCGATGAACTTGGTGTTCCGATATTCCCGCATGAATTTGTTGCTTTGCCGCAGTTCCATCTGCAAGACTTCAGCCAGGTTGCGCCGGTCCCGGACCATCCGCATGTGTTCCATGGCGAATATCTCCAGCATTTTGCGCGGGTCCTCCTCCTGTTCGATCAGAGCTTTCACTTCCTTGATAATTTTACCGATTTCTTCCTCGAAAATGGAGATGAGGATGTCGTATTTATTGTTGAAATAAAGATAGATGGTGCCGTCGGCCACTTTGGCTTTTTGGGCGATATCGGAAATTCTGGCACTGAAGAAGCCCTTCTTGGCGAAGACCTTGATGGCGGCCTGGATTATTTTTTCGTGCTTGTCAGAGTTTCTCATAGGGGGGAAGTTCTGGCATTTAAGATTGGTCTGTCGTGATTAGCCGGTCGGATAATCCATTTAAACGGTATCTGGGATTTATGAATGAGCACTCATTCTTTTTTAAGATAGTTGCGGTCTCCCTTTGTGTCAAGCGGAAAAGTGCTGTTATGGTTCAGGATTCGGACGGTGTATCCATATTGACAGGAGATGGAAGGTAAGGGTAAGATGGAGCCCGATCGCTTGCTAATATCAGTCATTAATTGAGGAGAATTTGCAGATGAAAGTCCTGGTTATAGGTTCCGGCGGCAGAGAGCATGCCCTGGTCTGGAAAATAGCCCAGAGTCCCAAAGTTGAAAAGATCTTTTGCGCGCCGGGCAACGCCGGGATCGCACAATTGGCGGAGTGTGTCGATATTGCCGATAACGACATTGAAAAGCTCGTCGGTTTTGCCGATACCGAGCAGATCGATCTGACTGTGGTCGGTCCGGAAGTCCCCTTGACCATGGGAATTGTTGATCGTTTTCGGGAAAAGGGTTTAAGGGTATTCGGGCCGACCGGCAAGGCCGCGGCCCTTGAGGGCAGTAAGGTATTTACCAAGGAACTGTTCAAAAAATACGAGATACCTTCCGCTGCCTATGAGGTCTTCACAAACCGCGAGCAGGCGCTAGCCTATATCGAAAAGATGGGAGCGCCCCTGGTGGTCAAGACGGACGGTCTTGCTGCCGGGAAGGGCGTAATCGTGGCCCGGACCGAGCTTGAGGCCGTTAAGGCCGTTGATTTGATCATGGTCGAAAAATCCTTCGGCGAGGCTGGCGCCAGGGTGGTGATCGAGGAGTTTCTGACCGGTGAGGAGGCCTCCTTTTTGGCCTTTACCGACGGCACGATCATTCTGCCCCTGCCGAGCTCCCAGGATCACAAGGCGGTCCGTGATGGCGACCAGGGCCCCAATACCGGCGGCATGGGGGCCTACTCCCCGGCGCCGGTGGTCACCGACAAGATTCATGCCGAGGTCATGGAAAAAGTCATGGCTAAAACCGTGCAGGCCATGGCGGCGGAGGGGCGCCCCTACAAGGGCATCCTCTATGCCGGTCTGATGATCGATCACGGTGAGATCAAGGTTCTGGAGTTCAATTGCCGCTTCGGCGATCCCGAGGCCCAGCCGCTGTTGATGCGTCTGCAGAGCGATCTGGTGGAAATTATGGAAGCGGTTATCGACGGGCGCCTCTCGGAAATTGAATTGAAGATCGATCCCCGTCCCGCGGTTTGCGTGGTGATGGCATCCGGCGGTTATCCGGGCAGTTACGAAAAAGGGCATGAGATAAGCGGCCTTGCCGAGGCCGGGGCCATCGAAGGGGTCGAGGTCTTCCATGCCGGCACGGCCTTGCGCGACGGCAGGATCGTTAATGTCGGCGGCCGGGTCCTCGGGATTACCGCCATCGGCGAAGATCTGGCGGCGGCGATCGGGCTTGCCTATCAGGGTGTGGAAAAGATCAAGTGGCAGGACTGTTTTTATCGAGGCGATATCGGTGGCAAGGCGCTGGGGCGCGGATCCAGGAAACCTCTGGTCGGGATTGTTATGGGCAGCGATTCCGATCTTTCGGTCATGGAGCGCAGCGCCAAATTGCTCAAAAAGATGGATATCCCCTTCGAAATTACCGTAGCTTCCGCCCATCGTACTCCGGAGCGGGCAACCGCCTATTCCGCCACGGCCAGGGAGCGCGGACTCAAGGTCATCATTGCGGCGGCGGGCATGGCCGCCCATCTGGCCGGAGTCCTTGCCGCCCATACCACCCTGCCGGTTATCGGAGTGCCGATCGACGCTTCCGCCCTGAACGGCCTTGATGCCCTGTTGTCGACGGTGCAGATGCCGCCGGGAGTCCCGGTCGCCACCATGGGAATTGGTAAGTCAGGCGCCACCAACGCGGCGATTCTGGCCGCCCAGATTATCGGAGTATCCGACGAAAAGGTCGCCCGAACCCTGGCGGACCTTAAAAGGGATATGGCCGCCCAGGTAGAGGCCAAGGCCGCCAAGATCAGCGCCAGTGACTACTCCTGACCTGACGGCCGCCGAGATCGTGGTTACCGATCAGGAACTGGCCCGGGCGGCGGCGGTGATCGGCGGAGGCGGGGTGGTCGCCTTTCCCACCGAAACCTTTTACGGTCTGGCCGTCGATCCCTCGAATGCAGCGGCCCTTGACCGGTTGTTTCGGCTGAAAAAAAGGTCTCCTGACAAGCCCGTCCTGGTCCTGATCGATGAAATCGCCACCCTTTCCGAACTGGTCAGCGAAATCCCGGATAACTACCGGAAACTGATGGATCAGTTCTGGCCCGGTCCTCTTACCCTGGTCTTCCCCGGCCGAGCCCGGCTGCACGGCCAGTTGGTGGATTCGGACCACACGGTTGGGGTCCGGCTCTCTTCTCACCCTCTGGCGAGAAGATTGGCGGGGGCGGCCGGCGGGACGATTACCGGAACCAGCGCTAACCCCAGTGCGCTGCCGGCGGCGGTCACCGCGGACCAGGTACAGGAAATGTTTCCGGCCGGGATTGACTACATCGTCGATGGCGGCCGGGTTCCAGGCGGAACCGGCTCAACCATCGTCGGACTGGAAGCCGGAGAACTCAAGCTTATTCGCCCCGGAATTATTTCATATAGAGAGATTGTCGCCGCGGTTGTCGCTGGTTAGCAAGCGTCAGGTCATATTCCTTGTCAGCCTGTAATTAACTGTTTATCTGTCCGTGCCCGCGTGCAGAAAGTGCAGCCACGGCAGTTTCAGGGCTTCCGAGGACTTGCCCTTCGCTGTGCCGGCAACCCGTCGATATACCCATCAGTATGATCAACATCGTCAGTTTCCTGCATCTGCTCCCTTCTCGAACTCCCGTGGATAAGTTGTTTTCGGCGGAAATTAACATCTGCTGGATCCGGTCCGGTGTGATTAGGGTTTCGCAAACCGGTCCGGCTGCTGGTAAAATATCATCTGTGAAGGGTTCCAGGTCAATCTCAAGAAGAAAAGCGGGGTAAACCAGTATGGCCCACGCCCATAACGAAAGATCTCACCGCCACGGGGGCAACGGTTCCCAGAGAAGTCTCTTACTGTCATTTCTGCTGATCTTCGGTTTCATGCTGGTGGAGGCGGTTGGCGGCTGGCTGACCAATTCGCTGGCCCTGCTTTCCGACGCGGGCCACATGCTCACCGACTCCGGAGCCCTGGCCTTGAGTCTGCTGGCAATCAAGATCGGCCAAAGGCCACCCTCCCTTACCAAGACCTTCGGTTATCGACGCTTCGAGATTCTCGCCGCCCTCTTCAACGGCCTCGCCCTCTGGGCGATGGTCGGGATTATTCTCCATGAAGCCTTCCTGCGCCTGCAGGCTCCCCCCGAGGTCAACGGGCGCGGGATGCTGGCGGTGGCAACGGTCGGTTTGATCGTCAATCTGGTCGCCATCCGCTTGCTGCATAGCCACAAGGAAGACAACATTAATATCCGCGGCGCCTTCCTGCATGTCCTCGCCGATTCCCTGGGATCGGTGGGGGCGATGGCCGCCGGTCTGATCGTTCTGACGACCGGCTGGACCCTGGTTGATCCCCTGATCAGTCTGGGCATCTGCTGCCTGATCCTCTGGAGTTCCTGGGGAATTGTCCGGGATGCCGTTCATATTCTTCTGCTGGGGGTCCCGGCCCATATCGATTATCGGAAGGTGGAGCAGTTGATTCAGGAGCAGGATGGGGTTTGCTGCGTTTATGATCTGCATATCTGGACGATTGCCAGCGGTCAGGAGGCTGTCACCGCCCATGTGGTGGTCCCCGACGGATTCGGTGGCCAGAACGAAGTTCTGGAGGAGATCGGCGCTGGTCTGGCCCGGAATTTCGGCATTGAACACGCCACTATCCAGATTGAGGAAAGCCACAAGATCAAGGACCAGGGGATCTGCAGCTCCTGCCGGATCGATCAACGGGACCGGGCATGCGGGCGCGGGGAAGAAGGGTGTGATAGAAAATGATACCCGGGCCTGAAGGATAGGCCGGATTCGCGGTGGTGCGGGGAAAAGAATCGGGGAATTATGCGGGATATTTGCTGAACCTTTTAACGCAAATTAACGCAAAAAAAAGCCCCGCCGAAGCGGGGCTCTCAGGTAAATTATAAAAATACCTCGGGTTTACTGCTGGACAACGTTTGATGCAGCCGGTCCCTTGGGGCCGTCGACAACGTCGAAGGATACCCGCGCTCCTTCCTGGAGAGACTTGAAACCATCGGCTTGAATGGCAGTATGATGAACGAATACGTCGCCACCATTGTCCTGCTCGATAAAACCGAAACCCTTAGCATCATTAAACCATTTTACTGTTCCTTCAGACATCTTAACTACTCCTGTTATACTTGGCTCTTTATTGAGCCATTTGATAAAGAAGGGAGATTTTTTCTCCCGGCAGTATGTTCGCGCATAAAAAAAACCGCATACCTGATTAGGTCTGTGCGGTTAACTTTTTATAGTCTTCTTTTTATACAAACCAATACTGCGCTATGTAGTTTAAATGTAACACTCCTTGAGTGAATAAGCAAATTTATTTTCAAAAAAGTTTCTCTGACGCGGCAGGTATCGATTACTCCCCAGGCGGCAAGAAAAATATTCCTGATTATCAGGAAGAGCTTCTCCAGGTTATTTCGCGCTGATGGTTTTCGGATTGTCTAGATAAAGGTTTGTTTGATTACGGTCAGGCGGTTCAGCCACTGGGAGCCGATGGCCGTAAGTCGGGCGCTCCTGGTGTTCTCGTCCTCTCCCGCTTCGAGCTTGATCTTCAGATACTCATCCGGCAGCAGCGAGCCGAGCCGGTCCGGCCACTCGATCACGGTCAGGCCGTCGCCGTAGATATAATCGAGGAAACCGAGCTCTTCGATCTCCTCTTCCGAGGAGAGGCGATAGAGGTCCATATGGTAGAGTGTCCGGCGGCCCCGGTATTCGTGCATCAGGCTGAAGGTCGGGCTGGTGATGTAGCAGTCGGCCGGCAGTTTAAGGCCGGCGCCGATGAACTGGGTGATGGTGGTCTTGCCGGCCCCGAGCCCGCCGGACAGGATAATCAGGTCGCCCGGTTCGGCGATCTCGCCGAGCAGTCTGCCGAGCTTTTCGGTATCGGCCAGGGAGGTGAGTACGAGATCAAGATTTTTCACGGCGGATCCCGAGGCCGCGCCTACTGGTCTCGTTTGTGGCAGAACAGGCAGCGGTACTTGGGCGGATGACCGTCGGGCAGCGGGGCCACGCCGTCATCGTTATGGCAATCTCCACAGGATTTTTCGGCCTCTTTCTTGTCAACTATCTCATGGAACTTTTCATGGGTGTCGTCATGGGGCAGATGCGGGGTGGTTTCGTCCGGAGCAAACCAGAGAAACAGGAACAGGCCGAGTCCGACCACGATGAAAATAAGGTTATAGAGCAGAACGTTTTTTTTGCCCTTTGGGGTTTCAGTCAATTTATTATCCTCCCGCGAAAATCAATATTCTTGTTTTAAACTAACGTGACAGTCGTTTTTAACTTTTAACTATGGCAGCCCTTGAAGGTATGTATTTATTGTGATCTTAGCGGTAATCGCTATTTGAGGATTCCGAAATCAGGAGTCACTGAAACTATCAATAGCGACTACTCGCTTGCCACTGTCTTTCTATACTATATACAGTCGGACAATATACACCAGTCAGCCAGCCATTTCCAGGGCGGCGAAGGGGATCAGGCCGGATCTTAAAGCCAGAACCAGCGACTCCATAACCAGGCGGCAGGCCAGCCGGTTGCTCCCGGTCAGGGAAACCACCATCCGGTGCAAACGGTGCCGGGCCAGAAGTTTATTCATGGCATAACCTTCATAACCGGGATCAAGGATGGTTCGGGCGATCTCTTCGCCTGAAACAATCGCCGGGTAGATGCCTTCGCCGGTCAAGGGCGAAGCGAGCCCAGCCGCGTCCCCGGCCAGAAAAAGGTTACCGAATCGCCAGCCCTGGAAATCATAGTTGATCAGGCCGGAACTCATTTTCGATTGGTCAAGGTTAATACCATGTTTTTCCGCCCAAAGGTGCAAGTTTTTCAGAAGTATGGCCGGCGGCAGGGAGTTGCGGTCGCAATAGGCTCCGATTGAAGCCGCGTCGCGGTGCGGGAACAACCAGGCATAACCGTTGGCGAAGAGTTTAGCGTTAAGGTGCCACTCCATGGCCGGGAAATCGCCGGGAACAAAGTAATTAATCCCGACCCCGACCCGCTTGGTGGTCATACCAAGGAGGCGGCGCACCGTCGAGTTGCTGCCATCGGCCCCGACCAGAAAGCGGAAGGTGAATTCACCGCGGTCGGTGTGGAGCCGGTTTCCGGAAAAACTCTTGACCGCGGTCGCGGTCTTCACTTCGGCTCCGGCCGCCTCCGCTTTTTCGAGCATCCACTGGCCGAGAGTTTCGCGGTTAATAGTCGAAACCAGCGGCCGGGAGGCCGAGATCACCGTCTTCTGCCACCCGGTAAAAACCTTCTGGTCGGGAAAGGATTGTTCGAGCAGCTCGGCAGGGACCCGTTTCTTGATTCCGGACCAGGTAATGCCGCCGGCACAGACCTTGGGGCCGATCCGCCGGTGACGATCCAGGACGAGAACTCTTTCCCCGGCTCTGGCAAGGGCGGCGCCGCAGGCCAGGCCCGCCGGTCCGGCGCCGACTATGATGGTGTGATATTCAAACATTGACAAACTCGCAAAAAAACTCGGGATGGTTATTGGCGCTTTGCCCTTACCAGTCTGGAATTCCTTGTTTGTGCCTGTTAATAAATGCTTTTTGGCCCGATAATTCGTCGCTTTAGAGTCGAAACATGCTTACGTGCAGAAGTAGGCTTGTGTTTTCCGGGACAAAAAATCCTGCTTTTTGAACAGGCCTTTGTATTGATAAGTTCGCAAAAAGTTAAAAAAGCTGTCATTTCGAACGAATGTGAGAAATCTTGTTGTTTACACCCACAGGGCATAAGTTTCGTTTGCACCCTAAAGGGCATAAAAGCAGACAAGCAGCTCAACTCAGCTTCAACCCATTGATACTAAGATTTCTCCGGTTGGTCTAAATATGGCAATCCCGACTTTTTGCGAACTCATCTGTATTGTTCTGCCCGTAATCGCGGTGGAGAAATTGCCCCGCCGTCTTGCGGGTGGCGATAACGGATGCGGAATTATTAGTTGCGCCCAGTTGGCAACAGAAGTCCGGTTTAACGAAGCTATAGGGTGAAGCGAGGTTGTTGTCAAGATTTTCGATTGGTAAGCCTTGGACAACATGTTACTATTGATGGGGTCGTAAAAAGCACCCAAGAGGGGCATGCAGTCCGATCTACTGCGTTATGGGTGTGTCGAACTTTTTGCTTAGCCATCCCGTGCCCTTACAAGGGTTTGTTGTAATTGGCGGGGCTGAGTGAGCCGGCTTAACTCGCGGCTGTTCGCTGTCACTCCGGGAGCAGCCCGGGAGGCAAGGCGGATGTGGCCCGTTTTGTTCAGCTCTGGCCGATATTTATTTTACCGGAAAAGCTTATCCGGAATAATCCTATAAAGTTTTGTTATTGAGGTGTTGGTTTGGATTCGTTTGATAAATCGAAGAGAAGTTCCCGTCGACGGCCGCTATTTTTGATGTTCATTCCGGTACTGGTCCTGATTGTGTTGGCAGTGATGCTGGTCGGTTTTTACGAACGCGAGAAGTCCCAGGTCACGGTTCTCACTGATATCGGGATGGTCGGGGCGGAAAAGGATGTTGAGCTTTTGCTGGCCGACCGCAAAAGCGGTTTGCGCTCCGCCCGGATCGAAATGGTTCAGGGAGACAAAAAAATTATGGTCTTCGAGAAGGAGTTTGCCCGCCGCGGCTTTTTCGGCCAGGCCGGACCGGAGAGCTTTGATGTGGAGATCAAGCTGGAACCGGCATCCTACGACTTCACGGATGGCGAGGCCGAATTACTGGTGACCGTCAGGGACTATTCGTGGTGGAACCTGCTGAAAGGCAATCTGACCACAGCCTCTTTTCCCGTTGAACTGGATACCAAGCCGCCCCTTCTTTATATCGTCGACTCGCCGCGCTATATCCTGCAGGGCGGTTCCGGGATCGTCACTTACAGCCTGGACGAAGAGGTGGCCGAGCACGGTGTCATGATCAATGATATCTTTCATCCCGGCTTCCCGCTGCCCGAGAAGGGGGAGGGGGTGCACGGCGCCATGATCGGCCTGCCGCACGATATTGAACAGATCGATAGATCGGTGGCAATGGCGGTTGATCAAGCCGGCAACTCCATCGCCAAACCGTTCGGGACGATCATGCGCAAGAGGACGCCCCGGCGCGATCGGATCAATGTCGGCGACAGTTTTTTAAGCCGCAAGCTCCCGGAGTTCCTGAGCTTTTACCCCGACCTGCGGGGCAAGGAGCCTCTGGCCCAGTATCTGGAGATAAACAGCCGGATCAGACAGGAAAACAACAAGGTTATCAATGAAGTGTGCAGCCAGTCCCGGCCGGAAAGGCTCTGGGAAGGTCGTTTCCAGAGAATGGCGCGGAGCAGCCGCCGGGCCGGATTCGCCGAATATCGGACCTATTATTACAACGGCAAGGAGGTTGATCAGCAGGTCCATCTGGGCATTGATCTGGCCTCGACCAGCCGGGCCGAGGTCGAGGCGGCCAATATCGGTGAGGTGGTTTTTGCCGGATATCTGGGGATTTACGGCGAGATGGTCATTATCGACCACGGTCTGGGGGTCTTCTCGCTTTACTCGCATCTGAGCCAGATCAGTACCGCGGTTGGCGACCAGGTGGGCAAGGAGACGGTGATCGGACTCAGCGGCGCAACCGGGATGGCCGGCGGTGATCATCTTCACTTCAGCGTGCTGGTTAACGGAGTGTTCGTTGATCCCTTGGAGTGGTGGGACAAGCAGTGGCTGGAGTTGAATATTCTTCAATATCTGAATCCGTGACGGCTTCGTGTGAATTTCACTTTATACCCGTTTTTTCCTGGATTGCCATGGTTCACCCCGCCGCCCTGCGGGGCGTCCGAGAACGGTGCATTTGCGGCGTTGGCAACTCGTTGATATACCATTAGTAATATCAACATCGTTGCCGCCTTGCATCTGCACCGTTCTCGAACGCTCACGGATTCAGTTATTGTAAACAGCCGGCGCCCGGGCATGGGTTGAATGGCGCAAAAGCCGCAAGACAACCCGCAATATGCCGAGTCTTGACTTCCAGCGGTTTTGAGCAGGCAGGCGATGCAGTTCGGCGAAAAGCGGGATGGATCGGCAGCGCTAGTTATTATGACGGCCGCTGAAAATTTTTAAGGGCAGGTCGATTTTGTCCCAGATCAGAATTCTTCCTGAAAATTTGGCCAACCAGATTGCCGCCGGCGAAGTGGTGGAAAGACCAGCCTCGGTGGCCAAGGAGTTGGTTGAAAACAGCATCGATGCCGGCGCGGCAAATCTGACCGTTCAGGTAGAGGGCGGCGGCACCTCGCTGATCCGGGTGATCGACGACGGCCGGGGCATGGATCAGGATGATATCCTTCTAAGCCTCGAACGGCACGCGACCAGCAAGCTGTTAAATGTCGAGCAGTTGGATCAGATCACGACCCTGGGTTTCCGGGGGGAGGCGGTGCCGAGCATCGCTTCGGTCTCCCGGTTGTCCATAACCTCGCGCCGGCCCGGGGACGAGCTGGGCAACCGGGTTGAAGTGCGATTCGGCAAGGTGGTCAAGGTCCATGAGATGGGGTGCCGGGTCGGCACCGTCGTTGAAATGCGGGACCTGTTCGGTAACGTCCCGGCCCGCAAAAAATTTCTCAAAACCTCTCGGACCGAATTATCCCATATCGAAGAGGTGGTCAGAGGCTATGCCTTGGTCCGCCCGGAACTGGCGCTTAATTATTCCGTCAACGGCCGGGAAATTATCTTCTTGCCCGCGGCCGCCGCAAGCGGCGGGATTGCGGCGCGGCTCAGGAATATCCTGGGCTGCGATAGCGGCCAAAGTCTGGTGGCGGTCGGCGCCCTCTCCGAAGATAACGGGGTGAGTATCTCCGGTTATCTCCTGCCCCCCGATCATTTTTCCGGACAGAGCGCCAATCTGCGGGTCTTCGTCAATGGCCGTCCGGTCAGGGACCGGCTTATTACCCATGCCGTCGCCGAAGGCCTACGCAACTATCTGATGAAGGGACGGAGACCGGCCGGAGTGCTGTTTGTCAATCTGCCCCCCGCTGCCGTTGATGTCAATGTCCATCCCGCCAAGCAGGAGATCCGCTTTCATAAGGCAAATGCAGTTCATCGGCTGATCGTCTCGGCGGTTGGCGAGGCGATGACTGAATTTCAAAACAACCTGAAAAATTCGGTGTTCGGCGCGCTCTCATCCGCCTCTCACTCCGCGCGAACGGCGATGGTCCTCCCCCCTTCTGAATCTATCTCAACCCTTGAAAAGTCCCTTCTGGAGTCCTGCGAGCAAAAATCAGCTGACTTGCCGGGCGACGTTTATGATAGGATTAATACTGAGCACCTTGCTCCGGCGCTTTCCGAACCCGAAGCGCCCCGTTTTGAAGCGGCGCCGGGAGCGATTCCCGAAACCCGCGAGTCCCGCGACCTGGCTCCTCCTGCCTACTCCGGTCCGGCCGGTGGGGAGGCGGTGGAGGCTGAGGAGAAGGTTGGCACGGGGCGGCTTCGGATAATCGGCCAGCTCCTCGACACCTACATCCTCTGCGAAGGGGAGGACGGTCTGGTTGCCATCGACCAGCATGCCGCCCAGGAGAGGTTGATATTTGAAAGGTTGAAAAGGGAGTTCGGCGCCGGCAGGGTTGCCAGCCAGGCCCTGCTCTTCCCCCTGACCATGGAGTTCGGTCTGGATGAGATTTCCATCCTTGAGGATGGGGCGGACGAGATCGCCAGGATGGGTATCGATATCAGGGAATTCGGCGGCAATACCTATGTCCTGAAAGCGATACCAGCCGTGATGAGCAAGGTCCCCCCCGAAGAGATTCTCCGGGGGGTGTTCGATCAATTCAGCGGGGCCGGCGGCGGCCGGGGCAGGGGAGATGTTGCCCGGAGGCTTGATAACATCTTGTCGGGCATGGCCTGCAAGGCGGCGATCAAGGCCAGGCAGCTTTTGTCGGTAGCCGAGATGAAGGGGCTTCTGGACGAGATGGCCGGGAACAATGTCTTTTCCCATTGCCCCCATGGCCGGCCGGTGATCCGGAAGTTTTCGGCGGCTGAGGTCAAGAAGTGGTTTTACCGGACTTGAAATTTTAAGGAGATAGCAGATGACTCCGTTCGGTCTATACATCCAGCTGTTCAGCATCCACGGCCTGATCAGGGGGGAGTCGCCGGAACTGGGCCGCGACGCCGATACCGGCGGGCAGGTCAAGTACGTTGTCGAGCTGGCCCGGAGCCTGGGCGAACACCCCGCCGTCGCCCAGGTCGATCTGATCACCCGGCGCATCCAGGACAAGGCGGTCTCCGATACTTACGACCAGCCGATCGAACCCCTCTCCGAGAAAGCGAGGATCGTCCGGATCCAGTGCGGCGGCCGCCGCTATATCCGCAAGGAACTGCTCTGGCCCCATCTCGACGAGTTCGTCGATAAGACCCTGAAATACATCAAGGTTGACGCCGGCCGCATCCCTGACGTTATCCACGGCCATTACGCCGACGGCGGTTATGTGGCAGGGCAGCTGGCCAGTATTTTCGGAACACCCTTCCTGTTCACCGGCCATTCCATGGGCAGGCACAAGAAAACCAAGCTGCTCTCCGAAGGGCTCAGCGACGAGGAGGTCAACCGGCGCTACTTTATCGACCGGCGGATCGGGGTCGAGGAGGAGGTCCTCAAGGACGCCGACCGGATAATCACCAGCACTGCCCATGAAATCGACAAGCAATACGCCCTCTACGACAATTTTGCCTCGGCCAACTTCAATATCATTCCGCCGGGGATCGATATCGACACCTTCTATCCCTATTACTACACCCAGCTCGATGCGGAGAGCGAGAGCGAAGCCTCCCGGCAGGCTCGCCTGCTTCTTTTAAACGAGCTGAACCGTTTCTGGGTGACACCGGACAAGCCTTTCATCCTGGCCCTGTGCCGCCCCGATCATCGCAAGAACATCAAGGGCTTGATTACTGCCTATGCCGAGGACAAGGAGTTGCAGGCCATCGCCAACCTGGCCATTTTTGCCGGGATCCGCAAAGATATCGGCCAGATGGAGGAAAACGAGCGCAATGTCCTGACCGACATGCTCCTGCAGATGGACCGCTACGATCTCTACGGTAAGCTGGCCATCCCCAAGAAGCACGATTTCACCACCGAGGTTCCCGAACTGTACCGCCTCTGCGCGAGCAGCCATGGGGTTTTCGTAAATCCAGCCCTGGTCGAGCCTTTCGGGCTGACCCTGATCGAGGCGGCCTCCTGCGGTCTGCCGATTGTGGCCACCAACGACGGCGGTCCCCGCGACATTATCGGCAACTGCCATAATGGCATCCTGATCGATCCCTCCGACAGCGGGGAGATAGCCCGGGCCTGCCGCGATATTCTGATCGACCGGGAGGCTTGGGACACCTATTCCCGCAGCGGCATCAACGGAGTCAGATCCCATTATGTCTGGAAGGTCCACAGTGATCAGACGGTCGATCTTATCGAAAAGGTTCGGGCGGAGATGCCCGATCTCGGCGATCTGAACTTGTTCTCCAAGCAGGGGAGCGGTTTCGGCCGCCTGTTGACCAGGGTTAATCGTCTACTGATCACCGATATCGACAACACCCTGGTCGGCGATGACGATTCCCTCGGCGAGCTTCTGGAGATTCTCTCGAAAAACCGCGACAAGATTGCCTGGGGGGTGGCCACCGGCCGCTGCCAGCGGAGGGTGATGGAAGCCCTGGCCGAGCACCGGGTGCCGCCGCCCGACATCGTCATCTCTTCGGTGGGCACCGAGATTTATTACGGCAGCGAGCTTCTCCAGGACAAAGGCTGGAGCCAGCATTTATCCTATAAATGGAAACCGAAACAGATCAGCGAAACTCTGGACAGGCTCGACTTCCTCTATGAACAGGACGAGGAGGAGCGCCGCGACTATAAGATCAGTTATCTGATGGAGGATAATCCGGAGTACCTGGCCAGGGTCCACCAGGCCCTTCAGGATCGTAAGTTGTCCTATCATCTCCAGTTTTCCAACGGCCAGTTTCTCGATATTCTTCCCTTCCGGGCCTCCAAGGGCAAGGCGATCCGTTATCTCAGCTACAAGTGGGAGCTCTCCCTGAAGTCGATCATGGTCTGCGGCGATTCCGGCAACGACGAGGAGATGCTGCGAGGGGATACCTGCGGAGTGGTGGTCGGCAACTACAGCAAGGAGCTTGAACATCTGCGTGGTTTGCGGCGGATGTTTTTCAGTAAAAAAGAATATGCCGCCGGAATTATCGACGGGATCAATCATTACCGCTTTCTGGAAAATTGATGGCGTCGCAAAAAATCGCCAGCTCCCGCGTTGCTGCAAATTGTCTCGTCATTGCAGCGTACTGAAGTACGCTTCATTCCTCGAAATTTGCGCGCCTTGGAGCTGGCGATTTTTGCTTAGCCATCTCATTCTGCCTGGTGAGAAGTGAGGGAGTAAGGGAGTGAGGCGTTGGAATTGATAATTGGAATTGATAATTGGAATTGAGGGTTGGGTCTGAGGAGTTAGCTGTGAGAAGATAAAAGTAAGGGGGCGGATCAACCAGTCGCCTCACCCCTCACCCCGCACTCCT
>JAWOIQ010000093.1:0-72422 GCA_046484585.1 Desulfurivibrionaceae bacterium
ACGGATCTTGATCCCGAACAGGTCCATCGTTATGCCGCCCTCTTCGAGGTGATAATCGAGGAGGCCCGGCATCGCACCGACCAGGCCGAAACCGCCTGCGAGATTCTCAGCACCCAGCCCTTTCCGATCAGGCAGGTCATGAAACTTTACGGCCTGGGCCGTTTCCGGGTTACCCAAAAAGCCGATCTTGATAATCCGGGCGACGTCTACCGCTCCGAGAACGCGGCGCCTCGGGACTGGCTGATGCTCGGCAATCACGATACCCCCTCGATCTGGCAGCTTGCCGGGAAGTGGCTTGCAAGCGGCGCTGCCCAAAAACAGGCGGATTACCTGGCTGAGCGCCTCGCTATCCCGGCAGAAGAGCGCCCAGCCTGGATCAGAGGTCTGCTCACCGATCACGGCGCCCTGGCCCAGGCCAAATTTGCCGATTTATTCGTCGGTCCGGGCCGCAATATCATGGTCTTTTTTACCGATCTGCTCGGCATCGAAGAAGCATACAACCGGCCGGGCACCGTCAATGCGGAGAACTGGTCGCTGCGCATCGATCCCGATTATCGGCGAATTTACACAGCAAGATTGGGAAAGGATCGAGCCCTCAATATCCCGAAGGCCCTGGCCACGGCGCTCAGGGCTAGGGGGGCGGCCTGTCGCGATCAGCACCGGTATCTGATCGCCGCACTGGAAAATCATTCTCCATCCCGAGAAAGCTAGAACAGTAGCCCATTCATCCCGGTCTGGTGATCAGACCACCGATTACCAGGCAGTCCAAATCCGGATTTTTCTCCTTCCCGCCCCAAACCTCGCACAATTCCAAAGAAATTGGCAAACGGATAAATTTCTTTTACCGGCCACTTCTTCTTTTGCTATCATTAAAACGCGGGAGCGTTATCGAGAAAAAAGGCCAGAGGTTCTGCCGGAGTAAAGGTCACCCTTTTCATAAAAGGTGAAGAGCGCCGGCTAAAGGTGGATATTATGAGAGTGGCGATTACCGGAGGAAGTCACGGCATCGGCAAGGCAACCGCCATCGCCTTTGGCAAGAATGGTGACGAGGTCTGCATAACCTACAGAAGCGATAAGAAATCCGCCCTTGAGGTAGCCGAAAAAATCGGGGCGAAAGTTGTCAGACTCGATGTGACCGACAATTCTTCCATTGAAGAGTTCAAGACGGTACTTGCGGAATGGAAAGCCGAGGTGATTGTAAACAATGCAGGAGTAGTCCGCTGGAAGGTTTTCAGTGAGCACAGCTTTGCCGATATTGAAGACATCCTGCGGACAAATACCGAAGGCGCCATAAAAATTGCCAAGGTAGGAGTTGACCTGGAAATCCCCAGAGTGATCAATATCGTCAGCGGTTCCGCTAAAAATCCTTCCGAAAAGCTTCCGGTTTATTGCGCGAGCAAGGCGGCTATGCGGATGTTCACCATGGCCGTGGGCAAACCGATGATCTGCGTAAATCCGGGAATGACCAAAACCAGAATGACCGATTATGAAGGCGACGAACCAGAAGACGTCGCCGCGGTAATCCTGGAGGTGGCCCATGGCAGGAAGGGTCAGTTCGGCGGTGAGGTGGATATGTAAATCAGCAGGCAAATCAACACCTCGACCAGCTGATTGGAATAGAAAAATAAAAACGCTAAACTTGCAGCCGCATTGATCCGACCGGCGGCATTCCTCGGCCTTTTCTCCCTCAAGGTATCTTCTAGCTTCCTGAACTAAAGACACACTCCGACGTCATTAAGCCCTCTCGTTTTGTAGTCAACCGCAACGAATTTTTTCCGGTCCGCCGCTGATTCCCCTGAAAAGATTACGAAATTATTTACCCGATCCCTTGCAACTTAACGGCTCAGTATTTATAAATCTGGTTAGTTTTTTTTAACTAAACGGCAGATGACAAACTAAAACCGGGATTATTTATACGATAATATGGAAAATCAGAGCGTATTTAAAGAATTGCAGGGCTGGCTGGAAGGGCAGATCATCGGCCAGCACAAACTGGTGGAGCGCCTGCTTATCGCGATGCTCGCCGATGGACATCTTCTGGTGGAGGGGGCGCCGGGCCTGGCCAAGACCAAGGCGATAAAATGCCTCTCCGAGGGCATCCAGGGCGATTTCCACCGGATCCAGTTCACTCCCGACCTGCTGCCGGGCGATGTCACCGGCACCGAGATTTACCATCCCGAGGACGGCAGTTTCAGGTTTCAACACGGTCCGGTCTTTCATAACCTTCTCCTGGCCGATGAGATCAACCGGGCTCCGGCCAAGGTCCAATCCGCCCTCCTTGAGGCGATGGCGGAGCGGCAGGTCAGTATCGGCCGCCAGTCATACAAGCTGCCGGAGATGTTCCTGGTCATGGCGACCCAGAACCCCATTGAGCAGGAGGGCACTTATCCCTTGCCCGAAGCGCAGCTTGACCGATTCCTGATGCACGTCTCGGTCGGCTATCCTAATCTGGAAGCCGAGCGGGAGATCCTGGCCCTGGCCCGGCGGGAGGCGAAAAACGAGGCGGCGCCGCCCTCGAAGGTAATCAGTCTGGAAACGATAATGGCCGCGCGCCGGGAGGTTATGCAGATCCATATGTCTCCCGGGGTTGACGAGTATATCGTCCAGCTGGTCATGGCCTCAAGGTCGCCGAGGCAATACTCCCGGGAAATGGCGGACTGGATCGAGTACGGCGGCAGCCCCCGGGCCACCATCGCCCTGGACCGTTGCGCCCGGTCGCTGGCCTGGCTCCAGGGGCGTGACTTCGTCAGTCCCGACGACGTCCAGGATGTGGTCCACGACGTCCTGCGCCACCGGTTGATCTTAAGTTTCGAGGCAGAAGCCAACGGCATTACCAAAGATCAGGTTATCGATTCCCTGCTGCGGCATGTTCCCGTTGTCTGACCGATGAAACCTCTGGTAAACGGCGCACCTCAAGGCGCTTATTGCGAACTAAACGAATTGATCAGGCTGAGATTTCCGGCCCGCGAACTGAAGCTCGGCAAGCAGCGTAAGGTCTTCAGCCAGATGGTCGGCCCCCACCAGGCCCGGTTCAGGGGGCGGGGGATCGAATTCGAGGAGGTGCGGATCTACCAGCCCGGCGACGATATTCGCAATATCGACTGGAGGGTGACGGCCCGGTCCGGCAAGCCGCATACCAAAATGTTCCGCGAGGAGCGGGAGCGGCCGGTGCTGCTGCTGATCGACCAGAGCCTGTCGATGTTCTTCGGCAGCAGGAACTGTTTCAAATCGGTGCTGGCGGCCCATGCCGGGGCGCTTCTGGCCTGGGCCGCCCTGCAGAACACCGACCGGGTCGGCGGTCTGGTCTTCAACGGCCTGGAGCACAGCGAAGTCCGCTCGAAACGCAGCTCCGGCACGGTCTTGCACCTCCTCAAGCAGATCAATGACTTCAACCATCGGCTGAACCGGGATTTCGCCCCGGTCGATTCGGCCGTCAACCAGGCCTTGGAGGAGTTGCGGCGCATAACCCGGCCCGGCGCCAATATCTTTATTCTCAGCGATTTCCGGGGATTGAGCGAGAAGGGCATCAAACATCTTTATCTTCTCGGCAAACATAACGATATCACGGCAGTGAGGGTTTTCGATCCGCTTGAACAGCATCTTCCCCCGGAAGGTCATTACGCCATCACCGACGGGGAAAACCGTTTGTCGCTCTACAGCGGCGATCCGGAGCTGCGCCATCGCTACCGGGAAAGGTTCCGGCAGGAAAGCGACAGCCTGCTGAATATGCTCGGACCGATGGGCATTCCCCTCTTGACCATTTCGACGGCCGATTCACCGCTCCGGTATTTCAGGGAACTGCTGGGGGGCAGAAAATGAACGGCGATCCTCTGGCCCAATTGCGCGATATCCATCTGCCGGAACCGGTAGGCTGGTGGCCCCCGGCCCCCGGCTGGTGGCTTTTGGGGATTATGGTCCTGGTTCTGGCTGCGGTCGCAGCCCGTTATCTGGTTCGATATATTAGTCGGGGCCGCTTTCGGCGCGAGGCCCGGCGTGAATTGAGCAATCTTGCCGGGAACCTGGCCGGCATGGATGACCGCCAGCTTGTCGAACAGTTGAACACCCTGCTGCGCCGGGTCGCCATCAGGGCCTACGGCAGGGAGACGGTTTCTCCCCTGGTTGGCGGGAGATGGCTGGAATTCCTCAACCGCAAGGGCGATACCGACCGATTTACGGCCGGGCCGGGCCGGGTGCTTGGCGATGGACATTACCGGCCCGAAATCAAGGCCGATGCGGAGCGACTGGTCCCCCTGGTCGAAAAATGGCTGAGGAGACACCACCCATGCTGAACTTTATCTGGCCATGGGCCTTCTGGCTATTGCCATTGCCGATACTTGCCTACCTGCTCCTGCCGAAAAGCGGCAGGCGTGAAGCGGCCCTGTTCGTGCCTTTTTACCGGGACGTGCTCTCCTTTCAGCGACAGAGCGGCCGTCCGGGCGGCGGAAGGAAGATCGGCAGAGGGCTTCTGCTTTTATTGATCTGGAGCCTGTTAATAACGGCGACCGCGCGGCCCCAGTGGCTAGGTGAACCGGTACCGCTGCCGACCATGGGTCGGGACCTGATGCTGGCCGTCGATATCTCAGGCAGCATGACCCAAGAGGATATGATCCTGAACGGCCGGCAGGTGCCCCGCCTCGCCCTGGTCAAGAAGGTGGTCAACGATTTTATTCAACGGCGGGTGGGCGACCGGGTCGGTCTGCTGCTGTTCGGCACCGAGGCCTATATCCAGGCGCCGCTGACCTTCGACCGAAAGACGGTAGGGATCCTGCTCGACGAGGCCCTGATCGGTTTTGCCGGCAAAAAGACCTCGATCGGCAATGCCATCGGTCTGGCGGTGAAACGACTCAAGGAAAGGCCTGTCGACAATCGGATTCTGATCCTCCTGACCGACGGCAGCAATACCGCCGGTTCCGTCGATCCGCTGACCGCCGCCGAATTGGCGGCCGAGACCGGGGTGCGCATCCATACCATCGGGGTCGGAGCGGAAGAAATGGTGGTTCGCGGTTTTTTCGGCAGTCAGAGGGTCAATCCTTCCGCCGATCTGGACGAAGAGACTTTACAGAAAATAGCTGATAAAACCGGGGGCAGATATTTCCGGGCCCGTAATCCCGAGGATCTGGAAAAGATCTACCAGATCATCGACCAGCTGGAACCGATCGAACAGGAAAGCGAGATTTTCCGGCCGGTTAAATCCCTTTTTTATCTGCCCCTGGCCGCGGCCCTGATTTTGAGTTTCCTGTGGGGAACCGCGATGTTTTTGCAATTTATCCTGAAAAGTGAGGGGAGGGAGTAGATGGCTTTTATTCCGGCTGACTTCCATTTCCTGCGCCCCCTATGGCTGCTCGCCTTTATTCCGGCGGTTATGCTCTATTGGTGGCTGCGCCGCCGGCAGGCGAACGGCAGCGGTTGGATCAGGGCCGTCGACCGCTCTTTATTGCCTTATCTGCTCGACGGCAAGGCCGGCAAACAACAGGGCTGGGCCTTGGCTTTCCTCCTGGTCGGCTGGCTGCTGGCGACCCTGGCCCTGGCAGGACCGGCCTGGGAGAAGCTGCCCCAACCGGTCCGCAAAAAAACCGAGGCCCTGGTGATCATCCAGGACCTCTCCCTTTCGATGTTCGCCACCGATCTCAGTCCGGACCGGCTGACCCGGGCCAGACACAAATTGCTCGATCTCCTGGCTGAACGCCGGGAGGGGACCACTGCCTTGATCGTATATTCCGGCGATGCCCACGTTGTTGTCCCCCTGACCGACGATACACGAACAATCTCCGGGATGGTTCCGGACCTGTCGCCGGCGATCATGCCGGTTTACGGCAGCAACCTCCCCGAGGCGGTATCACTGGCCCTGCAACTTTTAGAGGATGGAGCCGCCGGTCGGGGCAAGCTACTGCTGATCACCGATGAAGTTGAAAGTGATACATTGGGCAGGGTCAAAGATCTCCTGGCAGGCAGGGACTTAGTGTTGTCCGTTCTCGGAGTCGGTACCGGAGATGGCGGACCGATCCCGAAAGGCGACGGCGGTTTTTTAACCGACGAGCATGGAGAAATAATTATCCCCAGGCTGAACCGTGAAAATCTGATGAGTCTTGCCGCGATGAACGGCGGTCGATATAGCGATATCCGTCTGGATGACACCGATATCGATTATCTGTTGGCGGCGCAGCCTCTGGAAGTTCGGGACGACCAATACCGGCAGGTCGATCGGGAGTTCGATCAATGGCGGGAGCAGGGCTATTGGCTGGTCCTGGCCACCCTGCCTTTGGCATTGCTCGCCTTCCGGCGGGGCTGGCTGCTGGGTTTGATCATCCTTCTCCTCTTGCCGGCCGCCGAATCCCGGGCCATGGGCTGGCAGGACCTGTGGCTTAGCAAAGATCAGCAGGGCATGCGGGCCCTTGAAAAGAACGATCCCCAGGAAGCGGCCAGGCTCTTTGAAGAACCGCTTTGGCAGGGTGTTGCGAGCTATCGGGCCGGTAATTACCAAGAGGCCGCCGGAAGTTTCGAGGAACCGGACAGCGCCGAGAATAATTACAATCGGGGCAACGCCCTGGCCAGGCAGGGCCGCCTGCAGGAAGCCGTCGAAGCCTACGATAAGGCATTGCAGCAAAACCCCAAACTTGAAGACGCCCGCCATAACAGGGATTTGCTCGAAAAACTGATGGAGCAGCAAAAACAGCAGGGCGGGCAGGGAAAGGATCAGGACTCTTCCAAAAACCAACCGGGAGATAAAGGCGATCAGGACCGGCAGGACGCCGGCCAGAAAGACCAACAGGATCAGGGCCGGGACGGGCAAGGTCAAAACCGGCAGCAATCCCGGGACCAGACCGGTGATAAACAGGAAGGCAAGGATTCCTTGAACAAAGAGCAGCCGGAGCAACAAGGGCGGCAACAGGAACAACAGCAGGCCAACCGGCAGGAGGATAAACAAAAAGAAGACGCTTCCTCCGCGGACAAGCAGGCGGACCGCAAGGATAATCCTGAAGAGCAGGAGAAAAAGGCGGGCGGGAAGGCGGTTGGCAAGGCGGGTGAAGAGGAAAAGGCCGACAACCCGGAGAGCCTTACGGCCGAGGACCGGCAGAACGCTGAAAAACAGCAGGCCCTTGAGCAGTGGCTGCGGCGAATCCCGGATAATCCCGGCGGGCTCTTAAAACGCAAGTTCGAGTATCAGTCTCAGCAGAACCGTAACCGTAATCCCTCAAACAATCGGAAAATATGGTAGGCGACGGATGAGAAGAATTTATCTGACTTTATTGATGTGTCTTGCAGCCATGGTTTTCACGGATACCGCCCCGGCCGCAATTTCGGTGACCATCGACCGGAACCAGATCGCTCTTGACGAGACCTTGAACCTGTCCCTCGTCAAAGATGACGGCGCCTCATTCTCGTCACCGGATCTGACCCCGCTGGAAAAGGATTTCCGGATTATCGGCCACAGCCGGAGCAGCAATACCCGGATCATCAACGGCTCGGTATCGTCTTCAATCACCCTTGATCTGAGTCTCGCCCCCAAGCGGTCGGGAATCCTTGAAATACCGCCGTTATCGATCGGCAATGAGATGACCGAGGCTTTGCAGGTCAAGGTGGTTACCCAGGCCCAGCCGAAGACCAGGGCTGACAATGCGCCGCTGTTTATCGAAACCGAACTCGACAAAGATACGGTGCCGGTCCAGGCCCAGGTGATTTTAACCCTGCGGATCTACTGGGCGGTTGAAGCGAACATAAACGAGCCCGCCGATCCGCAGCTTAATGACGCTTTACTGCAACGGCTCGATGACGCCACCTATAACAAGACGGTTAACGGAAGGAATTACAAGGTATTCGAGCGGGAATATGCGATCTTTCCCCAGAAGAGCGGGGAGCTTCTAATCCCACAGCTTATCGTCCAGGCAACCGTCCCGGACCGGCAAAGGCGTGGCAACCTGTACGACTTTTTCGGGGCCGGGGGCCGGGAAGTGAAGCTGCGCAGCGGGACGAAAAAGGTCACGGTCCTCGAAAAACCGCCGGAATATCCGGCCGGGGAGGTATGGCTGCCGACCGACAAACTGACGATTGCCGAGGAGTGGAGCGCCGAGCCGGATCAATTGCAGGTCGGTGAATCGGTAACCGTAACCATTGCCCTGGCCGGCCATGGTCTGCTGGCTGCCCAGTTGCCGCCGATCGAACTGCCCGAGACCGCCGGCCTCAAACTTTATCAAGGCAAGGCCGAAGTGCAGGATCTCACCAAGTCAGACGGAGTCACCGGGATCAGGAAAGAGAGCATCGCTCTCATCCCGGTTGAAGCCGGTCGCAAGGAATTGCCGGAAATCAGGATTCCCTGGTGGAATCTGCAAGAGGGCAGGGTGGATTACGTAGTTATCCCGGCCCGGCAATTGACGATCAAAGCCGCTGCAACCGGCAGCGGCCAGGCAGGCCAGGCCGCCCCGCCGACGCTGAATCAGCCGAAACCGGGTGGGGCCTTGCCTGCGCAGGATATTACCATGCAGGAGTCGCGCTTCAATCGACCGCTGCTCTTTATCGCCGCCTTCCTGGCCCTGGCCTGGCTGGTAACCTTATCCTTTTTAATCAAGAGCAGGCGGCGCATGGCAGGACTGGCCAATGGAGGTGTAACGGAGAGCGGTGAGCAGGATAATCTCAGGGAAAAAGAGGCATTCCGGAAATTACGTCTTGCCTGCCGGGCCAACGATCCGATCAGGGCGAGAAAGGCCCTGATCGACTGGGCAAGAGCCACGCCGAACGGGCACGGGGTGCGATCCGTTTCCGACCTGCGGAAAATCTATCCCGGTTCCGGTCTCGCCGTTATCATCGAAGAATTGGACCGAATTCTCTATGGCCGGGAAGATCAACCGACCGAATGGCGCGGTAAAAAACTGCTTGAAGAGCTGGAGGCAATCAGAAAAACCGGAGCGGCAAAGCCCCGGCACAAATCGTCATTGCCGCAACTTTATAAGTGAGATCGTCCAAGACCATTTTTTGTCGCTGTTGATTTTTTCGGCCAAAGCTCCGGACAGGTCAAATGTGCAGGACGATTATTTCGCCCGGCTGGTTTAGTGCCGGAAGCCCTCGCCCTAATTACACGTAATCCCCCGAAGCATAGTAAGTATTCCGAGCCACCGGACTCCTCCCAATATCTTTCCATCACTAATTAGATAAACCGCCAAGATAATCTTAGATATAGCTTGAAATTCGGTTTTGTTTTCAGTAAATTGCAAAATCCCGAACAATGATGAATGACAATTCACCAACATTGATACGTGCTATGTTATTAATTAAAGGTATAAAATCGTCTCTTGGCCAAGGTTGTAAAAACGGTGCGCTTTCACTTTCAGCCATCGATTGTACAACCACACCCAATCCATTTACTGCCCGGCCGGGACATATGCCTCTTAAACAGTTAACCCATTTACTTTTTATAAGAATTTATATGTTTTTTAAGGAGCTTAAAAATGAGTGCCAAAATTATCAGTGGCGTCGAAATCGCCAAGGCCATCCGTAAGGAGTTAAAAGAAGAGGTAGAAGAACTCAAAGCAAAACATAATGTAGTCCCCGGTCTGGTTACCATTCTGGTCGGAGAAGATCCCGCTTCCGTTTCCTACGTTACGGCAAAAAGCAAGACCGCCCACGCTCTGGGAATTTATTCGGAGCAGGTGGATATGCCCGCCGATACCACTGAAAAGGAACTGCTGGATCAGATCGACAAGTTCAATAAAGATAAAAAGATTCACGGCATCCTCGTTCAGTTGCCCCTGCCCAAGCATATCGACGAAGGCAAGGTCCTCTACGCAATTGATCCTGACAAGGATGTCGATGGATTCCATCCCGTAAATGTCGGCAAAATGGTCCTCGGCGAGCGTTGCTTTCTGCCCTGTACCCCCCATGGCATTCTTCAGATGTTGCAAAGAAGCGGTGTTGAGACCAGCGGCGCCGAAGTCGTCATCCTCGGCCGCAGCAACATCGTCGGCAAGCCCATGGCCAACCTGATGCTGCAGAAACGTGCCGCGGGCAACGCCACAGTAACTCTCTGCCATACCCGAACCAAAGACACTGATTTCCACACCAAACGCGCCGATATCCTGATCGCCGCCGTCGGCGTCCCCAATCTTGTCAAGGCCGATCAAGTTAAAGAAGGCGTTGTCATTATCGATGTCGGCGTCAATCGGGTCGGTATGTCTGAAAATGGTAAGGCCATCCTGGCCGGTGATGTGGATTTCGAATCCGTCAAGGAGAAGGCTTCCTTCATCACCCCTGTGCCCGGTGGCGTTGGTCCGATGACCATTACCATGCTGATGAAAAACACCGTTCAGGCAGCAAAACAGGCTACGGGTCTGCTATAACCAGAACCTGCCGGTTTTCCGTTCGCCAGCCTCCGTTTTTTTTCAGGTCTGTGGCATTTTCTTCGGAAAATCCTTATATTGATACGTTCGGCGGATGTATTTGTGCGTCCGGCGGATGTATTTTCTAGTCATACCATTTAAGAATCGACGAAACAATTGAGGTACACGATGGCTGTCAAAAGAAATGGATGTGAAGGCTGTGCGGATATAACCTGCGTGTCCACCAAGGAAGTTCTCTCCCAGGATATCGCTAAGAATGTAGTCACTGCCTATGACCGGATCGCGTCACGTGGCATGGCCGCCTGCCTGTTCGGCTCCGGCGGCACCTGCTGTAAAAACTGTAATATGGGCCCATGCCAGATCATTGATGGAGTGGAAGAGATGATCGGGGTCTGCGGGGCTACCGCCGATACGGTCGCTTCCCGGAATATCGCGAGGACGATCGCCTCCGGAACCGCAGCCCATACCGATCATGCCAGGGAAATGATCAAGGGCTTTATCGCCACCGCCAAGGGCGAAACCGAAAACGAGATCAAGGACGTCGAAAAACTGCACAAGATCGCCGCCATTTACGATATCGAGGTGGAAGGGCGGGACAAGAATGAAATCGCTCTGGAACTCGGCGAAAAGGCCTTGGCCGAATTCGGCAGTCAGACCGACGATCCGATCACCATGCTCAAAAGAGCTCCGGAGAAGCGCCAGAAAATCTGGAAAAAACTCGGCGTCGAGCCGCGCGGTTTCGACCGGGAAGTGACCGAGATGATGCATCGCACCCATATGGGGGTCGATCAGGAATATCATAATATAATGTTGCAGGCCTCCCGCTGCGCCCTTGCCGATGGCTGGGGCTCGTCAATGCTTTCCACCGAACTGACCGACATTATGTTCGGCACCCCGGTACCCCGCCGGGCCACGGTCGATCTCGGCTGCCTCAAACCGGATCAGGTCAACATCACCGTGCACGGGCATGAGCCGCTGCTCGCCGAGGCCCTCTGTATCGCCGCCCAGGAAGAAGACATGCAGGCTCTGGCCAAGAAGGCCGGCGCCAAGGGGATCAATCTGGCCGGGGTCTGTTGTACCGGTAACGAGATCCTGATGCGCCGCGGCATTCCGGTCGCGGCAGGCTTTGTCCAGCAGGAAATGGTCCTCGCCACCGGCGCGGTCGAGGCGATGGTGGTCGACGTCCAGTGCGTCATGCAGTCGGTGGCCCAGGTCGCCAAGAATTTCCATACCGACATCATTACCACTAACTACCGGGCCAAGATGCC
Source organism: Desulfurivibrionaceae bacterium (assembly GCA_046484585.1). Classification (GTDB taxonomy): domain Bacteria; phylum Desulfobacterota; class Desulfobulbia; order Desulfobulbales; family JAGXFP01; genus JAGXFP01. The sequence continues at coordinate 11,597 of JAWOIQ010000093.1, forward strand.
GGACGCCGTTCATATCCAGTTCGAGGAAGAAGACGCGATGGGCAGCGCCAAGGAGATCCTCAAGAAGGCCATCTCCAATTACAAGAAGCGCAGCCCGGCCGCCTTTATTCCCATCTCCAACAAGCTCGATGTAGTTGTCGGCTTCAGCCACGAGACCATCAACTACATGCTCGGCGGCAGTTTCCGGGCCAGCTATCGGCCCTTGAACGACAACATCATCAATGGCCGGATTCGCGGGGTAGCGGCGATCGTCGGTTGCGACAACTATAAATATTCCGATGACGCCCATGAAATCATCGCCCGGGAGTTGATCAAGAACAATATCCTGGTCCTGGCCACCGGCTGCGCGGCCACTTCCCTGGGCAAGGCCGGGCTGCTTCGACCCGAGGCCGCCGAGTTCTGCGGCGACAGCCTCGGCGAAGTCTGCGAGACCGTCGGCATGCCGCCGGTTCTGCATATGGGCTCCTGCGTCGATAACAGCCGGATCCTGATCGCGGCCACCGAGATGGTCAGGGAAGGGGGCTTGGGCGAGGATATTTCCGACCTGCCCGCCATCGGCACCGCCCCTCTCTATATGAGTGAAAAGGCGGTGGCCATCGGCCAGTATTTCGTGGCCAGCGGCGCCCAGGTGGTTTTCCAGAGCCTTCCGGTCAGCGGTGCCAAGGAGTTCGACAAGTACATGACCGAGGGCATGATGGAGACCTACGGCGCCCACTGGAATATCGCCGAGGATCCCAAGGAAATCGCCCGGATCATGATCGAGAAGATCGAGCAGAAGCGCGAGGCCCTCGGCATCAACAAGAAATCGGAGAGGGTTCTCTTCGACATGGATATGCGTCGTGATCTCGGCAGCGGCTCCGGCATTGGCGACGTTGGTTGCACCGGTCCGCAACACAAATCATAAAGCATATATTATACCTACAGGGCATAAGTTTCGTTTGAGCAGACAAGCTGCTCAACTCAGCTTTAATAATTGAATTCAAGGATACAGATATCAGATGAAATCGGGTAGCCGTCTAGAACGGATTCTAAATTCAGGTGGTTTTGCCGTGACCGGCGAACTTGGGCCGCCGAAGAGTGGTGATCCGGAAGTTGTTCGAGAGAAGGCGCGTCTTCTTAAGGGTAATGTCGATGCCGTCAATATAACCGATTGCCAGACCGCTATTGTCAGGATGTCCAGCATCGGGGCCGGACTGATCACCCTCTCCGAGGGGGTCGAACCGGTAATTCAGATGACCTGCCGGGACCGGAACCGAATCGGCATGCAGAGCGATATCCTAGGGGCCGCCGCCCTGGGTCTGAAAAATCTGCTTTGTCTGACCGGCGATCACCAGAAATTCGGCAACCATCCCGGCGCCAAAGGGGTCTTCGACATGGACTCTATCCAGCTTTTGGGGATGGTCAGGGAGATGCGGGATGAAAAAAGGTTTCAGAGCGGCGACGAAATCAAAAACCACGAACCCCGGCTGTTTTTAGGGGCCGCCGCCAATCCCTTTGCCGAACCGGCCGACTACCGGGCAGCCCGCCTGGGCAAGAAAGTTGCCAACGGAGCCGATTTCATCCAGACCCAGATCGTCTACAACGTCGATAAATTCAGGCAGTTCATGAAAATGGTCTGCGATCTCGGTATCGACGAAAATGTTCACATCCTTGCCGGGGTTACGCCGCCCCGTTCCATCGGCATGGCCCGCTACATGAAAAATTTCGTCCCCGGCATGGATGTGCCGGACGAGGTTATCGACCGCCTCCGGGGGGCCGCCGACAAGGAGGATGAAGGCATTAATATTTGTGTCGACATTATCAACCAGGTCAAGGAGATCAAGGGCATCTCCGGCGTCCATATCATGGCCATCGAATGGGAAAGCGCGGTACCGGAGATCGTCAAACGGGCCGGTCTCGCCGATCGTCCGCGCTTTGACGATGAGCTTGCCACGGTGAGCCCACCCCGGGATACGCAAGTAGTTATCGGTGAAGCGAAAACCGCCGAGTCAGCCGAAGATAAAGACGAGATTATTGCGGCGGCCAGGATCGAGGCGGAGAAGTTGATCGCCGAAGCCAGGGAAGAGGTCGCCAGAATGCGGACCCAAGCCGCTTCGACCGCCACCCCGACAACCACTGTTCACGAAAGTATTGAATCAGACGATGCAGGAGAACACGAAATGAACGAAAGAGAACGTCAGATGGCTCTTGAAACGGTCCGGACCGGCCTTGATGCCCTTAAAAAGTCCTTCGGACTGTCCAATGATCAATTTGAGGCCCTGGTTAAATTTGCCACTACCGAAGCTATTTTAATGAAGGAACCGCCGACCGGCGCCGCCGCAGCTTCGGCTCCTGCCACGCCGGCGAAACCGGCCGCTGCCGCGGAAACAACTCCGGCTGCGTCTGCCCGTCCTGCTCAGCCTGCTCCCGCGGTTGACACGGCCAAGGAAGAGGAAGCCAAGGCAGCTGCCGAATCCGCCAGAAAGGCCGAACTTGAGAAGAAAGCGGTGGAGGAAGCGGCCAGGAAGGCAGAGCTGGAGAAACAGGCTGCTGCCGAAACCGTTCCGCCGAAAGAGGTTAAAAAGGAAGCTGAACCTTCCGAGGCCAAGAAGAGCGCCGCCAAGCCCTCGGTCAAAAAGACCGGCGGCGGCGAAGCAGCCGGGGCTACCGCCCTGGCCCATGAGGAAACTCCCCTGGCCGAGCGTTCCACCAAGGTTGCCGAAGATAATTACAAAGTCAAATACACCGGCAAGATCAGGGAGACCGTTCTCGGCAGCGGTGACCATACCGTCAAGGTCGGCGGCGCCGATACCATGCCGTTCCAGCTCTATGAAGGCGAGATGCCGAACAAGCCCCTGATCGCCATGGACATTCTCGACTATGAGCCCGATGAATGGCCCGAGACCCTGACCCGCCATTTTGCCGGAGTGATGGACAACCCCCTGAACTGGGCCCGGAAATGCATCGATGATTATCAGGCCGAAGCCATCTGCCTGTCGCTGATGAGCACCGACCCCAACGGTATGAACCGCTCCGCCGCCGATGCGGCGAAAATCGCCGCCGAGGTCGTGAATAATATTGAAGTGCCCCTGATCCTCTGGGGCTGTGGCAACAGTGACAAGGATACCGAAACCCTGCGGGAGATCACCTCCCTGGTCGGCGACAAGAAGGTCTGCCTGGCGCCGCTGTCCGATGCGAACTATCGCTCGATCGGCGCGACCGCCATGGCCTTTCATCACCCGATGGTTGCCGCTTCTCCCATTGACGTAAACCTTGCCAAGCAGTTGAATATTCTCCTCGAAAATCTCGGGGTTTCCCTTGATTCGGTCCTGATCGATCCGTCCATCGGCGCCCTCGGTTACGGCATTGAATATACTTATTCGGTTATGGAACGGATTCGGCTGGCGGCAATGACCCAGCAGGACGAGAAACTGCAGGTGCCCTTTATCTGCAATCTCGGGCGCGAGGTCTGGAAGGCCAAGGAAACCAAATTGCCGACCGACGAGCTTCTCGGCGATCAAGAACGACGCGGCGTTCTGATGGAAGCCATGACCGCTTCCTGCATGCTGGTTGCCGGCGGAGAGGTTCTGATCATGCGGCATCCGCAGGCCATCGCGCTCACCAAGTCCCTGATTGACGGACTTGTTGATTAAATAGATTAGCGTGCAACCTGGTTTAGCACCGCAATGCCCAAATCATAAAAATATCAGGAGTTAAAAAATGTCCAAGATTATCTGTTCAGCCGCCATAAGGGGCGCTCACAAGATTATCGATATGGCCGAAGAGAAGTACGAAGAAGCCATCAAGAAATACGGTCCGGAACAGGAAGTCGCTTTTCCGAATACCGCCTACTTTCTGCCTGTGATTTATTCAATGCTGGGCGCCAAGGTAACCAATCTGGGCGACATGAAGGATATTTTCCTTGAAACCCGCAAATTACTGCCTCCCCAGGTGACGGACAATCTCTGGCTGCCATACCTGGCGCCCGCCCTCGACGCCGGCATGGCGACCTTTTTCGCCGAGGAGATGTTTGAGGCGATCCGTTATCTGGAGAACGGCGAATTCTACACCCAAACCGAGGATCCCTCGGCCGAGAATCTCTGGCTGGGCGCCGCGGACGACGTTATCTTCCGGAAGAGGGGGGTTGAATTTGTCGACGGCACCGCTCCCGGTTTCGCCGCCATCATGGGAGCGCCGCCCAACAAGGACGTGGCCAGCAAGATTGCCTTGGAACTTCAGGAAAAAAATCTCTACATCTTCATGCACGACGAATCAGACGGAGTGCGGATGCCCGAACAGCTGGTCAACAACGATGTCCAGGTCGGCTGGGGGACTCGGCTGGTGCCTTTCGGCCCGACCTATACCTCCGCGGTTTTCGCCATCGGCTTTGCCTGCCGGGTGGCCATGGCCTTCGGCGGCATCAAACCGGGCGATTACCGGGGCAATCTGATCTATAACAAGAACCGCACCTTTGCTTTCGTCATGGCTTTCGGTCCGGTTTGCGACGAATGGTACGCCAATGCGGCCGGCGCCATCAACTGGGGTTTCCCGACCATCTCGGACTACGATATTCCCGAAGTCCTGCCCACCGGAATCTGCACTTACGAACACGTGGTCAGCAACATCCCCCACGACGAGATCGTCCAGAAGGCCATTGAAGTCCGGGGCCTGAAGGTCAATATCACCAAGATCGATATTCCGATGTCTTTCGGTCCCGCCTTTGAGGGTGAACGGATCCGTAAGGACGATCTGTTCATGGAATGCGGCGGCGGCCGGACCAACGGCGTCGAAGTCCTGATCTCCAAGGATCTCGACGAGGTGGAGGATGGCCGGGTTACCGTGGAAGGACCCGACATTAAAGATATTGAAGCAGGCCAGAACCTGCCGCTCGCCATACTGGTCGAAGTAGCCGGCCGCGAGATGCAGTCGGATTTCGAGCCGATTCTCGAACGCCAGTTCCATCACCTGATCAACTATATCCAGGGCATCATGCACATGGGCCAGCGTAATATCATGTGGGTCAGAATCGGCAAGGCCGCGGTCGAAAAGGGCTTCTCTTTCGAACATTTCGGCCGGGTCCTGCACGGCAAGCTCCACCAGGAGTTCGGTGCGATTGTCGATAAGATCCAGGTCAAGATCTATACCACCGATGAAAAGGTCCAGGAAATTACCGATCTGGCCCGCAATGTCTACGATGAACGTGACAAACGGCTGGGCAGCATGACCGACGAAACCGAGGAAGTGTTCTACAGCTGCACCCTGTGCCAGTCTTTCGCTCCCAGTCATGTCTGCATTATCACCCCGGAAAGGATCGGGATGTGCGGCGCTTATAACTGGCTGGACGGCAAGGCCTCCTACCAGATCAACCCGACCGGCCCCAACCAGCCGATCGAAAAGGGTGAGTGCCTTGACGAGGCCCTGGGCGTTTTCAAAGGTATTAACGATTTCGTCTCCCAGGCCTCCCGTGGCGCGGTAACCGATCTGTCCTGCTACTCGCTGATGACCGATCCGATGACCGCCTGCGGCTGTTTCGAAGCGATTGCCGCCATGCTCCCCCAGTGCAACGGCATCATGGTGGTCAACCGCGATTACATGGGCATGACCCCGAGCGGCATGAAGTTCACCACCCTGGCTGGCATGGCCGGCGGCGGCGCCCAGACTCCGGGTTTCATGGGGGTCAGCAAGCATTATATGACCAGCCGCAAGCTGTTCATGGCCGAAGGCGGTCTTGAGCGCGTGGTCTGGCTGCCCAAATCAATGAAGGACGAGATTGCCGACAAGCTCAAGGAATGTTGCGCGGAGATCGGCAAACCGGAACTCTTCGACATGATCGCCACCGAGGAGAACGGCACCACAGAGGAAGAAATCCTCAAGTTTCTCCAGGAAAAAGGCCATCCCGCCCTCTCCATGGAATCGGTCGTTTAATGGTAACCGCTCAGCAGCACCACATCTTTGGACAAGCTGCCCGGCTTACGTACACGAGGTACGCGGCGCCGGTCCGCTTGTCCAAATCTGCACCACTGCTGAACGGTTACAGTCTGGTGGTTTTGGATACTTTGGTGACCGCCCCGGTGAACGGTTATGTTTAACGGATTAAATCAAACAAATTTTCAAGTTATATATGATGGAGGAATAGAACGATGGCTTTAACCGGAATACAGATCCTCAAAATGCTTCCCAAGAAAAACTGCGGGGAGTGTGCGATTCCGACCTGTCTCGCTTTCGCTATGAAAGTAGCCGCCGGCCAATCCGAGATCGGCGAGTGTCCTTATGTAAGCGACGAGGTCAAGGAACAGATAGGTGAAGCATCGGCTCCTCCGATCAGGACCGTTAAAATCGGCAGCGCCGACGCCCCCTTCACCATGGGCGGCGAGACCTGCCTCTACCGCCATGAAAAAAGGTTTGAGAATCAGACCGGACTCGGTGTTCTGGTTACCACCGAAATGGCTGACGCCGATGTCGACGGCCGGGTTGAGCGCTTTAATTCCCTGCGCTACGACCGGGTCGGCGTCGAGATGAAGGCTGATCTTGTCGCCGTAAAGGATGCCAAATCGGATGAAGCCTCCTTTGTCGCCCTTACCAAAAAAGTTCTGGAAGGCGCCAAGGATGCCAAACTGATATTGATCAGCGACAGTGCCGCCCATCTGACCGCGGCCGCCAAGGCCTGCGGCGATCGGAAACCGCTGCTTTACGGGGCGACCCTCGATAACGCCTCCGAAATGGCCGGGGCCGCGAAAGAGACCGGCTGTGCCCTGGCGGTTAAAGGCGCCAATCTCGACAACACCGTCGAAATCACCGAAAAGCTCATGGGGGAAGGTCTCAAGGATCTGGCCATCGATACCGGCGCCCGCACCATCCGCGCCTCCCTGGAAGATAACATTGTGGCCCGCAAGGCGGCGGTTACCAAAAAGTTCAAGCCGCTCGGTTTTCCGACCGTCAATTTCCCCTGCGAGATGACCGACGATCTGATGATGGAGTCAATGATCTCCTCGGTTTTGATCGCCAAGTATGCCGGCATCATCATCCTTTCCGATCTGCAGGGGGACACCCTGTTCCCGCTCTTCCTGGAAAGGCTCAATATCTTTACCGATCCCCAGCGGCCGATGGTGGTCGAGGAGGACATCTATCCCGTTAATGGTCCGGATGAGAATTCTCCGGTTATTATTACCTGCAACTTCTCGCTGACCTACTTTATCGTTTCCGGCGAAGTTGAAAGCAGCAAGGTGCCGACCTGGCTGCTGATCAAGGATACAGAGGGTCTCTCGGTTCTTACTGCCTGGGCCGCCGGAAAATTCGGCGCCGATATGATCGCTCAGTTTATGAAAAAATCGGGAATCGCCGACAAAGTCAAGCATCGCGACTTGATTATCCCCGGTTACCTGGCCTCCATGAAAGGCGAATTGGAAGAAGAGCTGCCGGACTGGACCATCCTCATCGGTCCTCGGGAAGCGGGTCATCTCCCCGCATTCTTGAAGGAATGGAAACCGGCCAACTGATTCCGCCTCTGTTTGGCTTAAGGGGGATGATGTATTAATTTATAGTTTTACCCCGTCGGATTCGGCAAGACCGTTTTCTCCGCCTTAAAAATCTCGGGCTGGAAACTCCCGGCTCTGATAACCCGGATTATGAGTATATTTTTACACATGAATATCGAAATTAATGGAAACAGCATAACGGCGGAAGAGGGGGTCACCATCCTCGCAGCCGCAGAGCGTTCGGAAATATATATTCCCACCCTTTGCAGCGTCAAAGGCAGGAATTCCGAGGTCCCCTGCGAACTGTGCTGCGTTGAAGTTGCCGGTCGGGATGGTCTGGTCCGGGCATGCGAAACTCCCATCGAGGAAGGCATGTCAATCACCACCGATTCGAAAGCGATTACCGAACATCGCCAGGCCAAACTGGCCATTCTCGCCGAGACCCATTTCGGGGACTGCAAGGCGCCCTGCAACCTTACCTGTCCCGGCCAGATCAATGTTCAGGGCTATATTGCCCATGTCGCCAAGGGAGAATACGAGGAAGCCGTCCGCCTGATTATGGAACGCAATCCTTTCCCGTTTTCGGTGGGCAGGGTCTGTCCCCGTTTCTGTGAAACCAGATGTCGGCGGATCCTGGTCGATGAACCGGTCTCCATCAATCATCTCAAAAGATTTGTCGCCGACTGGTGCATGACCAACAAGATCGACCTGAAAATCGGGCGCGACAAGCCGACCGGCAAGAAAATCGCCGTTGTAGGAGGCGGGCCGGCCGGTTTGAGCGGCGCCTATTATCTGTCGCGCAAGGGTCATGATGTTACGGTCTTCGAAGCCGCCCCCAAACTGGGCGGCATGCTCCGCTACGGCTTACCGGAGTATAAAATTCCCAAGGATATCCTCGACTACGAGATCTCCACGATTCTGCGAACCGGCATCTCGGTTAAGCTCAATCAGCGCTGGGGCGAAGATTTCAATCTTCAGAACCTGCGTGACCAAGGTTATGACGCCATTTTATTGACCATCGGCGCGCCCGTCGACGAACCCCTGGATATCCCGGGATCCTCGTTGAGCAATGTTCTTCCGGCCATAAATTTCCTGAAGAACATCAATAGCGGCAAGAACATCGATTACGGCCGGCGTGCCGCCGTAATCGGCGGTAACAACGTTGCCATGGAAACGGCCCGCTCCCTGATCAGAGCCGGGGTTGAAACCGTTACCGTGATCTATCCGCGGACCAAGACCGAGATGGCGGCCAATCAGCGCAATATCCGTGAGGCCGAAAAGGAAGGCGTCCAGTTTCTGGTGATGGCTACCCCGGTCCAGATTTCGCCGGCCGATAGCGGTCTTGATGTAGAACTGATGCGAATGAAGCTGGGTGAACCTGACGAGAAGGGCGTGCGGAATCCCGAAGCTATTCCCGGTTCATCCAACATCATCCAGGTCGATACGGTTATTCATTCCCTGGGCCAGAAGGCCTGCGATAATGCCAGCTTTAAAGGGGGTTCTCTTGAAGAGTCCCTGGAGTTGACCCCGACCAACAATATTAAAGCCAATCCCCGTGATTTTCTTACCAACCAGGATGGCATCTACGCGGCCGGTGACGCGACCAGCGGCCCCCGTTCGGTTATCCAATCGGTGGTGGCCGCCCGCCGCGCGGCAAACAACATAAACAGCCAGGTGATGGGGGTAGAGAAGGAGCCCGCCGACAGCCGCTTCAATTTCAGCCGGGGCCGTTCCTTCGACGATGTCGATCTGCGTAACTTCGAGGGCATTAAGGTCAAGCTGCGGGAGAAGATGCCGGAAAGGCCGCCGGAGACCTCCACCCAGGACTTTGACGAGGTCAAACTCGGTTTCACCGAAAAGATGGCGCTGCGCGAGGCGAAACGTTGCCTGTCCTGCGGCTGCAACGCCTATGACCGGTGCGACCTGAAGCGCTTATCCGAAGATCACAATATAAACCTCAACAAGACCGGCATGGGCAGGGAACCGGTTTATGCCAGAGATAATTCCCATCCCGTTATTCAGATCGATCTCAACAAGTGTATTTACTGCCAGCGCTGCAAGAACAGCTGCGATTACAAGGCCATCGACCTTTCCGCCGAATCCTTCGACGTCAAGGGCCGCCCGGAGAACATCTCTTTCAGGTTCAACGAGAACTGCGTGAATTGCGGCGAATGTGTCGACAACTGCTCCACCGGCGCCCTTATCAAGAAGGACCGCCTGGTCCCGATCACCAACGAAGAGGTGAGGGAGGTTCGTTCGACCTGCCCCTATTGCGGGGCCGGCTGCCAGATCATCCTCAAGGTCAAGGGCAACACCCTGATGGAGGTCGATGCCGATCCCGATCTTGCCCCCAACTACGGCGCCTTGTGCGTCAAGGGCCGTTTCGGCCAGAAGTTTGTTCAGCACCGCGACCGGTTGACCAAACCATTAATCCGGCAGGGCGGCCAGCTTGTCGAAACCAGCTGGGATGAGGCCCTGAACGTGGTGGCCAAGAAATTTTTCGACCTCAAGGCCATGTATGGATCGGATTCGATCGCCGGTTTCAGCTGCGCCCGGGCCACCAACGAAGAAAATTACCTGATGCAGAAATTCATGCGGACGGCGATCGGCACCAACAATATCGATCACTGCGCCCGGCTCTGACACGCTCCCACGGTGGCCAGTTTGGCCCTCACCTTCGGAAGCGGCGCAATGACCAACTCCATAGCCGACATGAAGCAGACCGACCTCTTCTTCATGATCGGCAGCAATCCCGACACCAGCCATCCGACCATCGGCCTCCGGGTCCATCAGGCCATTGACCGGGGCGCCAAGCTCGTCGTGGTAGATCCCCGCAGAACCAGGCTGGCCGAGCGGGCCGACCTCTGGATCCGGATCAAACCGGGAACCGATGTGGCCTTCATGAACGGGATGATGAGCGTCATCCTCGCCGAAGATCTCTGGGACAAAAAATTCGTCGAGGAGCGGACCGAGGATTTCGATTACCTGAAAAGCGTGGTCGAAAAATACTCGCCCGATATCGTCGAGGAGATTACCGGGGTATCCGAGGAGCAGCTGCGCCAGGCCGCGAGAATGTACGCCGCCGAGGGACGGCACGCGATCTACCACGGCATGGGCATCACCCATTACGTGACCGGCACCGACCGGGTCAAGAGTATCGCCAACCTGGCCATGCTCTGCGGCAAGGTCGGCCAGGCCGGCGGCGGCTGCAACCCCTTGCGGGGCCAGAACAATGTGCAGGGGGCCTGCGATATGGGCGCCCTGTTCAATACCCTGCCCGGCTACGGCAGCTTCGATAACAGCGAGCTTTTCAAGACCTTCGAAAAGGCCTGGAAAGTCAAGCTGCCCCGGCGGCCCGGCAAACCGGCCACCGAGGTCTGGGACAATGTCCTCAAAAAAGATATCCGCGGTCTTTACGTGTTCGGGGAGGATCCGGTAGTAGCTGATGCCAATATCTCCCATGTCCGGCAGGCCTTGGAAGAGGTTGATTTCCTGGTGGTTCAGGATATCTTCCTGACCGACACCGCCCAGATGGCCGATGTGGTCCTGCCCGCCGCCTGCTATGCCGAGAAGGAAGGGACTTTCACCTGTACCGAACGGCGGGTGCAGCGGGTCCGCAAGGCGGTGGAGCCGCCCGGCGAGGCCCGGCCCGACTGGCGGATTTTTTGCGAACTTTCGAAAAAGATGGGCTATGAGATGGACTACGCTTCGGCCGAGGATATCTTCGAGGAGATCCGCACCCTCCTGCCCCAGTATAAGGGAATCACCTATAAACGCCTTGACGAGGTCGGTCTGCAATGGCCGGTACCCAGTGAAGATCATCCGGGCACCGAGGTATTGCACACCGAATCGTTTACCAGGGGCAGGGGACTGTTTATCCCGGAGGAGTATATCCCCCCGGTCGAGCTTCCCGATGACGAGTATCCGATGTCCTTTACCACCGGCCGGGATCTGTCCAGGTATAACTTCAGCAGCATGACCGGCAAGACTCCGGAGATCGATGAGATCAGTCCGGAATGTTTTGCCGAGATCACACCCGTTGATGCAGAACGGCTTGGCATCAAGGATAAGAGCCGGGTTCGCCTGGTATCGCGGCGCGGATCGGTAGAGATGCGGGCCAAGATCACCGATCGTACCCAGGAGGGTACGGTATTCGCGACCTACAACCATCTGGAAACCCTGGTCAACCTGCTTACCCTGGACGCCCTCGATCGTCTTTCCAGAACGCCCGAATACAAGCTATGCGCGATCCGTGTGGAAGTAGTACCCGAAAATTAGTTAACTAATTGATATTATAGTTTTTTATAACTCTTCCGGAGTGAAGCATTATGGCAAAAGCAAAGCAAAAGAAAACCGGCGCCCCAGCCAGGAAATCCGCCAAGACCGCTGCCCAATCGGGTAGCATGATGGTGGTCGGCGGCGGCGTCGCCGGTGTCCAGGCGGCTCTAGATCTCACCGAGCTCGGCTATTACGTCTATCTGGTCGAAAAAAGCGCGGCGGTCGGCGGGGCCATGGCCCAGCTGGATAAAACTTTCCCGACCAACGACTGTTCGCTCTGAATTCTCGCACCTAAATTGGTTGAGGCCGGTCGGTCTCCAAATATCGAAATTCTGAGTAACGCTGATTTGCTTTCCCTGTCGGGCAAGCCGGGTAATTTCAAGGCCGAGTTACAACTGCGGCCCCGTTATATCGATGCGGATAAATGTACGGCCTGCGGGCTTTGCACTACATATTGCCCCCGGCATCTGGCCGATTCCTTTAACGAAGGGCTCGATCTGACCAGGCCGATCCATATCGATTATCCCCAGGCGGTTCCGGCCTCCTATTTCATCGATCCCGAGGCATGTCTGTATCTCAAGCACGACACCTGCCAGATCTGTGTGCCGACCTGCCGCAGCAACGCGATCGATTTCAGCCAAAAGCCCAAAAAGATCAGCCTCGATATTGGGGCGGTGATCATGGCTCCCGGTTTCGGCCGGGTGCCGGATGAGGCCCTGACCCAATACGGTTACGGCCAGCATCCCGACATTGTCACCAGCATTGAATTCGAGCGCCTGCTCAATCCGTCCGGTCCCTTTGAGGGCGAGGTCCGCTGTCTGTCCGATAAACGCCATCCCAAAAAGATCGCCTTTATCCAGTGCGTCGGCTCCCGCGATCTGGGTTGTGGAAACGGCTATTGCTCGTCGGTCTGCTGTATGTACGCGATCAAGGAAGCGATGGTGGCCAAGGAGCACGACCCCGAATGCGAGATCACCATCTATTACATGGATATCCGCACCCAGGGCAAGGACTTCGACGCCGCCAGGATCAAGGCCGAGGAACATTACGGTATAAAGTTTGTCAGGGCCAGGGTTGCCGATGTTATTCCCTGGAAGAAAAATCTGAAGCTGACCTATTCGACCATGGACGGCGTCCACCGTTTTGACGCCTATGACATGGTGGTCCTGGCGGTGGGTCTCGACTCTCCGACCGATGCCCGGGCGCTTGCCGATATTACCGGCGTCGAACTGGATAAATATGATTTTTGCAAGACCGGATTTTTCGATCCCCTGGCCAGCAGCCGGGACGGCGTCTACGCCATCGGCGCCTTTCAGGGCCCCAAGGATATTCCCGAAAGCGTCACCCAGTCCAGCGCCGCGGCCGGCATTTCCGCCGGGCAGATCAGGGCCGGGCGCGGCAAGGATATCGTTATCAAGGAATATCCGACCGAGAAAGCCCTGAAAGCCGCGGATGAGCCCCGGATCGGCGTTTTTGTCTGCCACTGTGGGATCAATATCGCCGGCGTGGTGGATGTCCAGAAGGTCGATGATTACACCAAGGACATGGAAGGCGTGGTCTATCACGCCCAGAGCTTGTACAGCTGTTCCCAGGACGCCCAGAAGGTGATCAAGGAGATGATCCAGCTCCACGATCTGAACCGGGTGGTTATCGCGGCCTGTTCGCCCCGAACCCATGAGCCGCTGTTTCAGGAGACCCTGAAAGACGCGGGGCTGAACCGCAGTCTTTTTGAAATGGTCAATATCCGCGACCACTGCTCCTGGGTCCACGCCAACGAGCCGGATAAAGCCACTGATAAATCGATGGATCTGGTTCGGATGGGTATTGCCAAGGCGCGTCATATCCAGCCGCTGCCCGAGCAGACCGTGCCGGTAACCGACAAGGCAATTGTCATTGGCGGCGGCATCGCCGGGATGACCGCGGCCCTGAATCTCGCCGACCAGGGGTTTCAAACGACGATCATCGAAAAGAGCGCCCAGCTCGGCGGGCATCTGCTTGATCAGCGCTATACCCTGTCGGGCGAGAACATGACCGACTATCTTAAGAAGGTCACCGACCAAATTGCCAAGAATAAAAAAGTCGATGTGCTTACCAACAGCGAACTGGCTGAGGTGGGCGGTTTCGTCGGGAACTTCTCTTCGGTGGTCAGGTCCGGCAAGGGCAGCAAGGTCTCGGAGCAGACCATCGACCACGGGGTGATAGTAGTCGCCACCGGCGGCCGCGAACATGTGCCGGCCACGGTGCTGGGCAAAAAAGTTCCGCAATCGGACAAGTTCATTACCCAGAAGGAGTTGGAGATCAGGTTGGCCGACAAAGGTAAGAATCGGGCTCCGAAATCCGTGGTCATGATCCAGTGCGCCGGCTCCCGGGGCGACGATCTTGCCTATTGCAGCAAGACCTGTTGCACCCAGGCCGTCAAAAACTCGCTTAAGATCAAGGAGATCAATCCGGATTCCCAGGTTATCGTGCTCTATCGGGACATGCGGACCTACGGCTTTGCCGAGGACGCTTACCGCGAAGCCCGGGAAAAGGGAGTGATCTTCATTCCATATTCCATGGATAAAAAACCGAGCCTCAGCGCCAAGGGAAGCAAAGCCGAAGTCGCTTTTTACGACCCGATTCTTCAGGATGATGTTACCATTAATCCCGACCTGGTCGCCCTGAGCGTCGGAACCGTTCCCGAGAGCACTGCGGAACTGAGCAGGCTCTTGAAGGTGCCGGTAAATGCCGATGATTTTTTTCTTGAGGCCCATGTCAAACTGCGGCCGGTGGAAATGCCGGTTGCCGGGGTCTTCCTTTGCGGCCTGGCCCATTCGCCGAAACCGCTGGATGAGATCATTGTCCAGGCCCAGGCGGCGGCGGCCAAGGCGTCCATACCCCTGGTCAAGGGACAAGTCAGCGTCGATCCGATTGTTTCCAGCATCGATAAGGACAAGTGCATCGGCTGCCGGCTTTGCGCCACTCTCTGCCCTTATCAGGCCATTGAAATGGTAAAGGTCGACAAGAAACCGAAAGCCGAGACCGTGGTGGCCTCCTGTAAGGCCTGCGGGATCTGCGCCGCGCATTGCCCGACTTTTGCCATATCGATGGGCGGTTTCACCAATGAACAGATTACTTCCCAGATCGAGGCCTTTGGCGAGGCCCTAGAGGAGGCTTAACAATATGAGCAAGGAAGAATTCAACCCCAAAATTCTCGGTTTTCTCTGCAACTGGTGCTGCTATGCAGCCGCGGATGCAGCCGGGGTTTCCCGATATCAGTATCCGCCCAATCTGCGGACCATCAGGATAATGTGCACCGGCCGCCTTGATCCCGCCTTCGTGATGCGCGGTCTGGTCGAAGGTGCAGCCGGCATTTTCACCGGCGGCTGACAACTCGGTGAATGCCATTACCAGGTTGGTAATTATGACGCAATGGGAGTAAATGGTCTGATCAAGAAAGTGCTGACCGAGACGGGTTTGGATCATCGACGATTCGATCTCAAATGGGCCTCCGCCGCCGAAGCGCCGCGCTTCGTCAAACTGATCACCGAATTTACAGCCAGGATTAAAGAACTCGGCCCCTTAGGCGAGGCGGAAGGGATCAGCCCCGAAGAGGCAAAAAACCGGGCTGAAAAAGCGCTGGCCATGGTCAGTGACCGTAAATTGCGGATGGGTTTCGGCAATCTGACCAAGACCCTGCGCAAGGAAGTGCCTAATCTGAGCGATAAAGCAATCGACCAGGCCATCGATGAAAAATTGAGCAAGACTCTTTCATCCCTGGCCGATTAAATCGGTAATATTCTGAAAAGCTGAAAAACGGTTAAACTGGTAAAGTTTAGCCGTTTTTTTTATTCTGGATTATATCCGCTGGGCACCTCAAGGGTTCTGTTCAATCCTCCCTTGAGGAAGGGCATTTGCTTCGCGGCACATAAGTTTCGTACGAGCAGACCAGCTTCTCAACTCATTTTTATGGCAGGTGTTTCGTAAATGAACACATTATTGTTGATCGAAGACGACCTGATGATCCTGGATACCACCCGGGAGTTATTGAAACTACTCGGTTATCAGGTCTATACCGCAAAAAGCGGAGGCAGCGCTCTCGATCTCCTGGCCGGGTGCAATGGCGAGATCGATCTGGTTCTGCTTGATCTTTCCCTTCAGGATATGGACGGCAGAAAACTTCTCGTTAAAATGGTCGAACAATATCCGGGCTTGAAGTTCGTGATCTGCAGCGGATCTTTACCGGACGAGCTTGACTTCGAACAACATCCCGCCGTCAAGGGCATCCTGCACAAACCTTTTGAACTTAATGATTTACGAAAAATCGTCGAGAAGGTTATTAACGGCGAGTAATATCAAATACGTTTTCAAATCGTCCCCGCCGATTTATCTCATCGTTCGCCAAAACCGCTTTCTTCGCCCTCGCCAACTCCACCCTGATCTCGATCAATCAGCCCCGCCGCGATCTCATCCTGCTCGTTATTATTTTAGCTGCTGACTGCGTTGCGACTACCCCCGATGACTCCCATGTTGGTTAAAAATCTTTTTCTTTTAATTTGCCGGTGACATACTTGTGAAGAACGCTGGATATGAGGGTTTGATATGGAATGCCTTCTTCCAGCGCTTTTACCTGTATGGCATGCACATCCTTGCTGGACATGCGGATATTTACTCTGCTGTCTTTTTTGAAGGTGGATTTTGCCATTTGTCGGTAATGTGACATTTTTTCTTTTTTGCCCTTAACGGGTTGCCACTCATTTTTTTCGAATGACTCTAATAATTCTTTTTCTTCCGCTGTGAAATCAATCATTGTTTTCACCTCCACGTAAATATTGCTTTGTTGCTTTTCTGCTGGGGATGATAGTTTTTAAAAAAACCTCGTTTTCAACTTGCGGTCAATGTGCAGCGCTTGGTTCGGCCTCGCCGTAATTATGATTTTTCCCTGTGTATCTCGTCATGGCAAACCGTACATACGGTAATCAAATTGCTTTCCGTGTTGTCGCCGCCCTTGGCATGGTGCTTTTTGTGGTGTAACTCCAAGTGACGCGGGTCTGATCTATTCCATTCTTCGTGGGTCCAATTGCATAGGGTGCATTTGTAACTATCCCTCCGAAGGACTTCTCTTTTTACCGGGTCGGGTATAAGCCGGTCATGTTCAGGGCTTTGGCGATCGGCCTCAAGTAAATACATACCTACTTCAAGATCCGGGCGGCCGGTATTTTGGGTGACGACAGGCCAACCAAATTCAGTGCGTAACTCTCTGACTCTTCTTGCCCACTCAGATCTATCTTTTGCTAAATATTTCAATTCTTCGCCGGTTACTTTTTGCCCGACGTTAGCCCTTAGATATTTCAATATTTTGTCGCGGACGGAAATGTTTTCTCTTCTAATTTCATTGGCAAGGTTCCAACGATGTGCATATTTTATGAACTGTGAAGTAAAAGCTTGAGCTTGCTAGAAACCTAGCTCTCCATCTTCAATTTGTAATGCTTCAGAAAGGGCTAATGCATTTCGGAGCATAAATGAACCGTAAGCGGTAGCCAGCTCAAGTAAGTGTTCGGCAGCGCCTGGGCTCCATTCTCCTTTGCTGACAAGTAAATCCATAATCTCGCCATCTGCGAATTTCGATCGCTCCGATATTTTGCTCACTGATTGTTTGAGCAAAGTATGGTACTCGTCGATAAGGCCATTAATCTCAGTACATGTATTCATATCCGTTCCCTGATGATCGTTTATTATTCATTAAAGACAGTATGTTGGTGCCATTCAAGATAAGATGTCAATGGTAGGAATTTTCGGGGTTTGATAATTTCCGCGCCATGATAGAAACAAATCAGATCGCTTGTTCTCCTGTCTCCAGAGGTTAGTAGTTTTGATGAGACGGCGACACGCAATTGGTTTGTTATTGTAAGAAACCCACGATCAAACAAACGATCAAATGTAGCACTTAGGCATAAACCGTTATGTGGATCCGTTCGATGCTCTTCAGAAACACTCCATGGTATAATGTGGCTCGCCACCAGACATTCTTTAATCCGTAATCCTGTAATACAACATGTATTTTCGTAACTACTGAGAATTGCCTCACGAAAAAATGATTGATGGGTACGTGTTTTTTGAGGCGTGATTTTCTCAGATGGTCCTTTGGGGCGATTTACATCAGCCTGAATTTCTTCTTTCGTTATTGTCCTTAAACCCAACTCGCCTTTCAACTGCTCAGCTTCTGAGACAAGCTGATTCCAATCTTTATGAAATTCTTCCCATATTTTACGATCCAGTTTGCTGGAGTGAGAAAGCCCAGACACTTTTTGTCTGCTAAGCTCTGGATCAAGAGAACCAAAATTACCTAACTTCCTAGCAATGCTTGCCGGTGAACGTTTTATAAGATTAGCGAGTTCAATTACATCAGGATTGTTTGCTTTGGTTTTCTTGAAAGGGATACGGCAGTAAAGATCAAACGCGAGAATCAATTCTTCGCGCGTCCAAGGAGCACCATATTTTTCTGGGTTGCCATGTATAATCATTTGTCTCAATGGCTAATTATATTGGTCAATTTAGTTCTATGTGTTGGGGAGCTGTCGGGAAAACTTTGAAATCGTGCTGCTTCCCTGTGAGTGATTGGCCTGTGCTGCTCGGGGTGCAAATAGCGGCCTTTTTCAGGTTTATAGAATTCGGTGCGTATCGTAACGGAAGGCCTGTTCCACCAGAGTCGGCCAAACAAATCAGTTCCTCCTGATTGTTTCCGAATCCAACATTGAGGCGTTAACTCAGGAGCAATACGTTGTAAGTCAAAACGATTCATCCCTTCACGAGGTATTGCCCTATATCTTTTCCGACTGAGTTCGGTTGGATTCCTCCCGAAGTGTAAATCCAACGGAGGATCAATATTTCTAATTTCAGTCCCTTCCGGAGAAGGTAAATCAGCAATAGCGTCTTTTACTGTTTTCCATTTAGGGGGTGTTGACAGATATTCCTCCCTATTGAAGGGAAGTGTTAACGCCTTTCCGTTGCCATTGGGATTAAAATGAGTTTTTCGGGGTGGAAACAAAATGGATGGATCTGCGAATTTACAACCGATTATGAAAGCTCTGGTACGAGTTTGAGGAACCCCGTAATCCGCAGCAATTAATTTGTCCTGCCAGACTTGGAAGCCGAGAGACCTTGCTGCTTCGACAATTTCACCATTCTCAAAGGTCCCAAGCAACTGAGGAACATTCTCCATGACAAAAATTGATGCCTCAGATCTTTCGACAACCTCTAAATAAGGTCGCCACAACTCTTTTCGTGGGTCATTTTCACGATTTTTGTTTAAGAGACTGAAACCCTGGCAAGGAGGTCCACCAATTACAACATCAGCTTTGGGGATTTCAATTTTGCTTTGTTTGAGTATTTCGACAATGTCGCCTGCAACACTATGTGGGCCGAAATTTTCATTGTACGTGTTAACGCAAAATTGATTAAAGTCGTTTGCCCAAACGGATTGAAAAGGTTGTCCAAAAACCTCGGAGAAACCTAACGACATCCCGCCCGCCCCTGAAAATAGGTCTATAAGGCGATATCGGTGCGGATTTTGTAGTAGCTCACCTGAGCATCGAGAATGGTAAGTCGCTTCGTCTTCTTTTAAAATAAAAGATTTGTCTATTTCTATCGTATTTTCAGTTTGATACATGTCTTATGCGCCTTATCGGTTGAATCTTTAAAAATTGTTTTTGATTCTACCATTTTGGGCAAAATTTTCATCTCAGTAATTCTGGGGTTGGTGGACGAATGCTGAGTTGAGTCCCGCAAAGCGGGACTCGTACGAAACTTATGCCCTGTGGGTATAAAGCGAAGCAACCCGGCATTCGATTGTCTGTTGGGCTAAACCGCCAAGGAGAAGGTTGCTAAGCGCCCAGCAATCTGCACTGAATACGTAACGGGACGGAGTTAGTTTAACAACTTAATTTCATTAGTATAGGATTGTTCGCTTTTCCCTACGCATGATTGGGTAGGGTTGAATGAAAAAGAGGCTTCACGTTTTTCCATGTTTTTGAGTCATTTGCAGCGTGCCATAAATCATAATTTTTTTGGAGATTCAACCATAACTCAGGAGTAGTACCAAAAGCTCGCGATAACCGTAAAGCCATGTCCGGCGTGACTGCCCCTCGACAGTTGATAATTTTTGACAATGTCTTCCTGGACACACCAAGAGTTGACGCAATATCCTGTATAGTTACAGATAGTGGCTTTAAATAATCTTCTTTCAAAATAATGCCGGGGTGGGTTGGTTGTCTTTTCATTGTAACCATGAGACACCTCCTAATGATAGTCGTCGTAATCGACAATATATGCGTCACCATCTTCGAATTCGAAAATGACACGCCAATTTCCAGAAACTCGGACTGAATATTGATCTTTTCGGTCACCACTCAGTGCATGCAGGTTTGATCCTGGATAATTCATATCTCTCAAATCATTTGCGGCATTTAGCCGATCCAAAATTCTTTCCAGCTTCCCAGCATGTTCAGGTTTTATGCCTTTCTTTGTTCCGGCATAGAAAAACTGCTCAAGCCCTTTATGTTTAAATGATTTGATCATGTACAATTGTAACCATGCGGGTTACATGCGTCAAATTATTATTTTGAAGCGAACAATTTACTGAGCAGGGCTATATCATCCCAAAAGGGGGAAAATACACAAGAATATCCGCTATTGTCTTAAACTCGACTCAGACGCTTCATCTTCTTGTAAACTTTTATATATCAAGAAAGGTTATCCCGACAAGCCATTTAGGGAGAGTAACGATTGCTCTATATTGGCCTGGAAGACGTGGGAACCAACTGTCCTTCGACAAGCTTAAGATGAGCGGTGGTCGTTCGGTGGGGGTCTGCTTCGACAGTCGGTAGATCGGGTTAAAGCGAAGCGCAACCCCCTATTGTCCGGAAAGGTTGGGGGTTTGCAAGCTCACCCCAATCTTGTATCTATGCTGCTTGGATGGGCGGGTTCATCTTTCGACGGGTTGGGGATGCCCGCCGAAAACGGAAGCATGATTCCAGGTTATGCGCGGTAGGTTCTTCTGTTTCTTGGGAAATATTAAAGCGTTGTTCAGTTGCGGCCGGCCAGCTGGCCGCAGGCGGCCGAGATGTCGCTGCCTCGGCTTGATCGGATGAAAACCGTGAAGCCGGCCTTGATCAAAATCTCCTGGAAGGCTTCGCATTTTGCCCGGGGCGGGCATTTGTAGTCTGAATCGGGACTTTCGTTATAGGGCAGGAGGTTGATCTTGCATCTGATTCCCTTGAGTTGTCTCGCCAGTTGCCGGGCATCGGCCTCCGAGTCGTTCACCCCTTCGATCATGATATACTCGAACATGATCATCCGCCGTTTCGGCAAGGGGAAATCCCGGCAGGCCTCAAGGAGTTGCTCGACCGGATATTTACGGTTGACCGGCATCAGTCTGCTTCTGACCTCGTCGTCGACGCTGTGCAGCGAAACGGCCAGGTTGACCGGGGCTTTTTCCCCCAGTTCCCGCATCTTCGGGACCAGCCCGCAGGTGGAGACCGTTACCTTGCGGCCCGAGAAATCGAGGCCGCGCTGGTCCATGATGATCTCCAGGGCGGTGATCAGGTTGTCGAAATTGGCCAGCGGTTCGCCCATCCCCATGAAGACCAGGTTGTTGATGCAGCCGCTTTTCTTGTCGCCGCTGCAGCACATCTCCTCATCCATGTCGTTGATCACTGTACAGATCTGGTTGACGATTTCGGCGGGTGTGAGGTTCCTCCTGAAGCCCAAGGTGGCGGTCAGGCAGAAGTCGCAGCCCATGGCGCAGCCGACCTGGGAGGAAACGCAGAGGGTATTGCGGTCTTCCTCCGGGATCAGGACCGACTCGATAATCTCGCCGTCATCGAGCCGGAAGGCGTATTTGACGGTGCCGTCCTCGGATTTTTCCTTTTTGGCAATGGTGTGCAGGCTTATCCTTGCCGTTTCGGAAAGTTTCGCCCGCAGCTCTTTTTTCAGATCGGTCATCTGGGAAAATTCGGTGATATCGGGGCGGTACAGCCAGTTGAAGATCTGCCGGCCATGAAATGCCGGCAGCTTAAACTCCCGCTGGAGGTAGTCCAGGAGCTGCCCCTGGGTGAAATTTTTTAAGTCAACTTTATCCATTGAAATTATAAGGCTCTCAGGTGCTCGGGTTTCAGGGCGATTTCGCCTTGCATAGCCTGTTGGATAGCGGCCAAAACGGCATCGCGATCCTTCGGCAGCCGACAGTTGATCGGCAGGTAGTTTGAGGCATGGTTGGCCTGGAGCTGCATCCGGTCGGTCTCGATATTTTCGACGATCAGGTAGAGTTCCCTGAGAAGACCGGTCTGGTCAGGCAGGGCGAATTCGTTTCTTTCCGCTTGTTCGAAAAGAGGGGTGTTGGGGAGGAGCATCAGGGTAAGGATGCCGACCTGGCTGGGCTGCATCGCCGAGATCGCCCGGCCGGTTGCCACGGCATGCGCAGCGGAATTTTCGATGCCGGCGACACCCAACAGAACGGTTACCGACAGGAATAGTCCCGCCCGCCCGATCAGGCGGCCGGCTTCGATCTGTTTCGCCACATCGACTCCCTTGTCGATTGCCGAAAGGGTAGGGTCGTGGCCGCTTTCCAGTCCCATATAGACCCGGGCCAGGCCTAGCTCCTTGAGTTGCCGCAGCTCCGCTTCGCTTTTCCGGATAATGTTTTTCGCGTTGCCGTATAGGGCGATCCGGTTTACCCAGGGCAGCCGGGCCCTTATTTCAGTCAGGAGGTCGACGAGTTTTTTCTGGGGCAGGCTGAGGACATCGCCGTCGGCCAGAAAAACCCGCTTTTGCCTTTGGCAATAGCGGGCGGCAAAATCGAGGTCTTTGTCGACAATCCGCTCATCTTTCAGGCGGAACAGCTGATCCCGGTAAGTGCCGCAGAAGGCGCACCTGTTATGGGAGCAGCCGACCGTGACCTGAAGAATGATGCTGTCGGCCTCGCTGGGCGGCCTGATCACATTGCCTTCGTAATTCATCGGGCCGTAATCGGAGTGGAAGGATTAATTGTTTTTCTCGAATTCCTTCATAAAGGCGATCAGTTTTTCAACGCCCTCACGGGGAAAGGCGTTGTAGATCGAAGCGCGGCAGCCGCCTACGGATCGATGTCCCTTCAGGCCGTCAAAACCCCTGGCGGTTGCTTCCGTAATGAATTTGGCTTCCAGTTCGGGGGTGGGCAGGTTGAAAGTGATGTTCATCAGCGACCGGGACGATTCCAGGGCGTGGCCGCGATAGAAATCGGTTCCGTCGATGGCATTGTACAAGAGGGCCGCCTTTTCACGGTTGATCTCTTCGATAGCGGCGATCCCGCCGAGTTTTTTCAGCCACTTCAAGACAAGCCCGATCACATGGATCGAGAAACAGGGAGGAGTATTGAACATCGATCCCGT
The DNA here is from genome assembly GCA_046484585.1 of Desulfurivibrionaceae bacterium. Lineage (GTDB taxonomy): Bacteria > Desulfobacterota > Desulfobulbia > Desulfobulbales > JAGXFP01 > JAGXFP01. Next base: position 34,734 of record JAWOIQ010000093.1, read on the forward strand.
GTCGGCGTGGGTCTTGTAGCGGAACATGGTCGGGATGTTCTCGGGAGTCCGGTCGAGCAGGTCTTCCCGAATTATTACCACCGCGCAACCGGCGGGGCCCATATTCTTCTGGGCGCCGGCAAAAATCAGGCCGAATTTGCTGAAATCGACGGGTTTAGACATGATATCGGAGGACATGTCGCAGACCAGCATCTTGTCGGTCTTGGGCAACTCTTGAAACTGGGTGCCGTAAATCGTGTTGTTGGAAACGTAGTAGAGATATTCCGCGTCATCGTCCACCTGGTAAGCCTCACTGGACGGAACATGGTTGAAGACGCTCTCCTTGCTGCTGTAGGCGACCTGCACCTCGCCGAAAAATTTCGCTTCTTTGATGGCCTTGTTCGACCAGGTGCCGGTGTTCAGGTAGGCCGCTTTTTTCCCGGGTCTGAGGAGATTCATCGGCACCATGGCAAACTGGGTGGAAGCACCGCCCTGCAGAAAAAGAACCTTGAAGTTATCGGGAACCCGCAGGAGTTCACGCACCAGGGCCTCGGCCTCCTCGGCCACCGCCATGAACTCTTTGCTGCGATGGCTCATTTCGATCAGACCGATGCCCTTATCATTGAAATTCACCACATCTTTGGCGGCCTGCTCCAAAACCTCAAGGGGCAGGGTGCCGGGGCCGGCACTGAAATTAAATATTCTGTCTGGCATTACTTCCTCCGGGAAAATATATAGCTGAGTTGAGCAGCTTGTCTGCTCGTACGAAAACTTAAGATCTGTGGGTATATAAAAAATCGGCTTGCTTCAAAATCGCAAATAAACGTATTAAAATAACCTATAGCGCCTGATTTTGCAAAAAATATCGTAAGCGAGCACAGGGCGCCGAATCGCTGTGTCATCGGTACCCCGTGATCGGTTACACATATCGTCTATATGCCGATATAACCTGAAATCTTAATTCGTATCGGCCATTGGGGGTACCCTCTATCAACCTGTAATTGCTTGCTTATCTATCCTTGAGCCCTGGGGGATTGCACCCACCGCCTTTCAGGCGCGGTTTCAGAGGAGAAATCCCGCCGTGGACTTTTTCCTGATTATAATCGGGTTTTTTGATATAATAGTTTGAAGGAAAAGAAAAATAAAAGATTTCCATTTACCGCTATTTGTTTTAGTATTTACTCCCAACTATAAATAGGTGGAAACGGGCCGCCTCTGAAAAATCCATCAACTTGTTCGCCTGAATGGGCGGCTTAATCATCAAAGATGATCTGATGAACAGACAAATCCTGATAGTCGATGACAACAAGCAGATCCGCAACATGCTTAGCGAGGCTTTCACCCAGCAGGGTTATCAGGTTGCCTGTGCCGGCAATGCCAAGGAAGCCCTGGCAATTCTAAGTCCGGAAATAAAAGTCATGTTTCTGGATTTAAAATTACCGGGCAAGATAAGCGGGGTTGAACTCTGTCGTGAAATCAAAAGGGAACATCCTTCTTCCATTATTTTTGCGATGACCGGACACTCCTCGCTTTTTGAACTGGCCGATTGCCGAAAAGCCGGTTTTGACGATTACTTTACAAAGCCTACCCGGCTGGAGATGCTTTTTATGACCGCGGAACAGGCTTTCACGCGGATCGAGGCCGAAAGTAAAAATGCATAAGCGCCTGAAAACAAGTAGTTTTCTGCTTGCTGTTATTTCTGAATAGATCAAGATCTCCCTTTTTCTCATCGTTTACCATTTCCTAAATTTCTCGCTTACTTTATATTATCCTGAATCCGTGAGCGTTCGAGAACGCCGCAGATGCACCGTTATCGGGCGCCCCGCGGGCGGCGGAGTGAATCCATGGCGACCCAGGCAAAAATGATTATCTGATGAAATTACAAATCGATAAAGAGCAATTTCCCACTAAGCCGTCACGGATTCATGATGATTGCAATCCCGGGTAGGGCAAAACAGCGTCTGGTGGCGATAGTCGGCCCAACGGCGGTAGGGAAAACCGATCTGGTTCTTCGGCTTGCCGATGAGTTGCACGCGGAGATCGTCAATGTCGACTCGATGCAGGTTTACCGTTTTATGGACATCGGCACGGCCAAGCCTTCCCGGCAGGAACGGCAGGCAATCCCGCATCATCTCATCGATATCGCGGCTCCGGACGAGGAGTATAACGTTTGCCGTTACATGGATGACGCCGAACGGGCCTGCGCCGATATATCCTCCCGCAGCAAAGTACCGTTACTTACCGGCGGCACCGGTCTCTATCTGAAGGGATTCCAGGAGGGCGTGTTCAGCCTGGCAGGCGAGCAACTCCCGGATAAAAATATTGAAGAATCGAAACTCAGAAAAAAACTGGAAAAAGAGCTGGCGGAGAAGGGGAGGGGCCATCTTTTCGATAGACTGAAAAAATGCGACAGCGCTTCCGCGGCAAGAATTCACCCCAACGACACATACCGTCTTCTCCGGGCTCTCTTGATTTTCGAACAGACCGGGATTCCCTGGTCCGTTCATCTTGACCGCCAAAAACAGGAAGCCGAAAAAAAGTCTTTTCAGCGCCGTGAGATTTTTAAAATAGGCCTGATCAGGGATCGCGATCAGCTTTACGAAAGAATCAATCGGCGAACCGAAAAAATGTTTGAAGAAGGGCTGCTGGAAGAGGTGCAATCCCTTCTTGACCGGGGCTACGGTCCCGATCTTAAGCCCATGCAGTCAATCGGCTATCGCCATGCCGTAAAGGTGCTGGCCGGGGAGTGGGGCCGGGAAGAAGCGATACAGTTGATGGCCAGGGATACCCGGCGCTATGCGAAGCGTCAGGCTACCTGGTTTAAAAAAGACCGGGAAATCAAATGGTTTAAGCCCCGACAGGGCGCCGAGATCGTGAATTTAATAAACGAATATTTGAAAGGTTAACCATGAATGTTCCCAACAGTATAACCTTGGTTCGAATTATTCTCGTTCCGATAATGCTCTATTTCCTTATCGAAGGAGATAAGCGCTCTGCCCTGATTGTCTTTGTGACTGCGGCCCTAAGCGACGGACTGGACGGTTTCTTCGCCAAGATATTACACCAGAAGACCAGGCTAGGCGCTTTCCTCGATCCGATTGCCGACAAACTTCTGCTCAGCACCTCTTTCATTGTCCTGGCCATTTTCGGCTTAGCTCCTACCTGGCTGGCGATCATGGCGGTCAGCCGCGATCTGCTAATTATTACCGGCATCGGCATCCTGGCATGGGACCACGATTTTCCAACCATCAAACCGACAATCGACGGTAAAATCACCACCTTCCTGCAGGTGCTGACCATCGGTTTTCTGCTTAGCCAACATCTTATCGGCTCATACCAATGGCTATATTATCCCCTGATCACATCCACCGGTCTCTTTACCGCTATTTCGGGAACGAGATACATGCTTATCGGCTTCCGCCTTCTTGATAACGTCAAATAACCTCGAAAGAAGATGGGTTTGAGAGCTAAAAGTTAAAGTACATTCTACCTTTATGCCAGCTATTCCCGATAAGAAGTGGTTAATCGAACCGATCGAACAGGGCGAAAAAATCGCCGGGGTTCCTGCCCTGATCTGCTCTCTGCTGGCCCAGCGGGGTGTCTTGGGGCGCGGGGATGTGGAGAAATTCCTTAATCCATCACTTGAACAATTGCCCGCGCCGACAGGCATGGCGGGGCTTGAAGAGGCGGTGGCTATTCTCGCGCAGGTGGTAGTCGAGAAAAGTCAGGTGCTGATCTATGGCGATTACGATGCGGACGGAATAACCTCCACGGCCTTGCTGCTTTCCTTTTTCAAGGAGATCGGCCTTGCCTGTTCCTGGTATATTCCGGACCGGGCAACAGAAGGCTATGGCCTGAACCTTGCGGCGCTGCAAAAACTGCGGGCCGGGCTGCCCCAGGCGGACTCGCCGGATCCGCTCCTGATCACCGTTGATTGCGGTATCTCTTCCCATGCCGAAGTAGCGGAGGCCCGGCGCCTGGGCTTTAAAGTAATAATCACCGACCATCATCGCCCGCCGGCCGAACTGCCGGAAGCCGAGGCGATCATAAACCCCCATCGAAAAGATTGCACTTTCCCGGAGAAAAATTTAGCCGGGGTCGGAGTGGCTTTTTATCTCCTGATTGGTTTACGGACCCGATTGACGGAACTGGGATATTGGCCCGCCGGCCGACAGCCGAACCTGAAAAGACATCTCGACCTGGTCGCCATCGGCACCATCGCCGACCTGGTTCCCTTAACCGGCGCCAATCGGATAATGGTAAAGGCGGGGCTGGAGGTACTGAGTAACAAGCCAAGACCCGGGCTCATGGCGATCCTGAAAAACGCGGGCATAACGGATATGCCGATCAGCGCGGATCAGATTGCCTTCCAGATCGCCCCCAGAATCAATGCGGCCGGCAGGGTGGCAAAAGCGGGCCTGGCTTTGGAAGTCCTGATGGCTGAAAACCAGGGGGAAGCTGCCGAACCGGCAAAGCTCCTTGAAAAAGCCAACAATCACCGGAAGGAATTATCGGAAGAGATCTTCGGACAAGCCTGCCGTCAGGCGGAAATCCGCCTGGAAGAGGGCGGATCAACCCTGGTTCTGGCCGGCGAAACCTGGCATGTCGGGGTTGTCGGCTTGATCGCCTCCAGGATAGCCGAGCGCTACCATCGGCCGACCGTGGTGTTGTCGTGTGACGAGGAAGGGCTGGCCAGAGGGTCGGCAAGGTCGGTTGGGAATCTCGATCTTCTGGAGAGAATCGAGGAATGCGCGGAACTGCTGGAAAAATACGGCGGCCATAAAGGGGCGGCCGGACTGACCATCAAGTGCGACCTGATTGGGGCTTTTGCCGAGCGATTTGAAGCCTCTGTAAATCGCATAATGGAGGGAGCCGATCTACGGCCGGCCATATACGTAAACCTCAGGGCTTCGGTCAGCGAACTGATGGACCGGGATTTTCTTGAATTTTTTGAAAAACTCGAACCCTTCGGCAATGGCAATCCTGAACCTGTTTTCTGCAGCATGGAAGAAAATTTCTCCCTCGTGGAGCTGCAAAAGGTAGGCAAAAACTCATTGCGCTTCAGGGTAAACGACAACGGGACTCTGATCAAGGGGATCGGTTTCGGCATGGCGGAGCTCTTGCCGATTATCAAGGATGTGCCGATCAGTCTGGCTTACAAGATCTTCAAGAATAAATTCCGCGGGCAAACCAACTGGGAGATCAGGGCGGAAGACATTAAAATTATTGACTAAGCTATTGTATTCAGGTTGTTCTGGCTTTACTATACATAATATATATTATGCGACATAGTCACGACCTGCCGAGAATCGGTTATTCGGGCCATCAAACCATCAAACCACGCGATAGCCGATTATCCCGTTAATCCGAGCATTTCTTTTTTAATTTTGGTAAAGAATTCAACCATAAATATATAGTCTAGGAGCAACTGAATGAACCGAGATATTTACCAGGAACCCCTGGTCGGACGTTATACCAACCGGGAAATGCAGGAAGTTTTTTCGGAGAAAAACCGGATTGAAACCTGGCGGCGCTGCTGGATCGCCCTTGCCGAGGCCCAGTACGAATTGGGCCTGAGCGACATTGTTAAACCGGAGATGATCGCCGAGCTCAAGGAGCACGCCACGGATATCGATTTCGAGACTGCCGCCGCCAAGGAAAAAGAGATACGCCATGATGTCATGGCCCACGTTTACGCCTATGGACAGAAATGTCCCGCGGCCGAGGGAATTATTCACCTGGGGGCAACCTCGCAGTTTGTCGGCTGCAACACCGACCTTATTCTCCAGAAACAAGCCCTGGGACTGATAAAAAAAGCATTGGTGAACGTTATCGCCAATCTCGCCGGGTTTTGCCGTAAGCACAAGGAGCTGGCCACCCTCGGTTATACCCATTACCAGCCGGCCCAGCCCACAACCGTCGGCAAGCGCCACACCCTTTATATCCAGGATCTCCTGATCGATCTGGATTATATTGAAAATCTTGAGCCGCAAATCAAGGCCCGCGGCGCCAAGGGCACAGTCGGCACCCAAGCCACCTTCCTGGAGCTGTTCAAAGGCGACCACGATAAAGTTAGAGCGCTGGACAAACTAGTTTCCGCAAAGCTCGGTTTTAGCGATGTTTTTGCGGTTACCGGTCAGACCTATACCCGGAAGCTGGACATGAAGACCGCTGAAACCCTGGCCGGGATCGGCGCCTCTGCCCACAAATTCGCCGTCGATCTCAGACTGCTCTCAAACCTCAAGGTCCAGGAGGAGCCTTTCGCGAAAAAACAGGTCGGCAGTTCAGCCATGGCCTATAAGAGAAATCCGATGCGTTCCGAGCGCATGACGGGACTGTCGCGCAAGCTCATGGGCTTGACCGCCGATTTCGCCGCCACCTACGCCAATCAATGGTTCGAAAGAACCCTCGATGACTCGGCAATCAGGCGGATGGATATCCCCCAGGCCTTTTTGTTAAGCGACGCAGTCTTAAAGTTATACCTTAATATCACGTCTGATATGGTTGTATTTCCTAATCAAATCAGAAAACATCTTATGCAGGAGCTGCCTTTCATGGCAACCGAAAAGATCCTGATGGCCAGCGTCGAACGCGGCAAGAGCCGTCAGGAGATGCACGAGGTCGTCAAGGTCCACTCCCTTGAAGCAGGACGGGTCGTCAAGGAAGAAGGCCGCGATAACGACCTGCTTGACCGATTGGCCAAGGACGATGCCATCCCCTTCTCCCTGGACGAATTACTTGAACTGGTCGGTGACGGCAGTCAGTTTTCCGGCCGGGCCTCCGCCCAAACCGATGAGTTCCTGGACGAGGTCGTCATGCCGCGCCTTGAAAAGCACAAGGATTTACTGGGCAAGATGGACAGCACCCTCTCGGTTTGAAAATGAATCGTAAACCCGCGACATTATCGGTCCTGTTTGCCCGGATACCTATCTCCAGGGTCGCTTTTTTAAAATTTATCCTTGAGGGTTACGACGGTCTTGCAGGGCTGACCACTATCGATCGAAAAAATGGACTGGTGGCCATCTCCTGTTTCCCCGATTGTCGTGAGGAACTGGTTGCCCTGCTTGATTCCCTGCATATTTCGACATTAGACAAACCTACAAATCACTTTAACTAAAGAAATCAAGATAACGATTTAACATTTCTATATGATCAGCTCTAAAAAAATCGCCTATATCGAAACCTTCGGCTGCCAGATGAACGAGCGTGACACGGAGATCATGGCCCAGCTTCTGGGCCGGGACGGCTACGAGGTAACCGATGATCTCGACCGGGCCAACCTGGTGGTGGTAAACACTTGCAGCATCAGGGGAAAAGCAGAGCAAAAGGCCATGAGTCTGCTCGGCCGTCTTAAGCATTCCAAAAGAAAAAATCCCGGCCTGATGGTCGCGGTCACCGGTTGCGTTGCCCAGCAGGAAGGGCGCAATATTCAGGAACGCATGGCTCACGTCGATTTGGTGGTCGGGCCTCAGTCCATTTATCGTTTACCGGAATTGATTGATTCGATCCGGACCAGCGGTGAAAAAAGAACTGCCATCGACCAGGTCGCATCCTTTGCCATCCCTTCCCTGCTGCCCGATTCAAAGAGGACTCCCCTGCTCCATAAACGTTTTGTTACGATCATGCAGGGTTGCAATAATTTCTGCACCTACTGCGTGGTGCCTTATACCAGAGGTCGGGAAGTGAGCCGTCCCCCGGACGATATCATCGACGAAGTTAAACATCTGGTCGCGAACAATGTCCGCGAAATCACTCTGCTCGGGCAAAACGTCAATTCCTACGGCCAGGACCGCGATGGTCGAGATTATCCCGACTTTCCCACTCTGTTAAGGAAAGTCGCCGAAATTCCCGGGGTTGCGCGATTGCGCTTCACCACCTCAAACCCCAAGGATCTTTCCGAAGAACTGATGGAATGTTTTGCCGAACTGGATAATCTCTCTCCCCACTTCCATCTGCCGGTGCAGTCCGGCTCCGACGCGGTTCTCAAAAGGATGAACCGCAAATACGGAATCTGCCAATATCTGGAAAAGATCGATGGGTTGCGCCGCTATTGCCCCGAGATTGCCATCACCACCGACATTATCGTCGGCTTCCCCGGCGAGAGTGACGAAGATTTCGCCGCCACCATGGTTCTTCTGGAAAAAGTCCGCTACGATGGGGCTTACTCCTTTAAATATTCCGACCGGCCCGGGACGGTCTCCGCCGGTTTCGACGACAAGGTTCCCGAAGAGGTCAAAAGCGACCGGTTGCGCCGTTTACAGGCCAGGCAGCAGGAAATAACCACCGAACGATATCGTGACTGCCTCGGTCACATTATGGAGATCATGGTTGAAGGAGAAAGCCGGAACGGCGAAGGCCAGTGGAGCGGCCGGACCGGCTCGAACCTGATTGTCAATTTTACCGGCAACCCCACTCTGCAACCCGGCCAGATCCTGAAAGTCCGGATCGACGAAGCCTGTCAACACTCCTTGCGGGGCAGTCTGATTTAGCGTAAACGATCACAGGGCGCCGGATCTGCTGTGTTATCGGTTACGATTTAGCGTATCTTTTTGCTTCCAGCGGCGGTTTTGAGTAACTAAAAAAGAGGATATCTCTATGATTGATCTGCACACTCATACTTTTTTCAGTGACGGGGAACTGGTTCCGGCCGAGCATCTCCGCCGGGTGGAAGTCATGGGCTATGAAGCCGTGGCGATCACCGACCACGCCGATTCCTCGAATATGGATTGGATCATTCCCCGAATTGTCCGGGCCGCCGAGGACCTGAATCGACATTCGAAAACCAGGTTGATCCCCGGCATTGAGCTTACCCATGTGCCGCCCGAAATGTTGGCTGGTCTGACCGCCAAAGCCAGGGAACTGGGGGCCTTGATAGTGGTTGCCCACGGCGAAACCCCGGTGGAACCGGTCAGGCCGGGAACCAACCGGGCGTCCATCGAGGCGGGAGTCGATGTCCTCTCCCATCCAGGTTTCATCACCCTGGAAGAGGCCGGACTCGCCGCTCGAAATGGGGTTTTTCTGGAACTTTCCGGGCGCAAGGGTCATTCGCTAACCAATGGCCATGTGGCCAGAATTGCCTTGGAAACCGAAGCCCTGCTGGCCGTTAACGCCGACGCCCACGGCCCCGGTGATTTCCTGACCGCCAAAATGGCCGAGACCGTCGCCCTTGGTGCAGGTCTCAGTCAGGCGAGATATCGGCAGATCAGAAGTGATATGGCCGAAAGGGCCGCCAGGGTTTGAAGATCTCGGGGAGGTGTCTCCCCTGAATGGTCAGACATCTAGTACCTGGCGGAGTTGTTCAAATCCGGTATTTTTTGATTTTTTTGTAGAGGGTATCCCGGGAAATCCCCAGGATTTTAGCAGCCTTCAGCTTAACCCCGTTCGACTGTTCCAGGGCCTTGACTATTTGACGCTTCTCCATCTCTTCCATGGACCAAACCTGATCGGGATTAATGCGCATGGTCTCGGAACCGATTTCTTCAGAGGTCAATGGAAGATCCGCCGCACTTAACACCGAGCCGTTGCTTCGGAGCACGGCATTTCGAAGGACTCTCTTCAGCTCACTAACATTGTCCGGCCATTCGGCTGCGATCAGCATTCTCTCGGCATCGGCTGAGAGCTTCTTGACGCCAGCCTTATACTTCTTGGCATATTGACCCAGGAAAAAATTTGCCAGCGGGATTATATCTTCTTTCCTTTCCCTGAGCGGCGGAATATTTAAGGTGATACAAGCCAACCGCTGATAGAGATCTCCCAGGAATTCGCCGTTTTCCATCATGGTCATAAGATCCCGGTTCGTCGCGGAAACCAATCTCAAGCTTATTTCTCTTTGCTTGGTATCACCGGGCCTGGTCACTTTACGATCTTCCATAAACCTGAGAAGCCTGGCCTGCAGGGCCAAACTCATATCGCCTATTTCGTCAAGAAACAAAGTGCCGTTACCGGCCAGCTCCAACTTGCCCGGTTTATTCCGGGCGTTTTGAGACTCCCCATTGCCGGAGCCGAACAGCTCTCTTTCGAAAAATACTTCCGGAAAAGCCGAGCCGTTAAAGGGCACAAAATCTCCATCGTTTTCCGACAAGTCGTGTAAAGTCCGGGAGACTATCTCTTTACCGGTCCCTGGTTCACCTGCCAACAAAACCGGCACATTGATCTTGCTTATCTCCTTGAGATCCATGAAAACGGTGAGCATCGTCTCGTTTTCGACGATAATTCCAGCTTCCAGCAACTCCCTTTTCAGTTTAAATTTTTCCTCCAGGGATTGGTGGGAGGTCGAGGTGCATATCGTCTTGTCGTCATCACGATAGAGGGCTTCAACCTTTTTTACCCTCTTTTTGCTGGCGTTCGGCTCTTTTTGATCACGTCCGGCTGAACTGTCAATGAAGGTAAAAGAGTAATCATTAATTGTGAATTTCAGCCCGTCGGCAAGAAAACACTCCTTGACCGGCTTCCCTTTAATATAAGTGCCGTTGCTGCTGGTATCCAGGAGGACATAGCCACCTCCCCTTTTGGCACGGATATACATATGGTTGCGTGAAATAGAGGAGTCGTCGTGATCACAAAGGATGATGTCATTGTCCCCTCCCCTTCCGATCTTGATTTCCGAGGAAAATCTGAATATTTTATGATTTTTATTGGCCTTTTCGACAATAAGATACGGCATGGCTGCTCCTTCTAACAAGTGCCCGTCCATAAATGGTCTTTTTGCCCGATAACTTCGTCGCTGCAGAGTCGGAAAGTGCTCACGTACCAAAGTACGTTGCGCTTTTCCGACATCCTTGCTTCTCGTTCTCGGACAAAAATCCTCATTTCTGGACAGACACTAACTGATACCAGAAACGACCCGGCAATACTACTAATCAAAGATAGGAATAAAGCATAATTACCCGTCAAAATCAATATTAACCGTCACCCTGGAACGGAAATCTGGCTAACCACCCGGTTAACATCGGCCAGACATCAAAGGCCACGAGGATTATTCTCGGCACAACGACAAGCCCCCGCCTTTTTCTCCGCCATTATTTTTTTCATCCTGAATCCGTGAGCGTTCGAGAACGGTGCAGATGCAAGGCGGCAACGATGTTGATAATACTAATGGTATATCAACGAGTTGCCAACACGGCAGATGCGCCGTTATCGGGCGCCCCGCAGGGCGGCGGGGTGAACCATGTCAATCCAGGGAAAAACGATTATCTAATGCAATTACAAACTGATAAAGTGAAATTCACCACGAAGCCGTCACGGATTCAGGTTCATGATCAGGGATTGCCTGTTCTCCTGGTAATCGTCGCGAATATCCTTTTCGGTATAGCCGAAACAATAACAAACAAGAGCATTATCCATGGTGTCATTCCTCTGGCTGGTCTGGCTCGGATCCTTGTTTGGCCGGCCGATCATCGCCAAAAAGATATCCAAGTCCCGAACATTCGAGACACTCTTCGCTGGAGACCAGAAATCTGCTTACCCCTTTAAAGAAACTTACCTGTCCCGAGCCCCCACAGCACGGGCAGAGAATCTTCAGGTCTTTCTCTGTATCGGACATCAGTTGATTTTAATCGAGACCGGCAACAATGCCAAGCGGTTAGAGGAGGATCTGGTTTATTTATCACTTCCTGAAAATCCAGAATATAACACTTAAAACAACGCTGACCAGAAGCATGGTTGTGATAGGAATAAATATTTTAAGATCAGGCCGGTTAATAACGATATCCCCGGGTAGTCTGCCGATCGGCAGTTTGGCCAGCCACGGCCAGAAAATCCCGACTGCCAGAATAGTCAAACCGATATAGATAATAGTTTTTTGCATGATTAACCAGCCGGATCAAGCTTCCCGGCCAAGAGGCTTGAACAGAATCAGCAGGCGTGGCAGCAGGGTCAGATCGGCGATAAAGGCGACCAGCATCGCGAAGCCCGTGAAAATCCCGAAATAGATGGTCGGGATGAAGTTCGACAGCACCAGGATCGAAAAGCCGATGGTGATCGTGACCGTCGTATAAAGGATGGCCCGGCCGATACTGCGGTGGCACCGTTTCATGGTGGCAAGATAATTCCGGTCGGCGGGAAATTCCTTCTGGAAGCGATGGATGTAATGGATGGTATCGTCGACCGAGATGCCGATGGTGATCGAAGCGATGGTGATCGTCATCATGTCGAGGGGGATGTTCAGCCAGCCCATGGTTCCCAGAACCACCGTAACCGGCATGATGTTGGGAATAATTCCGATCAGGGCCAGGTAGAGGGAGCGGAAAAGGATCAAAAACATCAGGCCGATGCCCATGAAGACCATGCCGATCGTGGCAATCTGCGACCGGAACAGGCTGTTCAGCATATTGTTGTAGAGGATGTGCATATTGGTGAAATGAATCCGTTCCCGGTCAAGACCCATCTCGGTCGTCAGAAAATCCTCGATCCGGACCAGCAGATCACCCCGTCCTCCCTGCCGGTGCGACTCGATTATCCTGGCCGTGAAGCGGGCCTGGGGGGGATTTTCCGCCACGTAGGGTTCGACCACCATCTCCCTGATCTCCGGAGGCAGTCTCTTGTAGAGGATGGCCAATTCAAAATTGGCCAGGGGAGCGCCATCATTAAGCCGGGTGGTTATCTTGCCCAGGGTGGCCAGGGAAAGAACCTGGCCGATATTGGTCTGGGAATCGAGAAAATCGTGAATCCTTTCGAACTGTTCCATGGTATAGGCGTCGGCGTACCAGCGGCTTTGTTCAGCGCCGCCGCCCTCCTCCTCGAAAAAATCTTCTTCAGCCCCACCCTCCGGGACACCCGGCTCGAAATCGATGATCAGATCGAGGGGGGTGGTGCCGCCCAGTTTGCGGTCGATCAGGCTCATGCCCTGGTATATCTCGGTGTTTTCCTTGAAATAATCGATAAAGCGGTTGTCGACCGTAAGCCTGGTCATGCCGATTCCGCTGACCGCTGCGATAATCAGGGTCAGCACGATAATCAGCTTGCCGTAACGCTCGGTAAATCCGGCGAAGACCATGGTGAAGGGATGGCTGAAATCCTCGACGGCGCCGGAATCGGTTTTTTTGAGGAGACAGACCGAGGCCGGGAAGAGAATAAAGGCCAGCAGGAAACTGACCACCAGGCCGAAGGCCATCATCAGGCCGAAATCGATAACCGGCCTGATTTCGCTGACCACCAGAGAGCTGAAGGCGACCGCCGTGGTCAAGGCGGTATAAAAACAGGGAGTGGCGATGGTCTTCACGGTTTCCAGGACCAGTTGATGCTGGCTTTTTTCGGGATTGCGGGCATGGATTTCGAGATAGCGTTCGATTAGATGGATAGTCAGGGCCATGGTCAGAATCAGGGTCAGGGAAATAAAGTTGGAAGAAATCACCGTGACCCGCCAGTCCATCAGGCCCAGCATGCCGATCATGGTCACCACCGCCGCTCCGCAGCACAGCAGGGAAAGGATCACCCAGCGCGCCCGCCGGAAGATGACGGCCAGGGTGACGATCAGCAGGATAAAGACTCCTGCCCCGAAAATGAGCAGGTCCTTTTCGATAAATCCGATCATGTCGGCCACGATCATCGCCACCCCGCCCAGGTACAGTTCGGCTTCCTGCCGGTGGCGGTCGACGACCCCGCGGATCTCCTCGACGATCCGGGTATCCTCGTGCTGAATTTCGGTCAGCTTCTCGCGGTAGGCCCCAGAGACCTCCTCAAGCTCCCGCGCCTGCCGGCCGGTGAGTTCTCCTTTGGCTTCCTTGTCCCGCAGTTTATAGCGGCGGTTCAGAAGATCGCGGTATTCCCGATCGACGGGGAGGTTGATCAGGAGCGAGGTGGTCAGGCCGTCGTCGCTCAGGAGCCTCCCCTTGTAAAGCGGGTTCTCCCTTAACTCCCTGATGACCGTCTCCTTACCGACCCCCGATTTTTCCAGGGTCAGCAGGTTGTCGGCATCGGCCACTTCGCTGAGCGAAGCGCCGGTGGTGTAGATCAAGGGGACATCGAGGATGGTGGTGACCGACTCCACTCCTTTGATCCGGCGCAGTCGGTCGCGAAGCTCTTTCAGGTCGGCAAGGGTTTCTGGCGCGAAAAGATCGTTTTCGGCGGTATAGGCGAGCAGGAGCAGGGCGCCGGAGCCGTAGCGCTCGGTGATCTGCCGGTAGTAGTAGAGATCGGCGTCATTCTCCAGGACCAGCGAATCGCCGGAGGCATCGAGCTTGAAATCGGGGATATGCCAGGCAAAAAAAGATACCGCCAGCAGGGTAACGATCAATGTCGCCACCGGCCGCTTGAGGACCAGGGATTCGTATATATTGGAAATAGCCTTTTTCATTCACGCCTCAAGGTTTCGACTTGGGTTATCTGCTGGATTACCGCCCTTCCCGCTGCATTTAAATCAAACCCGGGGAACATGACTCAGAGCCTGGCGCATCTCTGCTTGCCTGATTCCAATCATTCTATATCAGCCCGGCGGGAATTAAAAGCCCACTATAAGCAGGAGTGGATTTTAATCGCCGGCCGGGCAATTAACCTCGGGTTGGGCGAAAAGATCAGCCTCAGGCAAAACCAAGATCCTGCCGCAAGCTGATAACAGCCAGCTCCTTGGCTTTGGCCTCTACATCGACGGTCGCATTCAACCCAAGCCAGCAGGAAGGAAAATCACCCGGGTCGATATAGTCGGCATGGGGCTTCGGTGACCCGTCCAGCCAGCCGTTTTTAGGCGAAGAGATATGGAAATACGATTCCCGGCCCAGCTTCCGCCAGAGAGCGGCCGTCCTTCCGGTTGCCTCTTCGATAGAAAGCCCATCCGGCAGGCAGCGGTGATGATGAACGTCGTAAACCATGGGGATGGCCAGCTTTTCGCAAACCGGCAACAGATCGGCCGGGGTAAAGGAGTTGTCGTCATTCTCCAGAGTAAGCCTGCTTAATACTTTCCCTGGCAAACCCTCCAGGTTAGCGGCGAGGCGGACCAGGGCCTCTTCCTTGTCGCCATAGGCCCCACCGACATGGAGGTTGATGACCTCGGCTCCGAGCAGTTCGGCAAGCATCCCCTGGTAGCACAGTTCACGTACCGTGTTATTGACAACTTCCGGCCGCGGCGAGGCGAGAACATTGAACTGATCAGGATGAAAACTTAGACGCAGGTCATGGTTTTTCCGAAAAGCACGAATCTCCGCGCACAGGGCCGCAATCATGTTCCTGTCTGGGAGCTCTTCGAGGCGATAGCCCACTTCGGGATGGGTGAATCGGGGAAAAAGAGGCGAGAGAATCCGGAAGGCGCCAATACCGTGATCGGCGGCAAATCCCAGGGCCTGCCGAAGACTCAAGACGTTGTCAAAGCAGATCCCGGAGAGGCGGGCCAGCTGCTCGGGCCGGCTCAACTGCCGGAGGGCTCTGGCCGTTACCTGCCGAAACCTGATCGGCTCCTTCAGGAATATGCAGCATAACCCGAATCTGAGTTTTGCCGCCTTTTTTTTAACGGTCATTATTCAAATCAGCCAGGCGGAGGGAAACAGCACCTTTGCTCCTGCAAATGCGGCGTCACCGCGATAAAGATATAAATAATGCTATAACATATTGTCCGTGAAGTTCGGTAAAATTTGATGGCGTCGCAAAAAGTCAAAAACCCTTCCTTCGACAGGCTCAGGATGAGTGGGGTAGCTTGCAGGCCTAGGGTGAGCGGAGCAACTTATACCCACAGGGCTTAAGTTTTCCTACGAGCAGACAAGCTGCTAAACTCAGCTTTATTGATTTACCGGTCGTGCCGGGCTTGTCGAAGTATGTTCCCCTGATCTTTGCCTGACTTTTTTGCGAAAACTTATCAATTTTCAGGTTGAGATGTTTTTCCTCTACCCCTAAACTAATAGACAGGCACTCCCAATAAAACCACTCAAGGGGATTGAACCAGGACCGTGGTATTATCAATATAGTTGCCACCTTGCACCCGCATCATTCCCGAATGCTCACGGATTCAGTAAATCATGAGAGAAAAAACAATGAACAGGGAACATCCCCCGATCAAAATCGGAATCAGCTCCTGTCTTCTGGGAGAGAAGGTACGCTATGACGGCGGCCATCAGCATGACCGGCTGATAACCGACCTCCTGGGCAGGTTTCTGGAATTCATTCCGGTCTGCCCCGAAGTGGAATGCGGTCTCGGCACCCCGCGGGAGGCCATGCATCTGGTCGGCAATCCGGACGATCCACGCCTGGTAACGATAAAAACCGGAATAGACCATACCAGGCGAATACGGGAGTGGGCCGTCCGGAAAGTCGGGGATCTTGAAAAGGAGGGGCTGCACGGTTTTATCTTCAAGAGCAAGTCGCCCTCCAGCGGCATGGAACGGGTCAAGGTGTACGGGCATGGCCGGACGGTCCATCATAACGGGGTCGGCATTTTCGCCCGGGCCTTTATGGAGCACTTCCCCCTGCTGCCGGTCGAGGAGGACGGACGACTCCATGATAGCGCCCTGCGCGAGAACTTCATCGAGGCGATCTTCGCTTGCCGGCGCTGGCGCGAACTGCGGGCCGGCCCGAAGCGTCTCGGCCGCCTGGTCGACTTTCATACCGATCATAAGCTGCAGGTCATGGCCCACAGTGTCAGCCATTACCGGGAAATGGGCAAGCTGGTCGCCCGGGGCAGGGAGCTGCCGATCGACGATTTGCTCGACAGCTATGAAAAACTGCTGATGGAAGCCCTACGCTTAAAGCCCACGGTCAAGAAGCATGTCAATGTCCTGCAGCACATGGCCGGCTACTTCAAGAAACAGCTGACCGCCGCTGAAAAACAGGAATTGCAGGAGATCATCGAACAATACCGCCGGGAGCTGGTGCCGCTGATCGTGCCGGTCACCCTGATCAACCACTATGTCCGCAAGTACCGCGCCGATTACCTGGCCCGGCAGCATTACCTGAGCCCCCACCCCCTCGAACTTAAACTGCGCAACCACGCCTGAGGCAGCGAAGCAATGAAGATCCTGGTCACCGGCGCGACCGGTTATATCGGCAGACGGCTGAAGGAACGGCTCCTAGGCAAACCTGACTGCCGGCTGCGCCTCCTGGTCCGCAACCGCAACAAGGTACGCCCCTCGGTTCGCGACCGGGTCGAGATCGTCGAGGGCGACACCTTTAACGAAGAACCCCTCAACCGGGCCCTGGCCGGGATCGAGGTGGCCTACTACCTGATCCATTCCATGGGTTCCGCCAAGGATTACCGGGATCTCGACCGGCTCAGCGCCGAAAATTTCCGGGAAGCGGCGATCCGGGCCGGGGTAAAACGGATTATTTACCTGGGCGGCCTCGGCGTCAGGGAAACGGCCAGCAAGCACCTGTTGAGCCGGATCGAGACCGGCGAAGTGCTGAGCGCCAAACCGGAGTGGATCGAGACCATCTGGTTCCGGGCCGGGGTGATTATCGGCTCGGGCAGCGCCAGTTTCGAGATCATCCGCAACCTGGTCCAGAAGCTGCCGGTGATGGTCACCCCGAAATGGGTGAATACCCTGACCCAGCCCATCGCGGTTAATGATGTCATCTCCTATCTCGCGGCAGCGGCCGATAAGGAATTTCCCGGCAACCTGACCGTCGATATCGGCTCATCCCCGATGTCCTTCCGGGAAATGATCCTGGAGGCGGCCGCGGTAATGAATCTCAAGCGCCTGATGATTCCGGTCCCGGTCCTGAGTCCCAAACTCTCCTCCTACTGGCTGATTCTCCTGACCCCGATCAATTATCAACTTGCCGCCGCCCTGGTAGAGGGACTTAAATCGGAAACCGTGGTCTTAAACGATCACGCCCGGCGGTATTTCCCGGAGATCGTACCTGTTTACTATCGGCAAGCCATCCGGCAGGCCATGGGAGAACTGGAGGACAACCAGGTCTTGAGCCGCTGGTGCGACAGCAGCGGCGGCGCGGTCTGCGACATCAAGGACCTGGACGACCCGACCTCGGCCGTTCTCCGGGACAGTCGGGAATACCCCCTCGGAGATGCGACCCCGGCTGAGGTCTTTACCGCGGCCTGCACCCTGGGGGGTGAGCACGGCTGGTTCCGCTATCATTTCCTCTGGCAGTTCCGGGGTCTGGTAGATAAATTACTGGGAGGCTACGGTCTCAATCGGGGAAGGCGGGTCAGAGATGAACTTCGGGTCGGTGATTCCCTCGATTTCTGGAAGGTGGCCGATCTCCGGGAAAACAAGAGATTACTGCTCCTCGCCCAGATGAAGGTGCCCGGCAAGGCCTGGCTGGAGTTCGATATCCAGCCGGACAAACTGGTCCAGACCGCCCATTTCCTGCCCAGCGGCCTCTGGGGCAGGCTTTACTGGTACAGCGTTGCGCCTCTCCATCACCTGGTCTTCTCCAACCTGGCCAGACAGATCGTCCTTCAGGCCCGTCGGAACCGGTAATCCGAGATGTCTTTCAGGGTACCCGCGAGTCAGGTTTTCAGATTGTAAAGTCGGAAAAGTCATTAGCGGCGATCAGTCGTCCGTTCCAGCGCCTTATCGGCAATTTGCCTTGAATCCTTTCGGCGGGGAAAGTCTTATCCGCCAAGTGTGATATCCTGATCCTGGTACCACGCAAAAGCGTTGTATATATGCTCCGGCCTGAATTCAGGCCACAGTTCATCCACTACATAAAAATCGGAGTAAATTGTTTGGATCGGCAAAAAACCACTCAGCCTGCGCCGACTTCCCCATCTTACAACCAAATCGATCCTCGAAATGCCGGAGGAAGCGATCCTCTTCGTAAATCGCTCACCCTTGTCAGCACTATGATTATCAAGTGCCTGTTTAAGATCCCAGTTCCAACCGTAGTTTATAAGAAAATTCACCTTGATGCGCCCGGTTGCGGACTTGTCTCGTTTTGTAAAAGGAAGTAGTTCCGCCGGGAAGAGAGGCGTCTTGGTATTTCCCACTACCAGGATATCCACATCTTTTTGGGCAAGCAGCAGCACAGCTTCCACACAGGCCTGTCGGAAGGCATCGGTTTGCGGGGCTGGGCGTTTTGTGTTGTCCTGGGTAAAGCCGTAAAAAGTAATTTCCCTGACACCTCGCAGACCTTCACATATATTGTAAAGCTGTAAACCTGGTCCAACTCCATGTTTGTAGCCATCCTGTTTTCCCATACCATTGCGCTGTGCCCACCTGCGGTTGCCATCCGGTATAATTCCAATGTGTTCAGGCAGCCGTTTAAAAGAAGGAAAATCCATTTTTTGCAACTCCGCTATTTTTAAATGCATATTTCCAGGTTCCCTTTTTATGCCCGCGTAATCGTTTCCGGAGGCGCTTGAGGGTATGCCGGCAAGAACCGTCTTGTATAGACTTTTCCAGATATAATAACCGGCTGAATAATAGATATTATGGAAAAAAAGCGAAATCGAAGTCAAGTCATAGAATTCCTCTGCCATCCGGATGAATTCGTGACAGATTTTGAGGCCGCCGCCCTTACCATATCGGGTAAGCGTCCGGGGGGAAACAACCGGGATGGCCAATAATGCCTGGATCGCGCCATGATTTGGGTCATATTTGGTCGTCTCGATTGAGCAAAACCAGGTGTAGCCCACCTCAAGAAGCTTATCCATGCCTAATAAGCGGAATTCGGCCAAAATTTGATCTGTTTTACTTTGACTTTCAATATCCTCATCACGGTATGATTTTAAAAACAGAAATTGTTTATTATACGGTTATGGCTTTCTTCACCAAAGCCACTGGAAGCGTGAAATCCGTGCTAAAAACCTGGAGCAACCTGAGGGTGCGTTTAGGCCCTGATTTATAAATGATTAGTCAAATTATCGGGAGAAATGATCATGAAAAGCACAGAAACAGACAGAGTCCGGGCGCATACTTCTGGAGAAATCAATCGCCAGATCGATCAGGAGACAGATGTTCGGGTGCGAAAATATTCCCAATTAAGCCCTGATGACATTACCCGCCGCATTGAAGCACTGGATCGTGAATGGGATATGGAAAGGACCCTCGAAACCAACGCTTCCGTGTTTGGATTCACCGGGCTGGTCCTCGGCCTGACGCATAGCAAGAAGTGGTTGATGGTGCCGGGTCTAGTTTTATCATTCCTGTTCCAGCATGCGGTGCAGGGCTGGTGTCCGCCTGTCCCTGTCTTCCGTAGGCTGGGAGTGCGCACCCGTAGGGAAATAGATCGGGAGAAATACGCTTTAAAAGTCTTGCGGGGCGATCTGGATATCAAGAAGGCATTGCCGCGTGCCGAATCGGCCTTGAAGTCGGTGGATGCTTAAAAGACTGTAGTCAGGGGGGGGGAAAGAACTTTTGGGTTGCAAAAATACGCCACGACGCGGTAAATCGGGTTGCCATGCCTCTTTTGGGTGCTTTTTGCGACGCCATCAAATAAAGCGAAAGGGGCACTGAGGAGCTGTTCATGGTCAATGTTCGTTTCCACGAAAACAGATTCTGGAAATGGATCCTGGGGATTGTCGGTCTCCTTTTCCTACTGCTGACCGCACTTTCTTATCTGGTTAACATTGATGCATTACGCGAGTACGCGGAACGGAGGATTAACC
The DNA here is from genome assembly GCA_046484585.1 of Desulfurivibrionaceae bacterium. Lineage (GTDB taxonomy): Bacteria > Desulfobacterota > Desulfobulbia > Desulfobulbales > JAGXFP01 > JAGXFP01. The sequence continues at coordinate 55,201 of JAWOIQ010000093.1, forward strand.
GGCAACTTAAGGGCTTTACGGTTCGCGTGGGCAAGGCTTATTTTCATCCGATCGGTCCATCCCTGGATCTGGACGAAATCGTCCTCATCCAGAATGAGTATCCCGACCCGCCGATTGCCGGCATCAAGCGCTTCCACGCCAGCGTGAACTGGCTGGCGCTTATCAAAGGAAGACTTGTAGGGGATATTCTGATTGAACGCCCCCAAATATATCTTAATTTGAAGCACTTCCGGACGGAGGAGAGTGAAACCGCCTTTGAGAAGGAAGGGTGGCAGGATGCTCTAGAGGCGGTCTTCCCACTGAAAATCAATGTTATGGAAATCAGTAACGGCGAGTTGACCTATGTGGACCAGGGTCCTTATCAGCCTCTCCACGTCGGTGAGGTATATCTCCGCGCCAACAATATCAGAAACATTTTTTCGCCGGAAAACACCTATCCTTCGCCGGTCAAACTCCGGGCGACCATCTTTGAGAAGGGAAAGCTTAATCTGGACGGCTTTGCCAATTTTCTCCAGAAGCCACGCTTGGGCTTCAAGGGGGCGGTGGACTTGAGAGAGATGGGTCTCGGCTATTTCACCCCGATCACCAAAAGACAGAATATTTTTGTACACCAGGGTACGTTTTCCGCGCAAGGCAGTATGGAATTTGCCCGGGAAAACAGTACGGTGCATCTGCAGTCGATCGAAATTGAAGATCTCGATGCGGACTATGAACTTCGCCCTGAAACCGCGGCGAAAAAAGAAGAACAGGTGCAAAAAGCCACTGAAACCGCCAAAGAGATGAGTAACGCGCCTACTGCCCAAATCCGGATCGACCTGCTGAAAATTACCCGGGGGACACTCGGATACCTGAACCGGACCACCGAGCCGACCGTTCGGATTTATACGGACCAAATTGAGGCAACCCTCAAGGATTTCAGCAACCAGATCGAGGAAGGCGCATCGGAATTTCAGATGCGCGGACGTTTTCTGGGTTCGGGCGACACTAACTTTACCGGGAGATTCCGGCCGGTTAGCAAGAGCCCGAATCTGGATCTTAAACTCGCCATTACCGATGTCGATATGAGGGCGATGGGCAGTATTTTTCAGGCCTATGGCAAATTTGATATCAAAGGGGGAAATTTTTCCATTTTCTCCGAAATGGCGATCCGGAACGACCGCGTCCAAGGGTATGTCAAGCCGATCTTCAAGAACATGGAAGTGACCGACATGGGCACCGATGAGGAGAAGAGCCTCTTCGATAAGCTCTACACGGAGGCCGTGAGCGGCATCGCCGAAATCCTGGAAAACGAGCCGCGCCAAGAGGTGGCTACCGAGATCGATATCTCGGGCCCGCTGAAGGATCCCGAGGCCGACCCCGTGCAGATTATCATCAACCTGATTAAAAATGCCTTTTTCAAAGCCATCCTTCCCGGCTTCCGGCAAGAGTTAAACCAGGAAAATCAGTAACCGTATAGCTGACACATAATGATTATATTTCAGATTTTCCTGATATTAACTTTATTATTTATGGCTTTCACCTTGATGCCGTTCTGGCGTTATGAAGCATGGTGGGTGCGAGTCCTTGACTTTCCACGCATGCAGATTTTTTTACTCGGGATGCTCCTCTTCCTGTTGGAATTGGCCGTCCTCGACCTGTCTCAGCCGGCGACGTGGGGTTTACTAACAGTCATTCTCCTTTGTCTCATTATCCTGACGTGGTGGATTATTCCTTATACCCGCTTATATCCGGTCGAAGTTCAGTCTGCCGAAAACGCTGATCCGCGGAACTCCATCGGAATTCTGACTGCCAATGTGTTGACCCCGAATCGGAACGTGGATGGTTTGATTGATATTGTGCGAGAGAGCCGGCCCGATGTTTTCGTCACCTTGGAATCCGATGGATGGTGGCAGAGCAAACTGGATGTCCTGGAATCCGAATATCGTTACACAATTAAATATCCCCTTGATAACCTTTATGGGATGCATATGTACTCAAAACTGCCCATCTCGGAGAGCCGCATTGAATTTCTGGTAGAAGACGACGTGCCATCCATACACACGACGATCCGCCTTCCCTCGGGTAATAAAATCCGCATTCATTTCCTGCACCCGGCGCCACCCAGCCCGAATGAAAACGATGGATCGTCTGAGCGGGACGCGGAACTGGTCATTGTCGCCAGAATCGTGGCTGAAAGCGAACTTCCCGAGATTGTTGCCGGCGATCTGAACGATGTCGCCTGGTCCGCGACATCCCGGCTGTTCAAAAAGATCAGCGGAATGCTCGACCCGCGGGTCGGACGGGGTATGTACAACACTTTTCATGCGGACTACTGGTTTATGCGCTGGCCCCTGGACCATCTTTTTCACAGTAACCACTTCACTTTGAGCCGCATCCAGAGACTGCGCGGCTTCGGATCGGATCACTTTCCCCTGTTCACAAAGCTGGTTTATGCGGAAGGGCACGAACTGATTCAGGAGGGACTAGAGGCGGATGCAGCTGACCTTGCCTGGGCTGAAAAAAAACTGGAGACTCAAGGAATCGGAAAAAGCGATATCCCCCCGGGCTTCACCAAGTTGAATGATTCAACAGAAAGCGCCGGTGTCTTTGTAGTCCAGTCTTATCCGGCGGATAGTCGGCAGAAGGTCGAGAAAGCAGTCATGGAGCAGCGGATCGAAATAAGAGCCTCTCCTGCCGTTCATCAGGGCGATGGAGTCGGCTTCGCTGTATGATTTGCGGTAGACCCGGTCATGGCAGAGAGCGTCGTAGACATCGGCAATGGCGACGATGCGGGCCGCTTCGGGGATATCTCCCCCCCGAAGGCCGTGGGGGTAGCCCCTACCGTCCCATCTTTCGTGGTGCGAGAGGGCGATATCGGCCGCCATCTCCAGCAGCGGTATTTTCGACCCGCCGAGGATCGTCGCCCCGATCCTGGGGTGTTCCATGATCACCCTGAACTCGTCCCGGGAAAGTCGACAGGGCTTGCGCAGGATCTCGTCGGGAATGCCGATCTTGCCGATATCGTGCATGGGAGCGCCGATTCTGATATTGTCGATCGATTCCCGGTCCCAGCCCAGGGCCTCGGCCATCGCCACGCAGTACAGACCGATCCGTTTAATGTGCTCGCCTGTTTCCCCATCGCGGTAACCAGTCGCGGTGGTCAGCCGCAGGGCGATCTCCTCTTCCCTTTTGCGTACCTCGGCGGTCCGCTTCCGCACGGTTTCCTCGAGAATTTCCTTATGTCGGCTGCTTTCCAGGACCAGACGCTTTTTTTCAAGAACATTGGCGATATTGATCAGGAATTCGTTCATATTAAAGGGCTTGATGACATACCCGTCGGCACCCAGTTCCAGGGCCTGATCGGCGGTATTCCGGTCGTAGACCGCCGTGGCCATTACCACGGCGAGATCCGGGAAAAGCTCTCTTATCCCGCCCAGCAGTTCGATTCCGGAAATATCGGGCATCCTGATATCGGAAATCAGCAGATCGTACTCTTTCTGTTCGAATAGCGTGAAGACCTCTTTGCCCTTCGCGGTATAATCGCAATCGTAGCCATCTGCTTGAAGCCATGCACAGATCACTTCCCCGACCATGAGCTCGTCATCAACGATCAGGATACTGGCTTTGGGCATCAGGGAGATATCAGAGCGGATATTGACCGGCATTTCATTTTGTTCTTCATTTTCACTCATAAAAGCTCTCTATAAATTTGATGTTTTCGCCTAATCAATTCGTTTGGTGAAGCTTGAAAACCTTGTAAATCTGCATTCTTTCCCCTTGCGAGGCGGAGGGGGTGATTTCTCTGTCGTGATCACGGACAGACAAACAAATATTCCAGATTGATAAGGCAAACCGTCTCATAAACGCGCGGATTCAAGTTATTAAACAGTACCAAGACGATGGCGGAAGATTTCTCTGAGGTCTAATGTGCCGGGTGGTATTCGAAGTTATGCGGCTTCAGTGGTGATGGCGTCGCAAAAAGCACCCGCCATAGAATCCGATCTGCTGCGTCATGGCGCATTTTTGCTTAGGCCATCCCGTTTTTGTCCCACAGGGCATAAGTTTCGTACGAGCAGACAAGCTGCTCAACTCAGCTTTAACTTTTTGCGAACTCGTCGGTGTTTTTAGAAAATAACAATTTTATTAAATTATTCAATAAATATGCCATTTCCTACATAAATGTCCAGCCGCTATATTTTGGTTGCGTCGTAAAAAATCCGATCTGCTGCGTCGTGGGGTATTTTTGCTCCTTCGGCATACCACCTGAATGGCCTCATCTGGCTCACCCCAAGCCGGCTGCCGATTAAAAGATTAAAATTGATCGGCAATATTTGATGAACTCGCAAAAAGTCAAAAAAAGATGTCATTTCGAACGAATGTGAGAAATCTTGTTCTTTACACCCATAAGTTTCGTTTGCACGCATAAAAGCAGGCAAGCTGCTCAACTCAGCCTTAACCAATTGATACTATTAAGATTATCCCGTTGGTCGAAATGACTTATGGCAAAGCCGACTTGTTTCGACGCCATCATATTTAATGGCCAGCATCCGTCCAGCTGGTCAAAATCCGGGCAATGTCTAACTCCTGGGGAACTTGCTATTTAAGCTTAATCCGTGAAGGTTCGGGATTGGTGTCGGGCGGAGAGAATTGATTTTGAAATAAGCGTGTGGCGGTTACTTCCACCGGGCAGGAATTCCGGAGCCGGTATTGCAGGATAAGTGCGCAAGGATCGAATTCCTTAAGCCAAAGGATATCGCGGCTGCTTGCAGATTAAAACTCGGGCTAGGCGCTTAACTCCCATTGGGTTTTGCCGATATTGTAGCGCAGGACATAGGTGTTTTTATCATCGCCGATAATTTTAAAATATCTCTGCCCGGGGGAAAGCCAGCGGTCGACAATCCTCACAACTTCTACTTTCCGACCATGCAAATAAAAAGATTGCGGAGCTTCTTCTCCTCGATAACCGGCATAGGCCGAGACCTCGACATCAACGAGCATTTCAGTCATGACGGGCACCGGTCAGGGGGACGAAGGCGACTCCCAGAACTTCCCGGGAATCAATCACGCCGTTCCGGTCTTTTTCGTAGAGCATCAGAAACTGGAGGGAACTGGGAGGCCCTACAGGGATGACCAGGCGGCCGCCCGGCTTTAATTGCTCCAATAACGGCCGCGGAACACGCGCGGCGGCAGCGGTGACGATGATACCGTCAAAAGGGGCGTATTTCGGAAGACCTTGAGAGCCGTCGCCCGGATGGACTTCGACATTGCGGACCCCCATTGATGCCAGCCGGACCCTTGCCTGTTCGGCCAGGGCCGGGACGATCTCGACGGTGTGGACCCGCTTTACCAGTTTGGCAAGAATTACCGCCTGGTACCCGCAGCCGCCGCCGACTTCAAGAACCACATCATCTGCTTCGGGCAGCAGCAGATCGGTCATCAAGGCGACTATAAACGGCTGCGAAATCGTCTGGCCATTGCCGATGGGCAGCGGCCGGTTGTCGAAGGCGTAGGGTTTCATGTTGTCCGGTACAAATTCATCACGGGGAACTTCGGCCATGGCCCCCATGACCGGTTGACTGATTTTTTTTATGCCGGTCGAACCGCTGGTGTAGGAACACTCGGTTTCAATGGTGCGAAGCATCTTGTCGACTTCCGAACGGTGTGCCATAAAAAATCCTCTCGCAAATGAATTGTATTAAGCAAATTTTCTGTTCCAGTATTTTCAACCAGTTACATGTTTCCGGATGCTTCGCGGCGCTCCCAATGACTCGATTTTTGGCTTTTCGCTAACCTGTCAATCTTTGGATTTCAGTAAAATTTTCTTCTTCCGTTCCGCCACCAGGTGGTCGGCCAATCTGGTCGGTTCAGGAAGGCGGAAACCCACGGCGCAATCGAGGATAATCCGCCTGGCGATATCCAGTTCAATTTTATGGCCCACACTGACAAAAACCGGTTTAACCTTATCGCGGGTCCGCAAGACGATTCCCACCAGTTCATTCTTATGGAGCAAGGGAGATGCGGACCCTCTTTCCGGGCCTGGCTCGCGATATTCACCGACCAGGCGGCTTTTGGCGCAACCTATGGTCGGCAGATCGGTTATCACTCCGATATGACTGGCGATGCCGAGACGGCGCGGATGGGCGATTCCCTGACCGTCGCAGATGATCAGATCCGGAACGGTTCTCAGTTCGCGCAAGGCGGCGATCAAGGCGGGAGCTTCGCGAAAAGAGAGGAGTCCGGGAATATAAGGAAAATGCAGCTTCCGGAAGGCGGTGTGCCGCTCGACAACCATGTTGTCGTGAGTATTCCAGAGAACCACTCCGCCGATACAGTGTTTTTTATCGGCAGTGAAGGCGGCATCCAGTCCGGCGACAAGTCCGGTGTTCCGCACCTCCCCTTCCCGCCTGATCGCCGAAGCGAGTTTTTTCTGGACGACGATCGCCTGAGACGGCGTAATCGACCAGTTATGGGGTGGGCGACCTATTCTCAACCTTAAAACACTCCCCGCGATATCTTCGAGAAACCGCTGGTTATTCCTGAAGCAAACGGCCGTATGATTATTGAACGGATGCCTGACATTTAAGGGTTAATGCAACCGTATCATTCGGTTCCCTTGTATAGAGACTACCAGAATTTCAGGACCGCGGAAAAGAAGTTATTGGGAGATCAATTTCGGTTTTCGCGAGCTTTTGACCTGCGCCTAAAGCAAATAATTATGCTATGTTAGCACTTGATAATTTGCTAAACTATCATCTGCATCGGAGACGGCTATCGGAGCGGCGTCCCCTCCCTGCAAACAAGCCGTTCTCGACCGCTCAAGAATTCAGATTTTATTCAGTCGAAACTGCCGCCCGAAGCCTGGCCTGAGGAAAAAGATGTTTTCAAAAAACTTAAAGTATATATTCCTGGCTTCCCTGCTGATCGCCTTAATCTATCCTCTGGCGAACATCTTCTTTGTTTTTCCCGCCTTTTCCGAACTGTCGATTGATAATGCGGAAAAAAACGCCGTCCGGATCGGCCGGTTCCTGGCTGAAACCATAGTCGCGGATGACAAGAAAAAATTAACGAACATCGATGAAATAGAAAGAGCCGCGAAGACCTTCAACCTCTACAAGATAAAATTATATTCGAGTAGCGGCGTCACCCTGTACTCAACCGATCCGGCTGATATCTCCGAAGAGAACACCGAGCCTTACTTTCGCGAAATTGTTGCCGAGGGGCAAATCTACACCAAATTCGTCGTCAAGGACAGCATGAGCGCCGAAGGCGTAAAAGTGGCTTACGACGTGGTGGAAACCTATGTGCCGATCATGGAAGCCTCCACCTTTCTGGGCGCTTTCGAGATCTATCAGAATGTCACCGAGAGAAACGTAGCCCTGCGGCAAATAGCATCACAGTTTGCTATATTTTCGATTGTCATAATGGCCATTTTTCTCCTGATCATGGTCCTGATGCTCCTCAGGACCGATAAAGATCTTCTCATCACCGACCGGCAGTTGCCGATATCGCGATTACAGGCGCCTTTCGCGCTTCTCCTTTTCATGGCCGTATCTCTGTTTATTGCGGAATCGCTCGTTATGACGCTACTTTCATTATGGAACATCCCCTCCCCGCTTATGGAGACCCTGGTCGACTCTTCCCTTCTGGTAATCCTGGCCGCCCCGATGATTTACTTCTTCGTCAACCGGCCGCTCCTTGTGCATATTGCCCAATCCAGAAAAGACCAGGAATTGATCGCCCAGCATTATCACACCGAGCAGATTATGCGGCAGATATTGCTGCTCTCGATCACGAATTTATCACTTAAAGAGGTGCTGGAGGAATTCATCCAGCTTATCACCTCGTTCCCGTGGCTGGAGGTTGAATCGAAAGGGGCGGTTTTTCTCGTGGGAGACAAGCCCGATACTCTGGACCTTATGGCACACCATAATCTTAACGAAGCGCTTCTTAGTAAATGCGCCCTGGTGCCTTTCGGCACCTGCCTTTGCGGCAAAGCGGCCCTTACCGGCAAAACCGTCTTCAGCCCCTGCCTCGATGAGGAACACCATATCCGTTATGAAGGAATTGAGCCCCACGGCCATTACTGCGTACCTTTTTATTCTTCCGCCCATGAACTTCTCGGGGTCTTCACTTTATACACCATGGCCGGGGCTGTCCGAAATCCGGAAGCGGAAGAGACCCTTACCGCCGCATCTCATCTGCTGGCCGGAGTCGTCGAAAGGAAAAAACTTGAAGAGAAATTGCAGCAAATCTCGATTACCGACGAACTGACCGGACTCTTAAACCGGCGGGGATTCATGGTGCAGGCTGTAAAGTGTTTGAAGGTTGCTGGTCGTAACAGCAATAAATCCATGCTCCTTTTTGCCGACATGGACAATCTGAAGGGGATTAACGATGATTTAGGACACCAACTCGGCGACGAGGCCCTGAAAAAAACAGGAGATATCCTGAAGAACACCTTTCGCGATACCGATATTGTCGGTCGGATGGGCGGTGATGAATTCGCCGTGCTGTTCACCACCAATGTCGCCACACACCATTATTCGACAATGCTAAGCAGGATAGAAGACCGTATCGCCGAATGGAATAAACGGGAAGACCGGAAGTTCGATCTCTCCTTGAGTATCGGCCTGGTCGAACACAACCCGGAGAATCCCCGGACCCTGGAAGAGATGCTCGCCGACGCCGATGCCAGGATGTATAAGGCCAAGCAGAAAAAAAAGAACTGAACGGCGCACGACTCCCCCTTTAAAAGCCATTTCATTTTAATGCATCGTAAAAGGAGAAGTGATGAAACATAAGAACTTTTTAAGAATTTTTATAATCATCATTAACATCTTTTTCCTGAGCGGGCTCAGTTATGGTCAAAACCAGGTTCAGGATGGCAGTTTACCAAAACCGCATATTCGCGTTGGAATATACGATAACTATCCGATTGTATATGAATCGGAAGGCTTGCCGACCGGCTTTCATCTGGAACTCTTAAGGGAAGTCGCCAAACAGGAAGGCTGGATTTTGGAATTTGTTTTTTCAGGATCCCCCAAAAATGTACTGGAAGGTCTGGAGAGCGGCAATCTGGACATTGGCTTGGGTTTTGTGTCTACCTTGGCGCGAAAACAGTTTCTTGACTTCACCAGCGAAAGAAATGCCGTTTTAAAAGGGCAGCTGATTGTCCGGTCGGAAGATGAAGAGATCAGCACCATTCGTGCCCTCAAGGGGAAAAAAATTGCCGTTGTCCACCAGGACATGATCGGCCAAAACGGCATTGACATATTTAAAAAATTCGGGGTTGAGGCAAACTTCAAGCGGCTTAGCTCAAACGATGAACTGGCGAAGGCTTTAATTACCAAAGCGGTCGATGCCGGTATCTGCAACACCCTGCAATGTGAAAAATACGCGAGGCAATACAATTTACACCCTGCCTCGATAATTTTTGATTCAAAAGAGGTTCAGTACGCCGTCCCCAAGGGCATGAATAGCAATATAATCGAAGCACTTGATCAGCATCTCCTTCAGTGGAAAACAACCGATGATTCCATTTACTATGAGATGAAAAAACTTTTTCTGACCACTCCGTCGACCTATGAACCCCAATATACCAACCGCGAATTATTAATGGCTCTCAGCGTATGCCTGCTTTTCATTCTCTTTGGCATCATGCTGGGTAATTTTATGGCCACGGAACTGGAGTCGGATCACGGCAGCATATCCAGATTTCACATCAGGCAGATACTTCAATTTATTCTGGCAATGAGCATTTCATTCTGGATCCTGGACTCTCTCATGGAATGGCTTCTCTTCAATGAAGAACAGCAGTTGAGTTTAATGGAACTGGCGATTACCCGGGTTCCCCTCGAAAATCTATATATCCGGGGCATGTTTTTTCTTGTTTGTTGTTTCTGTGGGCTGTTCCTGGCGAGATACATCAGTAAATACGAAAAAATGCTCAACGTGGTGCTGGCCAGTGTGAACCGGTTCAAACAATTAACCGACAATGCCAGAGACATGATATACCTGATGACTTTACCGGACGGAAAGTATGAATTTGTCAGTAAGGCCTCTTCCTCCATCTTTGGCTATTCGCCCGAGGAATTCTATAATACCCCACTGCTCGTTGAAAAATTGATTCACCCGAACTGGAAAAATTATTTTCATGTGCAATGGGAAAATCTCTTAAACGGAAAGATCCCCCCATACTATGAATATCAGATTATTGACAAGGCAGGAGAAGTACGCTGGGTAAATCAACGGAACACCCTGTATTTTGATGAATCCGGCGAACCCTCGGCCATCGAGGGAATTGTCACCGATGTCACCGAACAAAAAAAACCGGATGAAACAGGCTGCAATGACCAATAGGCAATTATATGGATTTGAGCATCCAAGCATTTCATTGCAATTTTGAAATGATGAAATGCAATACCATGCAAAAATGAAAGGTTCTGCTCCGGCGGGAGAGAGGTTAGCGATTATTATTGGATTGAACCGGATAGTTAATGCCGTTTTTTTTCATCTTGCGCCACATGGTCGTGGTAGAAATGCCCAAGTGCCTTGCGGCATCGGTTCTGTTGCCGTTAAACCTCTGAAGTGTATCCAGAATAAGTTTGCTCTCATGGCTGGACAACGGAGAAGGCTCGGTATGAACATCAACGGGAGGGGATGCGGCTATAGCTTCCAGCAATTCCGCGGGCAGATGGTCGAATTCGATCTGGTTTCCGTGGCAGAGGACGAAACAAAACTCAATGATGTTTTCCAGCTCCCGAATATTGCCGGGGAAGTCATGCCTCATCAATGCATTGAGCACTTCAGGCGAAATGGAATCGATGGATTTTCCTTTCAAGTGGTTGAATTTAGATAGAAAATGCTCTACCAGTAAAGGAATGTCCTCCCTGTGCAGAGAAAGCGGCGGCAGTGAGATTTTTATAACATTGATCCGAAAAAAGAGGTCGTCGCGGAACTGGTCGTAAGCGACAAGCTCCTTAAGGTTTTTGTTGGTGGCGGCAACTACCCTGGCATCTGTCTGTACCGTTGCCGTCCCCCCCAGCGGCTCATATTCCTTCTCCTGCAGCACCCGTAAAAGCCTTAATTGCAGGGCCGGCGAGATATCTCCGATTTCATCGAGAAAGATGGTTCCTTGTGCCGCCAGGTCGAAACGTCCCCGCTTGTCGCTATTTGCACCGGTGAAGGCCCCCTTTTTATAGCCGAAGAGCTCTGATTCCAGCAGGTTGTCGGGGAGCGCCGCGCAGTTAAGGGCGATGAATTTGCCCTTCCGTCCGCTCAGTTTATGAATTGCCTTGGCAAAGAGCTCCTTGCCGGAACCGCTTGGCCCCTCAATAAGGACGGTACTGCCGCTGGTCGCAATATCAGGCAGGGTGGAGAGGATCTGCTGTATTTTATAATTCTTGCTGATTATCTCCTCAAAGACGTATTGCTTCGATAATTCCTTGCGTAAGACCTCCATCGCCGAGATATCCCGGAAGGTTTCCACCCCGCCGATAATTATGCCACTCTCGTCCCTGAGTACCGAGGTCCTGATGCTGATCGGCACAGTATGTCCCCTGCTGTTTATGATATTGACCTTGCGGTTGACTATTTCCTTGCCGGTTTCGATCGATTGTTTCAGTACACACGCGGTCTGGCAGATGTTTGAACGGAATACATGAAAGCATTTTCGGCCAATGGCATCTTCCTTGCTGATCCCGGTTATTTTTTCGGCTGAGCGATTGAAAAAATTGATTTCCATGTCCTGACTTACAGTGAAAACCCCCTCGGTAATTGAATCGAGAATTCTGTCGCTCATCCTGCAGAATAAACTGGTCATTATTAATTCCCTGCTGTTGGAATTGATAAAAGACTTCTTTCCCCCGCTGTCGCCCGACCTTGCTCGAACCTCACTTTATAATTCTAACTAAAATATCCTGGACCTTGCCGAAGAGGTCCAGTTAAAAAACTCGAAGTTCTCGTCTCTGGCATGAACCGTGCAAGAGCAAGAAGACAAAGGACCAATAAAAACCCTAAATAAGGAGGGACGACATGAAGACATTAAGTAAGCAGGATGCCATCTGGAAAACCGCCACATGTGTCGCCTTATCAACATTCTATTTCGCCATGCTTGCCTATCCCTTCGGGGTGACGGGAGAAGGCTATGTTGTTGAGAGGGTTCTGATCGCCGGGGTTCTTTTTTTCGCCATCTCGATTCCCGCATGGGTAATCAATGCCAAAAGAGAATTCTTCAGCGAAGCCGCCCTGGCCGAAGGTGAAGTTGCCGCTGCCCCTGAACCGGCCCCCACCCCTTTGGATATCGGTCAACTTGCGGTTATGAACAAATGGCTTAGCCCCGAGGAGGTCAAACAAATTCTCTACTGCCAGAAGTATGACGGAATGAGCTTTGATAAAGTGGCAGTTAAGAGAAATTTCCTGACCATGACCCAGGTAAAAGCTTTATTCGAAATGCAGAGAAGGCCCGCAACCGAACTGGATCCCGCCCAAGGCTAACCCCGAACCCAAGGCAGGCTGACCGGCGACAAAGCCGGTCAGCCTGCCCTCCCTGTTCCATGATCTAATTCATGCTCATCTTCTTTATGATCTCCCCTTCACTGTTTAATTTTATCGACTTCGATTGCCGTTACCATCTGTAAAGATCTAACCGGTTCCTTGGCTGCCGCTTTCTTGTTGTTGATAAACATGAAAAAAACCGGAAAGATCAAAAAGTAATAAAAACAGAGCAGGTACTCAATTCCCTTAATATAAGTGTAGTAATCAACCTGTGTATGCATTGGCTTAATCATCCCGACGCCGATCATGAATTTCTCGGCCCACTCGGCCTGAAAGATAAAACCGAAAAGCATGAGGCCGACAGCTATGGTGATCTGAATCAGCAGTATCAAGTTAACCAGTCCTTTCTGGTGGTTGTTGTTATGCATAATCCCAGCCTCCAACAAAGTGTTTATAATTCATTCCTTCTGTCCCGATATATCTCAGTTTACATCTATTTTTCGCCTTTCCATGCATATAAAATCGGCAGCCTGTAGAGAATGAAGCGGTAAGTTGCCAGATACAAAGTGAAGATGGTGATGGTAATGGCCACTTCCTTCCAATGGGGAATCTCTTGATACATGTGCCAGTTAAAGCCGATCAGCGCCGTGTTGATTCTGTTCCAGAGCACCCCGAAAACGCTGATAAAAGCTGCGACGCGCGCCATCTGCGCGTTGCCGTTTCGGACGGCAAAGGCAAAGAGCATCATCGGGATGACGACGCCTATGGTGAGCTCAAGCAGATAATATTGCCCCCAACCGGTGAACAGGTAGACCCACTCCTTGTCATGGGCAATAGCCATAAATTTGATACCGAGATAGGTAATCATCGCGAAAGCGGCCCCCTTGGCCAGGCCGAGGGTCAGTTTATCCAGGGAATCAAGAAATTGATTGTCACAGCGCCAGGCCAGGAACCATTTCGATAAAGTGCTGACGATAATGAGCATGGAGAGGCCGCCGAAGACGGCTGAGCACAGGAACTGTATCCACAGGAAGTTGGCCGACATCCACAAGGGGTGGAGCTTGCCGGCCGGATAAGTAAACAGGGCGCCGAGGGCTCCCTGGTGCAGGGTTGAAAGGATAATGCCGGCAATAGTCAGGCCGAGGACCATGCTTCTGATCATCCTTTTCCCCTTCAGCCAGCCGATCCACTCGAAGAAGGACGGCAGGACTTCGGCGATCTGGACCGAAAGGTAGGTGGCGACATGCCAGGCTACCAGAAAGAGAACAGCCGCCGGCCCCAGGGAGACCACCATTGGATACGGCAGTCGCCAGGGCATCCCCAGGTCGACTTGCAGGTAGACAACCGCAAAGAAGTAGCCGAGCAGACCGTTCAGCAAGGCGAGACGTTCAATGGGATGAAAGTCCTTCCGGCCAAACAGTTCAACCGTGGTGCCGAGCATGAAGCCCGAAGCGGAGAGGGGGACCATGCCAAAGAGGCCGAAGGCGAGGAACAACCCCCAGGGATAATCGTTGGAGCCATGGGTAACCGCACCCAGACCGAAAACGAAACGCTCCACGATAATCGGCACGCCTATCGCAAAAATGATCAAGATCAGCCAGTTAAGCGGGTTTCTGACCAGCTGTTTACGATAGTCATCAAAGCTGAGTCCGAGCAGTAGTTTCTCCTTCAGGGTCCACCGTGAACCGTCCGGTTTAAAATGGTCGCTAATTGGTATTTCCTGTTTTTCGCTGGCAAAGAGTTTCATTATTCTTCCCCCCCGTCGATATGGTGATGTTTATTTTGTTCCTTGCGGTTGGCCAGCAGATGAAATCCTGCAAAAAGAGCCGGCCAGATAACCAGGACCATGGGAACAATCGACAGAAAATCTCTCACGAAATTGATTACCGGTTCATGGGGAACATGGACATCAAAGCCTACTTCGCCGAACTCTACCGGAGAAAGATACATCCAGGCGGTTCCTCCCGCCTCATTCTCGCCATAAATGTGGTTGACGTAACTGCCCGGGTTCTGCCTGATCCGCTTTCTGCCGATTTCCAGGAGGTCGACTCGTTTACCAAAGGTCAAGGCCTCCTGGGGGCAGGCCTTGACACAGGCGGGTGGCCGGCCCTCTTTCAGGCGAGTATCATAACAGAAGATACACTTCATGATCCTTGGACTGAATGCGCTGGAATACTTAAAGGTTGGAATATAAAACGGGCAGGCAATCATACAGGTACGGCAGCCGACGCATACATCCGCATTGTAGATAACCGCCCCTTCCGGGGTCTTCGTATAGGCGTTGACAAAGCAGGAGGTCAGACAGGCCGGTTCCAGACAATGGTTGCACTGACTTTTCCGGTAGAGGGGATGATCGATCTCCGGCAACTCGTACTTGTTGACCACGGTGTAGCGTGTCTCGTCGGTCCTTCGTCCTGCCCCTCCGTGTCCTCCGCTTTCATGGGCATCGAAGACCGAGTAGTCGTTAAAAGGTTTTTCCGGTACAGGCAATCCCTGTTCCTTATTACAGGCGGCCTCGCAGCTCCGGCAACCGACACAGCGGTTAAGATCGACGATTACCCCCATGCTATCCGGGTAGTGGTCGAAATTCCCCGCCGCCCGGGCATTTTTAAGGCTGAGCACGGTCGCGGCTGTTCCACCGAAACCGCCCTTGATGAAGCTTCTACGGTTGATTATTTTATTTTTCATCTGTACCCCCATAAAACTTTTTATATGGTTTCTGGATATGCATGAAGTCTAAATAATTTCCGGTATGGATCCGAAGAATCAAGGCGCCGGAGAATAGCGCCCGGCATTGAATCTTTTTTCTCCTGCTTCGTTCATTACATGACAATCTTCGCAGCCGGTCGGGCCCCCTTGTTCCTGATGACAACCCACGCAGTTCAGATGATAGGCGCCTTTAAGACCGGGCTTTTCGACATGGTATAGTTCCGGATTATCTAGAGTCGCAAGATACTTGGTACCAAAGCGATTTTGGGAGTGACAGTCCGCGCAGCTGACCGTATCTCCCTCCAGGGGGTTGGTGTGGCATTTCTTGCAGTTCCATCGTTGGGTCACTGTTCCAGCCGTATGATGATGGCAGTCTGAGCACTCGGCCATCTCGGTATGCCCTGCATGATCGAACTCGACCGGCTCATAGAGTTCTTCAAGAAGACCGATTGTCACGGACTCAGGGGCGTCTGACTGATCGAGAGCTCGGCCTGCTCCGCTACAGAGCAGGACAACACCCAAAGCAATTACCCAAATCTTGCATCCCTTTTTTGTTGGCGCCATACCGTTTCTCCTTATCTGGTTCAAGGGTTGATCAATCTTGTTTCTTATTTGAAAGTGGAAAATAAGATGGCTCATCCCTTCGTTTTTCCACACCTTTTTTCTTGTCGGCTCCCTGGAATTCTCGACCGATCTTCACGTTACCATGGCAAATTTCTCAAAATTCCGGCCATTTCAAAAAGAACCTGCTGTCCCGATTCCCCTTTAAATTAATGAATTAGCTGCCAGGTCACTCCTCGCTAGAAAATCAGGGAGACCTGATCGGACTAAAAAAAGTCCGGCCCAAAAAAGTATTTCGGGAGGGGTATCGGGAGATGAATGTGAAAAATTTCGTTACATCGTTGGTATCGGTTGGCACCGAAAACAGGCAGGGAATCTTTTGGAGGAGGTCCGACTCGAGGGATGCTTGGGTGTCAGCAACAGGAAAACAGATATGGGAAGATATTTCAGAAAGGGAAAGGGAAATGAAAGTTAATCTATCCCGGGCATTATTCCGGCCGGATGGCCCGGCGGATATTTTATTGTTGCTCATCATTATTGTCGACCTTCTGGTATGTCAACAAAGGCGAAGCATATCAAATTCCGCATCGCAAAATCACGCACCTATTAATGCTCGCACATATAAAGAATAAATGTCAAGTCGACTCACATGACAGGATAAGATCCTGCGATATGCTCAGCTGCGCGAAGAATATGCGACAAAGGCCGATCCCGGAAACAGGCCGGCCGAACAATAATCTATAAACTTCGGGATTAACTTGCCGGACAACAGCACACAGGATTCGGACATCCGCCCCTTTGAATATGAAAGGACAGAAAAAAGACTTTTTATAAAGTACCTGATGGATATTGGAAAGTTTGCTCACCATTCAGGTATAGGAAAGAAATCCGAAAGAAATGTCAGATCGGATAAAGCCGAGTTGAGCAGCTCGTCTGCTTTTATGCCCTTTAGGGTGCAAACGAAACTTATGCCCTGTGGGTAAAACAGCGAAAAGCAAAATACTTCCCATAAAAAAAGGAGGGCCGTAAAGGCCCTCCTTTTTATGGGAATGATTTATTGGACCCGGGATATTCCGGATCGTTTTATGCCATCGTTCAGCGATCTCCTTCCGCTAGTGTTTCCCGATATAACTGAACATGGTGATTATGATTGAGACGATCAGCACAGAGCCTGTTGCGACGACAAACAAACCAAACACGGTTGACATCCTTTTCAGCCAAGGCGCTGGAGCCTGGCGCTGGACCAGCTCTTCAAGTTCGCCGGAGGCCACCAGTTGATCATATTCCCTAGGGCGTTCATGCTTCAGTTCATCAACCGAAATAGAGCCGACAAAGATAACCGGGTCCAGGGGGAATTTATCCGGGCGCAGATGGGTATTATAAAAATGAATGGTGAAAATAAAACCTGCCGCCAGCAACGCTTCATCACTGTGGATAATAGTGGCGATATTCAACCAGTAACCTGGTAACAGATTGGA
>JAWOIQ010000096.1:0-56410 GCA_046484585.1 Desulfurivibrionaceae bacterium
GCGTCTCCAGCGCCTCGGTGCCGCCGGCCTCGAATTGCCGCACGATGCGGCGGATCACGTCGACCGTCGGTTGCGGCAGGCGTACCAGCCACTCAGGTTCATCAAGTTCTCCAAATGGGTGGCTATCAGGGACAACTTCAAGTTCACCTACGATAAGGAAAGCAATCTTCTTTATGTAATTGATACAAACCGCCATAGCCTGGCGGTCAATTCAATGTCCCGCCCGGAGAGCATGAGCTTCCCGGGAATTAAGCTCAGCTATCCCAACGATCTGATTCTTGGAAAAAACGGCAGCCTCCTGATCGCCGATACAAAAAACACTAGGATTACCTCTGTGGAGCTCGACGGTTCGACGAGTGGTTATAAAGATCAGCTCGATCTGATAAATATGGCCGGATATTCGGAGCCCAGCACCAGTTTCGCCGGCGTTGAAGGGTTGACCGAAAAAGTGGCGGCCGGCGCGGTGTCCAGCTCCCCCTCCCCACTGGCTCTCACCGATAGTTACGACGGGAACCTGTGGGTCGTTGTATCAGATGCCTACATCAATTACGGTGAGATCTGGAAATTCGGGCAAGATGGCGAAAGACTCGATAAAGTGAGTTTATCGGAACGTTCTATCCCCCAGGATATTATCCGGGTCGGCAAGAAACTTCTGGTCAGCGATTCAGAGGAAAACCAGGTTTACAGCATCGACCCGGTCTCCGGCCGGATCAGCATCTTCGGTGACGAGAGTTTTCAGCAAATCCTGTCCGAGACACGGCAGAACCGTGACAACTTCCGGAAGATAAAGAACAATTCCTTCAAGTATATTGCGGTTCTCCTGGCTGCTCTGGTCCTGATGCTGCTGGTCCATAAAAGATCACAGGCTGCGAAGATTAAGGGTAAATAAGTCCGAGAACGGCGCGATATGCAAAACCTGCTTCAGCGCAGATTGCTGGGCGCTTAGTAACCTTCTTCTTCGCGGTTACCGTTAAGTGGTGTGAAAAAAAAGATTGCTATCAAAAGACCCGCCCTCAGTTCCATATACAGATTCTTTATATCAATTCAATGATGAGCCAAGCAAAGACTTGACCCCCGGCCCTTTCTGCACTCCATCCCGCACTCCAGGCGTTTTCATTTTGCAACTTTGCAAGCCTGACCCCAGGTCCACGCAAGCCTGACCCCAGGTCCACGAACTGACCAAGCTCGGTTGCAACCTGCGGCTGGCCATTTCCATCGGCCTGAGTCGCAAAGGACCATATCGACTCGCTAAAACTCTGGCGTCCCAATCGGGTATGACCAACAAATGGCTTAAGGATCAAGGTCTGTTATCCGTAAAAGACCTGTGGGTTAAAATCCATTACCCCGCTACGGCGCGGTAGCTCATGGGAACCGCCTAGTGCGGACCCGCTTGCTAGGTGGTGTGGGGGCCGGGGGGGAAAACCCCCCGGCTACCCGATTCGGGCATTTTTTTTATTGCTTTTAACAGAATACGATGCTACTTTTAGTCATCATTTTATTCTGGAGCAAATAAATGCCTGATGAAATTTCTTCTTTGTCGTTTGATTACCAAGTTATACACATTGGGCAATCACAAATTGTGCATGCTGATTGTTTTGAATGGCTTGGCAGAATCCCCAAGGGTTCAATACATGCGATAGTGACCGATCCACCGTATGGGGTTAAAGAATACGATTTTGACCAGCTCGACAAGCGAGCTAATGGCAATGGAGGAATATGGAGATTGCCACCTGCATTTGACGGAAATGTGCGTTCACCACTACCTCGATTTACAGCCTTAAACGAAAAAGAAAGGAAACAGTTGTACCGTTTCTTTCTCGAATGGGGCCGGTTGGCACTGAAAGCTCTAGCGCCGGGTGCGCATGTGTTTTTAGCCTCAAATACATTTTTATCCCAACTCGTTTTTACTGCCGTGGTCGAAAGCGGCCTTGAGTATCGAGGTTCAATTATAAGGACGGTTAGAACATTAAGAGGTGGGGATAGGCCCAAGAACGCAGAAGAGGAGTTCCCGGAAGTTTGCTCCATGCCCAGAGGGTGCTATGAACCATGGGGATTGTTCAGGAAGCCATTGCCGCAAGGAATGACCGTTAGCGATTGCCTAAGGAAATATGGCACAGGCGGTTTGCGGAGAAAACTAGACAATACTCCTTTTGAAGATGTTATTGACAGTGAACGTACTCCAAAAGAGGAAAGAGAGATCGCTGATCACCCAAGCCTAAAGCCGCAATCTTTTTTGAGGAAAATTGTCTATGCTGCTCTTCCATTAGGGGAAGGGGTGCTGCTAGACCCATTTATGGGATCCGGCTCGACAATAGCTGCCGCAGAGGCAGTGGAATACCAAAGCATAGGGGTGGAACGTTACAACAAATATTTCATATTAGCTCAGGATGCTATACCAAGACTTTCCGCCATAAACAAAGGTGAAAGGCAATTAAAAATATTTACTTATTGACCAGCGGTTTCGTAAACCCAATTCCCTTTCATTTTGCCAACACCGCTTCTATTGATACTCGCTGTAATTGTCCTTCTGCTTGTTGCAGAACGGCCAGAAAATGTCCAGTCAGATTCCTCAAGCTTTGCAGCATAAACGCCTGTAAACTCAAATGGCTTGGGGCCGATTTCCTTCTTCTTGTCATTTGAAGTATTGCTGTCAAAACAAAATACCATAAGCCAAACAGCCTCTGGGTTATGCCCTTGCCATCCGCTTTTATGTCTTGAACCTTTTATTTCAAGTCCTTCGTTGGAGTATTGAACAGAGTTTGAAGGGAATTTTCCGGAAGGAATAAGGTCAGGGTGTCCGTTATGGTATAGGTTTTTTACCAAGCTTGAACAATATTTTGGAATGCTTGCATTCATAAATTCACCAACAATGCTGCTAAAATTTGCTGGCATCAAAAAACTTTCAAGCCGAGGCATGCTTTTGGTGTGTAACTGTAGGTTAATAAAGCCAATGAATGAAATGAAATCATCCATCGCCTTTCGAACGTGCTCTACTTCTAAGCCATAAGGAAGAGTACAGCTGTTATTGAATAGAGATGGTTTAACTGGAACTGGGGTGCATGCCTCTTTTTCGCTATTATTATTTTTCATTGTTCTCGTGCGTTGAAGATTGAGTTTGCTCTTGTAACAACAAGAAAGGTTCAACGCCGAGCACATTAGCGATTTTTTCAATATTCTTTGCAGAAATATTTTTTTCGCCTCTTTCTACCGCCCCAATATAAGTCCTGTGAAGCTCAGCAAGCTCAGCCAATTGTTCTTGGCTAACCCCGAGACGCTTACGGAAATATCTAAGATTTTTCCCTATGGTGCTAAGTATGCTCGACATAAGGGAAATAGACAGAAATGCATTCTATAAGTCTACAGACTATAAATAGCATTTATTGTGGGGAACCATTGAGAATTGTCAGCCGAACGACCTGCATCAGCGGACGGCGCCAATGAACTTGCCGCGTCAGCGCCGCCAACGATCACGCCGTCCGCTGGATGCTTTAGTGTACGCCCGGCATGGGCGTGATCTTATGGGGTGCAAGTCCCCTGTCTATAAACCCCGTTACTGTCAAAGGATAGTAGCGAAGATACTAGCCGAAGGCAAGGGCGATCTCGCGAGGGATGGTCTGAAGGAAGCTGGAGTGCAAAGCTATGAGCCGACGAACAGAAATGGCATACAAGGCCCAGTCTCCGGGTAAGTCAGCACAACATGACGAAGCCCAGGGTTTAAGGAGATAGGGTAAATGCCGCGGTTGTGTAGTGAAAGATCACGTTCTTATCCTGAGGTCGGGAAACACCATCCTTAATTATTGACACCAAGGGGTAATCCAGGTTCAAAATGCACCACCTGAGCAGCCCCAGGATCCGCCAGCCTCGCGGCGGTCCTCGAACACCCTGAATTATTCCGTTATTGTGCGAGTTCGGGCAATCTGTATTTCGACATCTCCTCACCCCGTAAACGCAAATGAGAAGGTTTTACCGGCCGTAAGTGACTTGTGCGGAACTTATTCCCGACCTGCGTCGGTATACGGATTTTTCCGTAGCGCTGCTTCTTTTATCCGCTCAATCAGGATCGCCGGGGCAAATCTTTTTGACTTTATCTCCGATGCGGGTCGCCTTGTCGCAACTAGTACCGTTTTTCGGGTTACAGTCGATGAGGATTCCCATTACCTTATCGGCCGCCTTGTAGCAGCCGGCATCTTCGAGCCGGTCCAGCAGCTTTGACATCAATTGGTTGAACTCCAGGCATTTTTCATAATCGGAGGTGGCGCGCTGGTGAAGGATTGCCGCTTTCCGCAAGTCCTCCTGGATGTCTTCGGTTATGGTTTCGGCCATTGCGGGTTGGTTCCTGTAAGTTTGAGTTGCGGCTAATATAGTGGCAGAGGCAGGGATCGGGCAAATAAAAAAGGTTGAAATTCTCTCCGGGACATTTCAGTTGAAATAAATTGGCTCGGAGAAACTAACGGATTGCGGGGGGAGGAAGGTGAATTGTAGCGGATATTTATCTTGATTTTAAAAGTTAACGTCCCCTTGTTGCAGACCGCATGGTTTCGCTAAAAATCCGGAAAGAAGGAAGAGTAACCGGGTGGAGTCGGCAGCTGCTTCGCTCATCAACCGGTCGGTCGGGTTGCGACCTCGGCCGCCCGCGGCTGCCTCTGGTCAACCGAAATACCCTCGCCCGCCCCTCCTCAAACCGGGAGGGGGGTCCGATCACTTCACTCTTCCGACCGCCCCATCCTGACAATCACCCTATGTTTTGCCAGGCCCTGTTCCAACGGAATGACGCCGCCGGGCAGACGTTGGCCATCCATCTCCACCCAGACGACCCCGCGCTCACAATGTTGCGGGTTCTCCACCTCGATCGCGTAGACCGCTTCCCCGTGCCGGTAACGGAGGCTGAAACCCTCCCACCCCGCGGGGATGACCGGATCCATCCGCAGCTGCCCGCCTTCTATCCGCATCCCCAGAACCTCTTCCACCCAGGCCCGGTACATCCAGGCCGCCGACCCGGTATACCATGACCAGCCGCCCTGGCCGATCCGCCCGGGTAACCGGTAGACGTCGGCCGCCACCACGTAGGGTTCCACCCCGTAGTGCCAGACCGCTACCGCATCGCGGGTATGCTCGATGGGATTGATCAGGCGCAGCAACGCGACCGCCCTTTCCCCATCTCCTTTACGGGCCAGGGCCATGGCCAGCCACAAGGCGGCGTGGGTGTACTGGCCGCCGTTCTCCCGGACCCCGGGGGGATACCCCATGATGTAGCCGGGGGAAGGTTCCGTTTTATCAAAGGGGGGTGTAAAAAGCAGCACCAGACCTTCGTCCTGGCGGACCAGATATTCCCAGGCCGACTCCAGTCCCTGCTCCGCGCGGGCCGGATCGGCGGCGCCGGACAGCCAGGCCCACGATTGGGGCAGGGAATCGATCTTCGCCTCGGAACTGGTTGCGGAACCGAGCAGGGTGCCGTCATCAAAGGTTCCCCGCAGATACCACTCCCCGTCCCAACCGGCCTCTTCCACCCGCTGGATCAGATCAGTTTTCTCCTGCCGGTAGGTGCGTCCCTGCTCCGGCTGGTGCAGGCGGTCCGCCAGCTCGGCCATCCCCTCCAGCACCTCGCAGAGGAACCAGGCCAGCCAGACACTCTCGCCCTTGCCTTCGGCCCCCACCAGGTTCATCCCGTCGTTCCAGTCCCCCGTTCCGATCAGGGGCAACCCATGGGGCCCGCGAGTCAGGCCGCGGCTGACCGCACGTCGGCAGTGTTCAAAAAGCGGGGCGCGTTCCAGGGAAACCTCCGGGATGAGGAAGACCTCGTGCTGATCGTCGGCCAGCGGGGGAGCATCGAGGAAGGGCACCGCCGCCCGCAGGATTTCCACATCGCCGGTGGTCCGGACGTAGTGCGCGACCACATAGGGGAGCCAGAGCAGATCGTCTGAGATCCGCGAGCGAATCCCGGCCCCGGTTGGTTCATGCCACCAATGCTGAACATCCCCCTCCTGGAATTGCCGGCTGGCGGCGCGCAGGATCTGCTCACGGGCCAGTTCCGGCCTGGAGTAGAGAAAGGCCAGGACATCCTGGAGCTGATCGCGGAAGCCGAAGGCGCCGCCGGACTGGTAAAAAGCGGAGCGCCCCCAAAGCCGGCAGCTTAAGGACTGGTACTGCAGCCAGCGGTTGATCAGGAGGTCTGCGGCCAGGTCGGGGGTGTGCACCTCTATGGTGGAGAGCAGATCATCCCACCAGGCCCGGGTCTGGGCCAGCGTCTCCGTAAAGACCTGCTCTCCATGGTAGCGAAGGACCAGTTCGCGGGCCTCGCCGTCCGACCCGGCCTGGCCCAGCATGCAGATGATCTCCCGGCGCTCGCCCGGAGCCAATTCCACCGTCACCCGGAGGGCCGCGCAGGGGTCGAGCCCTGCCCCGGTCCGTTGCGAAAGATGGGTCAGCTCCATGGCAACCGGATTGGCCAGCGAGCGGTTGCGGCCAATGAAGGCGGTCCGGTCGCCCTCGTAAGAGTCGGCCGCGGGGTTTAAGGCCACGAAGGCAACCCGCTCCGGGTACTCGGGGTGAAAGCGGTTGTACGCCAGCAGGGCCTGGGATTCGTCATCCCAGTTGCTCAGCACATGCATCTGAGAGGTTTCGCGGTTCTCGCCCAGGGTCAATTCCGCATAATAGGTCAGCGACAACCGGCGTCTTCGGGAAGAGCCGTTGAGAAGTTGCAGCCGCTGCAGTTTAAGCGGCTGGCCCCCGCTCTCATCCACGGGGACGAAGACGGTCAGTTCCTGCTCGATCCCATTGCTGTTATGCTCGAAGATGGTATAGCCCGCCCCGTGCCGGGCCCGATAGGCGCTCTCCTCCCGGCGTGGCGCCGCGGTCGGCGACCAGAAGTCGCCGGTTTCCTCGTCGCGGATGTAGAGCGCCTCCGAGGCCGGGTCCAGCACCGGGTCGTTGGACCAGCCGGTCAGCCGATTGCGCTGGCTGTTGCCATACCAGGTAAAGCCGGCCCCGGTTTCGCTGACCATGGTCCCGAAAGTCGGGTTGGCGATAACGTTCACCCAGGGGGCGGGGGTATTGGTGCCGGGGCCGAGATAGATCGCGTATTCACGCCCGTCCTGGGTAAAGCCGCCAAGGCTGTTGAAGTAGTGCAGCTCCATGAAAGGCAGCGAGGCCGAGGGCTCGCGGGGAACACTTTTTGGGAGCAGGGTTTCCCGAAGCCCGGAAGGCACCCCCGGTACGCCCAACTGCTGGGGCAGGGTGCCGCGGGCTGCCACCAGCACCACGCTGGCGGTAAATTTGAAGAGCTTCAAATCCTCTTCCGGGATGAGCGCCGCGTTGCGCAGGAATACCCCACCCGGCTGGTCGGTCCCGTTAAAGAGGGAATGGGCCTGGATCAACCGTTCCAGTCGTTCCAGGAGCGGCCGCTCGTAACTTCCGCCTTCCTCGTTAAGAATCACCAGGTCGGTGGACAAGCCGTGCATCCGCCAATAGGTGTGGGCCTGGAGCGCCTGGCGGACCAGGCTGATATCCCGGGTCTCACCAATAGTGACCAGGGCGATGGGCAGATCGCCCGAGATGCCGTAAGGCCACAAGTCGGCCTGGCCCTTGCGATTCTCGGCGAGACGCGGGCCGGGAGCCCGCAGGAGGGCATTGGGAAAGAGCAGGTGACTGGCCAGTTTCTGAAAGCGGCGTGCTTCGTCTGGTTGGATGTGCAGCATCTGCAACTGCTGCTGGGCCGTGACCCAGGCAAAATCCATGGCCCGATTGATTGCCTGGGACTCGCAGTATTTGTCCATCAGCAGGAGGACCTGCTCGCGGCTTGAACCGGCGGCGAGCACCAGGGACAGCTGGAGACGCTGGCCCGGGTTCAGGGTAAGGCCGCACCGCAGGCTTAAGCTCGGATCCAGGACAAAGCCCTGGCTGTTGCCGAGCCTTTGCCGCGCCCCCATGGGATTAACGGGGGTGCGGCCGCGGCCGATGAAACGCAACCGGTCGGTTTCAAATTGCCACTCCTCCGCAGACGAACAATCATCCCCGGGATGCTCAAAGGTCAAACGATGGGCCACATAAAGGGGCGGCTCTTTTCCGCTGCGCGGCCGCCGGTAGGCAAGAAGTGCTTGCTGGTCGGGAAGCGCTTCGGTCTGGATGAACAGCTTGTTGAAGGCCGGGTGCTGGCGGTCGGCGTTGTGGGGCGCCATGGCGAGTTCCACATAGCTGGTGAGGTTGAGGCTTCGGACTCGGCCGGAACGATTGATCAGGGTAATCCTCCGCACCTCCACGTCGTCTTCCGGGGAAACGACAACCTCTGTTTCGCTGGCCAGACCGTGGTCCTCCCTCCGGAACACGGCCCGGTCTAGAGTAAAGTCTACGCCATACCCGGCCACCTTCCCGCCGACCGGGTGATAGGTGGTAGACCAGAGTAGATCCGGTTCAGCCTCATGGATGTAGCAGAAGATGCCCCCGCTGTCACAGGTCAAATCCGCCCGCCAGCGGGTAAGTTCCTGCCCCTCCCACTGACTGTAGCCACCCCCGCTGTTGGTGACCATCAGACCGTAGCGGCTGTTGCTGAGCAGCAGGGTCTTGGGCGTGGCGGTATGGGGGGTGGTAAAGGTGCTTCCCGCCGGCGCCACCAGATCTCCGCCCAACGGCGCGGGCTCCGTCGACCGGGTCGAGGTCAGGTGCAGGGCGGGCAGGATCGGGATCCGTTCCTGCAGGAGGGACTCAAAGGCCCGTACCCGAAGATTGCTATGCAGGCGGCGCGGGAACGGGTTGTCATGGAGGAAATTGATCAGAGCCACGAACGCCATGCCCTGGTGATGGGCCATGTAAGCCTCGATAATCACCCCTTGCCGCCCCGACCGCAGCGACTGCCGGCTGAAGTCCATGGCCTCGTAATAACCGTAATCACCAAGCATCCCCAGCCTGGCCAGCTCTTTCAGATTTCGCACAGTTTCGAGCGGTTCCAAGCCCAGGGCCATAAGGGTGGCATAGGGAGCGACGACCAGCTGTTCCTCCAGGCCGCGCTTCAGGCCGAGAGCCGGCACCCCGAAGGCCTTGTACTGATAGGTCTTGCTGAGATCCATATTGCCGTAAGCGGATTCGGAAATGCCCCAGGGCACCCCCCGGGCGCGGCCGTAAGCGATCTGGGCCGCCACCGCTTCCCGGGCCGCCTTGTCCAGCAGCGAGTTGCCGAAGGAGTGCTGAAACAAAAGCGGCATCAGGTATTCAAACATGGTCCCGGCCCAGCTGAGCAAAACCCGCTGCCGGCCGAGAGCGCCGTAGAGCCGGCCCAGGGAAAACCAGTGCTCGAGGGGAACATCGCCCCGGGCAATGGCGATGAAACTGCCGAAGCGCGCCTCGCTGGCCAGCAGATCGTAACTGGAACCGTCCAGGAGGTCCTTGGAGACATTGAAACCGATGGCGAACAGCTTGCGTTTGCGGTCATAGAGAAAGCGCATGTCCAGCGCGGCCGAGAGCTCGCGGATGCTGTCGAGCAACCGCTCAGTCTTAGCCAACGTTTCCCCGGCCAGCCACTGGGCGGTCGCGAAGGCCTCGATAACCCGGTCGAGCCAGGCGGCGAGGAGGGGAGAAGCCGCAACTATTTCAGCCCGGCGCGCGGTGAGGAGCGGAACGGAGCTTACCAGGCCCCGGGCCAGATCGTGCAGTGAAGGTGGTCGGCTAAGATCCTGGTGGATGGCGAGTCTGGTCTTCGCTCCCAACGAGGCCAGCTCCTCCCCGGTTTTTTCCGCCAGGATTTCGATCCAGGTGAGATAGCTGTCCCGGTTCCGAGCCCAGGCCGCGGCCTGTTGTTCCAACTCCTCCCCCCAAGGCGTAAGACCCGCGGCCTCGACCACCGCGCCAACCCTGGCCTCGACTCGCCGTTGCCGGCGGAGGAGATCAACGATGGCGGCGGGGGGAGCATGCAGCTCGGCCAGGAGCGGCCCGAGGGTCTGGCTATCCAGTCCGGCAATTTCGCCCTGAGCTGCGGCCTGTTGCAGAATTTCTCCGGTATCGGCAAGGCCGCCAAAGGCCTTGCCGTCCAAGAGGGGTCCGCGCACCAGCTCGGCGAGCCCTTGTTCCAAGGCCCACAAGGCGCCCAGCAGATTGCCGCTGTCAACCATGGATACGTAGCGGGGTTCAAGGGGCGCCAGGGTCTGAATATCGTACCAGTTCAAGAGATGCCCTTGGTAACGCTCCAGCCGCTCAATGGTTTCCATGGTGAGGGTCAGTCTGTCGACGACCTGGTTGATGGTCAGATAGCCGGCATCATGGGCGCCCAGGACGCTGGTCATCCAGAAACCGATATTGGTCGGACTGGTGCGCATGGCCAACCGATTTTGATGGGCGACCTGGAAGTTGTCGGGCGGCAGCCAGGAGGAGTCTCGGCTGACGAACGATGAGAAATAGCGCCAGGTCCGCCGGGCGATCTGCCGGAGGAAGCGATGATCCGTGGCCGGCAGCGTTTGTAGCTGTGCCCGGGCAAGGGGTGGCCGGTTCAGGAGCCCCACGAGCAGCGGGGAGAGCAACCACAAGACGAGCCAGGGAGCGGCCGGCAGCAAATTATCCGGCCTGATCAGCCAGATCGCCCAGCCCACGATGGGACTGAAGATACAACCCAGGACCTGGCTGGCGACAAAGAACTGCTGGTGGCGGCAGCCGCGCCAATGGGTGGCCTGGACCGTCCACTCCAGCAAGTGGCGCCGGGAAATCATCAGGCGATAGCAGGCCCGGACAATGGCGTCCAGGGTCAGCGCGGCCTGCTGTGGCAACAGCGCTCCGTCGGCGCAGACCCGCAGCAGGTCGTGCCGCAGCTTCGCCGGGGAGAAGTGCTTCAACCCCTCCGGGGTAGTGGCCATGGTGAAGGGCTGAGCCAGAGAGTGAAAGAGCAGCTGCAGGCCCACCACCAGGGCCGCGGTCCCACCCACCCTCGGGGAGATGAGCCAGGCGCCGGTCAACAGGGCCAGGCTGGTGACCGGCAGCAGGCTGCGGCGCAGATTGTCGAGAATCTTCCAGCGATTCAGGAGGGAGAGGGGGTTGGCGCCGCGACCGCCGGCCGCCTGGGGCGCCCGGGGGAAAATCCAGCTCGCGATCTGCCAATCGCCGCGCATCCAGCGATGGGCCCGGCTGATGTAACTCATATACACTTGGGGAAATTCATCGTAGAGCTCGATATCGCTGGCTAGCCCCACCCGGCCATAAGCCCCTTCGAGCAAGTCGTGGCTCAGCACCCTGCCTTCCGGGAGCCGGCCCGAGAGGAGCCGGCTGAAGGCGCGGACATCGTAAATCCCCTTGCCATGGTACGTCCCTTCCCCGCTTAAATCCTGATAGACATCGGAAACCGCCTCCGTATAGGGGTCAATCCCGACCGCATCGCTGAAAAGCCGGCTGAAAAGCGAGGCGCTGGCGCTCGACAGGCTCGGGCTGACCCGCGGCTGGATGACGGTGTAGCCGGCCACGAGCCGCCCCGCCTCATTGAAGCGAGGCTGATTGAGGGGGTGGGCCAGGGTTTCTACCAGCCGGCGGGCCGTGGCGTGCGGCAACTGGGTGTCACTGTCCAGGGTGATAATGAAACGGACGTTCGCCAATTGCTCGGGTTGACCCACATGAACCAGGCGGGGAGCATCCTCGGGCCGGGTGCCGTCAATCAGCCGATTCAGCTCCTCAAGCTTGCCCCGCTTGCGCTCCCACCCGATGAATTTTCGCTCGGTTTCAGACCAGGTGCGTTCCCGATGAAAGAGAAAAAACCGCGCGGAGCCGTGGCGTTGATTGAGCGCGGCCAGGCAACCACATACGGTCGCAAAGAGCTCCTGGTCGTCGGCCCGAACCGGGGTATCCGAATCGGTGAAGTCCGTGAACAGGCTGAAGAGCAGATTCGCTTCCTTGTTGGCCAGGTAGTGGATTTCCAGCTTCTCCACCTCCGCGCGGATCGTCGCCGCGTTGACCAGCATCATCGGCACAACCACCAGGGTGCGGAATTCACCGGGAATCCCCGCACCCTCGAAATCCATCTTGGGCAGGGACCGGGGCGGCAGAAAGCGGGTGATCAGATAATTGCCCACCTCGATGGCCAGCTGGCTGACCGGAATCAGCAGGAGCAGCACCAGAGCGAGGAGGAGCACGGGCTGCGGCCCGGTCGGGTCAAAACCGGGGGCCAGGCCCCAGGCGACGATCAGAAAGAGAAACAGCACCGTAAAGCCGGTAATGCCGAAGGCATAGACACCACCGGGATGGGAATAGATCCAGGCCAGAATACGATGGCGAAGGGCTTCCCGGCAAGCGAGCTGTCGGGCCAGCTCCACCCGGCCCTTGCCGATAAGCCAGGTGCCGACATGGCGGCGCCGTTCATCAACAGTTGATTCAGGCTCGACCAGCGCCGCCTGCTGAATGGCGCGCGCCGCGACCTGTTTCTCGGGCTGGGCTGCCGCGCGGGCCAATTCTTCAATCGCCTGGCGGCAGCGGTCCCGGGTGGCGAAATCCATTTGGGGGTAGACTCCGGACGGATCACGGCGCAGCACCTGCTCCACCTGACTAAGATTCTCGAAGATCTCCCGCCAGTCCAGCTGGGCGAGCTGGCGCAGGCTGGTGAAGGCATTGCCGCTGGCCAACTGCTCCCGGGTCTGCCGGTTCAGCTCCCGCCGGTTAAGGTCGGGCAGAATGGTTTTGAGCTTGCGCTCCAGCCAGTTCTTGACCGGCGCCAGCGCAACCGCCTCGTCGTAGAGCAGGCTGACCAGCTGCGCCCCGAAATAAGGGCTGGGGTGCGGCTCCGCTTTCGCAAGTTCCGAGAGGATCGTAAAAAGTTGGTTGGAATCGCGGCGATTGGCGGAGATCAGCCGGTTCGCCCAGAAGTCGGCCAACTGCCGTTCGCGGAGGTCAGCCAGGGCGGTAATGGCCAGACTCTGGACGCTTTCGATCAGCGCGATGCGCAGCATCTGAGGAAGGGCCCACAGTTCGCCGATTGTCAGGGTGCGCTCCAATTGGTAGGCCTCGATATAGGCCAGGATATTTTCCCGGTCCAGGCGCAGTTCCGTATGGGAAACGAGATCCTTGGCCAGACCATAGATGCACGGCAGCCCCCGGTAGGGATCGGAGGCCAGGATGGGCAGCTGCTGGTAAAAGCGCCGGGGCAGGTTGAGCAGGACCGCCCGGGCGTTGCCGTCCAGGATGTACTCATTATCCAGGATCCAATCGGCGGTCGAGGTGGTTTTCTGTTCCAGGCGGCTGGCAGCGGCCAGTTCCGCGCAGATCCGCCGAATCCATTGCCGGGACTGTCTGAAGCGCTTAAGCAGTTCCGTCCCGCGCTGCGGCCCCGGATCCACTTGCTGCTCCCGGGCATGGCGTCGCGCATGTTCCAGAACCTGGGCCGGGGAAAGCTTTACCTCGGAGGTCCGCGCCCCAGCCCGCCGCTCGCGCCGGGGATGCATGACGAACAGCGCCGGCGCGACATCCCCGCTTTCCCGCAGCATTGCCACCGGACCCGGCAAAGAATCGCTGGAGCCCTGGAGCAGCAGAACGGATTCCCCTGGCATGAGCCAGCGGGCGTGATCAGCCACGACCCCGGGCTCAACCCCATACCGGAAACGGCGCAGCCAGAGAAAGGCGGCCAGGGCGCCGCCTGTGGCCGCGGCCAAAACCAAGCTCAGCGGCAAAAGATTGCCGTCCGGAAGCAAACCCCACCGGTGCAGGAACAGGGACATAACCCCCGCGAGCCCGCCAAAAAAAATGGCGGCCAGGGTCACGCCGGAAGCCCGGCGCCAGAAAAAGGCGTCCCGGATCCGCACCTCACCGTTTGCAGCCTTGTCCACCTGGACGGCGCGGCGGAAGTTCTGCCTGGCCAGTTCCCGAAAGGCTTTGCGCGCCTCATCTCGTTTTGCGAAATAAGCGACAAGAGTGGCTGGGTCCATATTCACCTTATTTAGTTAACCACAAGTTATCCAGGTAATGGTTTCACATCCGGGGAAGGAGACCGAAAAAATCGGCACAAGTCTTAGCTTGACCAGTACCGCGCCTTCCCCCCACAATTCCGATTACACCTTGCTTATTATTATGGCAGAAAAATAAAACAAAAAAACAGTATTGAATTAGTGAAAAGCTAGAAACGGAAGAGAAGGCGGAAGAGCTGGCTAAGATTGGCCTTCAGCGGTTTGCCGGTGGTTCTCTTATCTTGAACAACCAATTCAACACCGAGATTGCCTAGAAGTTTAACGACTTCGTCTATACAACCACGCGGTAAGCCGTGTTCCGAGAAGTTATCCGAGCATGATATAACCCGAGGCTTGTCGAAGGTGGGCAGGCGCATTGCCTGGTTCTTTAAAACTCTGGATTCTGAAACTGGGAAAAAAAACCGATCATAAGAATCAAGACCGATCTGATATCGTCTCTCCATTGTCAGAGGGTCATCAAGTAAGGTCACTTGCCGTTTTCGTCCTTATATTTCTCTATATCCTTGAGGGCCTCGCCATAGCATTGGTTGCAATAGCTATGGGTAAAAGCGACCCCGGCTTTACTGGCCATAAAGGTCTCGATCCCCACCCATTTGCCCTGGCCGGGCTCCACACCGCTATCGTCCCTGATCCTCTTGCAGACCGAGCAGATCGGCAGGATGTCTTCATAAAACTTGATTCGCCGCTTCAATTCGACCTTTTCCAGGGCCTGCTCCATCCGCAGGATCAGTTCGTCTATCGCGCATGGCTTGAGCAGGTAATCGTCGCCGCCGGCCCGCATCGCCTCGATGGCCGAATCCATGTTGCCGTAGCCGGTAAGGATAAGCACCGGCCTTTCCGGGTCGGTTTTCTTGGCGTATTCCAACACCCCGATGCCGCTGATCCCTTCCATTTTCAGGTCGGTGACCACCAGGTCAATTTTCTGCTCGTCCAGGATCAAACAACCCTCTTCGCCGCTTTCAGCGGTATAAACCTCATAGCCGTTTTTTCGCAGCTGCCTGCTCAGGGATACCAGGATAATCTTTTCGTCATCTACCAGTAAAACACTCTTTTCATTCATTGGGTGGTCCCTCTATCGGCAAGATGACCGTAAAGGTGCTGCCGCTCTCTGGTTCGCTGTTAAAAAAGATATTGCCGCCGTGCCTGGTTACGATCCCGTAACAGACCGAAAGCCCCAGGCCGGTGCCTTTGACCGCCGGCTTGGTACTGAAAAACGGCTCGAAGATCTGTTTTGCTTCTTCCGGACCGATCCCTTTTCCGCTGTCCATGTCTGGATCACGATTACCTTGCCGAAAAGGACCTCGGTGAAGACCTCGATCCAGCCGCCCGAGTCGGGAATGGCGTCGATCCCGTTTTTGATCAGGTTGAGGATCACCTGTTTGATCTGATCTTTGACCCCGAAGATCTCGACCATATCGTGGTCGTAATCCTTTACCACTCGGATATTTTTATTCTGCACCTCTTTTTTGGTCAAACTCAAGACCGAATCGATTGTCTCGTGAATGTCGAGGGGCGCCACCACTCCGGTGGAGGGCCGGTTGAAGTCCTGGAGATCCTTGATCAGCCTCTTGATCCGGTCGCATTCCTCCAGGGCCATCCCGGCCAGTTCGACCTCCTCTTCGGACAAGGCCTCGTTTTGCTTGAGATCGGCGATGACGTTTCTGATTCCGAAGAGGGGATTGTTGATCTCATGGGCGATGGAGGCGGAAAACCTGCCGACGGCGCTGAGCTTTTCGGCGTGCAGCAGCTTTTTGTGGGTCTCCTCCAGCTCCCTGGTCCTTCTTTCCACGGTCTCCTCCAGCACCTGCCTGGATCTAGCGAGTCTTTTCTCCAGCCGCTTTCTTTCGCTGATGTCGCGGGCTATTCCCTGCACTTCGACAACCTTCCCTCCCCTGAAAACCGGCGATGCGCCGACCTCTATTTCAACCTCGCGCCGGTCGGCCCGGAGCAGCTTCATTTCAAGGAGATTGAGCTGGTCGCCGCCGACTACCTGTTGCAACGCGGTCAGGCTTCCGGGCAGATCTTCCCCGGCCACTAATTCAAAAAGATGCCGGTTCAGTAATTTTTCTGGCTCATACCCCAGTAGGCGTACCGCCGGGGAAACATAGGTTACCATGCCCTCCGGATCGACCCGGAAGATGATGTCGGTGCTGATCTCGGCGATGGAACGAAATCGGGCTTCGCTTTCCTCCAGGGCCAGTTGCGCCTTTTTGTACTGCGTGGTTTCGCGCAGGGTCAGGACCAATCCCTCCACCTTGCCCTTCTCGTCCTTCTCGGGAAACAGGCTCCAGTCCCAATAGGTGACGCCCAGTTCCGGCCGGTCCGCAAATTCAAAGGGTTTATCCTTGTAAAAGACCGGCTCTCCGCTATCGCGCACTTTTTTGAAAATGGCCTCGTTTTCGGGATCTGGATAGAGGTCGAAATGGTTTTTGCCGACCAGTTCCTCCGGCGGCATCCCCATATGTGCGGCATAGGGCGGATTGACCCAGACGAAGTTGAAGTCGGGATCGAGATAGACCAGCATGATATCGGTAAATCGGGTGACGGCGCTCTGGCGGAGCCGTTTCTCCAGTTCCCGGTTCGACCGGCGCAGATCGCCGAGAAGATCGCGCACCTGGTATTGGCGTAATCGCGCCTCCCGGGCCGACCGCAGAACTGAGATCAGGGAGGCGGAAGTTACCGGACGTTCGATAATGGTCAGACTGGGGATGCGGTCGAGCAGGGATTTTCCCCGCGCGCTCCGGCCGTAATTGCTTTTGACCAGCAGGATAACCGGCACCTCCGACCACAGGGGCTGACTGTCGAGGAGGTTTTTGATCTTTGCGAAAACCTCGCCATTCAGCATCTCCTCTTCCAGGAGCAGGACGCCGCACCCCTCGGCGGCTTCGGCGCAAAACTCCCCGGAATCCGGACATACCCGGTAGGGCAGGCCATACTGCTCCAAAAGTCTGGAAACGACCCGGACATCGGCCTGGTTCGCCATCCTGATCAGGATGGTAAGTTCGTTACTCACAACCGTCTACTCCATGAGCTTTTCGGGATCGCCGATAAATATCGGGCTGCCGGTCAGGACCCCCCTGAATTCCCGCAGCGGCTCGCCGATCTGGACCCCTTCGCCGGTGATCTTGAGTTCGCGGATGAACTTGTCATGGTCGCCGTGCCGTTTCTTGACGGCCGCCGCCGCCAGCCGCATCAGCCCCATGGCCTCGAAACGTCTGATCAGGATGACGCTGTCGGCCAGGAAGCTGACGTCGACAACCCCGCGGGTCTGGCCGAACATGCCGTGCTCGGTGACAAGCAGCAGGGTCAACACCCCCTGCCCCCCCAGATAATCGAGGATCTCGTGGAGCTGGGTCATCAGCTGCGGCTCTTCCGGCATGGCCAGCAGGAACCCGGTCATGCTGTCGATGACCACCATGCCGACCCCCTGTTTTTCGACCATGAGCCGGAGGGTATGGGCCAGTTCGCCGGCCGAGATATCGCCGATCTTGACCTGATCCACCGTTACGGCGCCCTCTCCCAGGAAGGGGGTCAGATCCATGCCCAGGCTTTTGGCGCGCAGCAGGTAAGTTTCCTTCCGTTCGTCGAACAGGAAAACCGCCGCTTTCTCGCCCCGCCGGGCCGCGGCGTGGACATAGGCGTTCGCCAGCGAACTTTTCCCGGTCCCGGATTCACCCGCCAGCAGGCAGGAGGTGCCGCCGGTCAGGCCGCCGCCGAGCATCCGATCGAGGGATTCGATCCCGCTTTTCACTTCTTTCCAGGCGGGACTCGACTCTGCATTGGTAGCGGGCAGGCGCGGATAGACCTCGACCCCGCCGGTTTTGATCCGGAAGGAATGATAGCCGCCCGAAAAGGCGACGCCGCGCATTTTTTCGACCAGAATACGGCGGTGCATTTCGCCGAAAGGGGGGATAACCGTGTCGAGAAGGATAACCCCGTGGGCCAGGGTCTTAAATTCGGGAGCCTGCTCGGAGGATTCGACGAAGATGGTGGTGACGTTGTGATTCGCCAGGAGGCGCTGGGTGGCCAGGACCTTCTGCCGGTAGATCACCGGATCGCCGGCCAGCAACCGGACCTGTTCGATCGAGTCGAACACCAGCCGCACAGGCTTATATTCCTCCACCGTCCGTTCGATGGCGTTCATGACGTCGTCAAGCTGGATCTCCGAACTGGGCAGCAGGGTCTGTTCGACGAACTCCGCCTCTTTGTCCGCCTCTGACATCAGGACTTTGAT
The DNA here is from genome assembly GCA_046484585.1 of Desulfurivibrionaceae bacterium. Lineage (GTDB taxonomy): Bacteria > Desulfobacterota > Desulfobulbia > Desulfobulbales > JAGXFP01 > JAGXFP01. Next base: position 18,151 of record JAWOIQ010000096.1, read on the forward strand.
CTCGATGCCGTCCAGGTCCCAGCCGTGGACTCCGGCCATTTCCCGGATGCCCAGTTCGGTCTGCAGCAGGGTGATGTAAAGCACCCTTTCGCCTCGGCGAACCCCTTCGAGGAGAAACTGCATCCCCAGGGTGGTCTTGCCGGTTCCCGGCCCGCCCATCAGCAGATAGGTGTGATTGACGGGCAGACCGCCGGCGAGAATTTCGTCAAGACCGCTGATTCCAGTTTCTATTCGTAAAATCTTCATAAGCGGAACTCCTTGTTGCATGAATCGTTTTAGCCGGGGTGTTTAAAATCGCAGGCAATTTTGCCAAAACAGGATCGTCTGCGAAAAAATTAGGCGGGTTGGAAGTGCCCCCCCGGGAAATTGACCCGGGAAGGCAGTTAAGAAAGAATATCATATCTGTTTGCAAGGAAACCAGCTATTCCATGAACGCATAAAGCTGGTATTGGAAGATCCTTCTCTTCCTGTGCCAGTGGAATATCTTCGAATTTCAGAAAGAATATTTCGGAGGAGAGATATCAAAAATGATCAACAGCAGGTTCGGCAATGTTGAAGAAGTTGTCCGTTTTACGGTTGGATAAGGGGTCGGGGCTCCGTTTGTGCAGAACAGGAGTCCAACATAGTTTCCCCTTCCGCCCCTATTTTTTAAATAATTTTTTAAAAAAGCCGGGTTTCTTTTCATCCGGCAAGGATTTTTCCTTTTGTGCTACATACATGGTATACAAATCGTCATCCATAGGAAGGGACTGGCCCATTTTTTCTATATCCAATAGCCCTACCGCTCCGGCAACCATGGAAAATTTCCCAACCATTATCTCATCTTTATCCGTGATCCGGGTTCGTTTGGTGATTTTTTCACCATTGACCCAGGTACCGTTTGTACTGCCTTTGTCTGTCAAGTAGTCGCGCCCTTTATCATGTTCCACAACCGCGTGGTCTCGCGAAATGCTCTGATTGTCTAGTACAACATCGAAATCCGATGTACGTCCGATGGTTACAGGTTTTCCCTCGCGAACAATAAAGCGATGCACAGGCTTCTCTTTCAGCATCAAGGTCCAGATTTTCACCGTCGCTCCTCCTTAAAAAAGCTTTAATACATTAAAGGCCCTCATCTGTTTCTGCCCCATAGAAAACTTAATATAAAGTATCGGCCAATCAACTTGTATAAATTATTTTGGGGATGTCATGAATAATGTCCATTATCTCAGGCAGCCTCATTTGCATGTCGCGGCATCGCTTGATTTGTCCCGGGAAAAACATTAAAATGCCCACATTCTTTTATCTCTCCATAAAGACATTGGACATAAATTCCATGCACCGCTTACGCATTTCAAAAGTTCAACCCGCCATTCCTTTTCGAGACGGCTCACCATGGGTGATTTGAAAAAACTGGGCAAATATGCCATCCAGTCCACCATTGGCCAGGGAGCCATGGGGGTTGTCTACAGGGGATTCGACCCGAACATCGAGCGAACCGTCGCCATCAAGACCATTCGTAAAGATGCCCTCAACAAAGAGGAGAGACAGTCGCTGCTGGCCCGGTTCAAACGTGAAGCGCAAGCGGCGGGCCGCTTGACCCATCCGGGCATTGTCACCGTTTACGATTACGACGAAGACGGCGACAATGCCTTTATAGCCATGGAATATGTGCATGGCCGGGAACTCAAGGAATATCTCGACAGCAACCAAAGATTCTCCCTCAACACCGTAATCGACATTATCAGCCAGCTCCTGGATGCCCTTATTTACTCCCACGCCCGGGGGGTGGTCCACCGCGATATCAAACCGGGCAACATTCTCGTGCTTGACACCGGCCGGATTAAAGTCATGGATTTCGGGATTGCCAGGATCGAATCTTCGACCCTTACCCAGTTCGGTGACGTATTAGGCACACCTTCCTACATGGCGCCGGAACAGTGTTCCGGGCAGCCGGTCGACAAACGCTCGGATCTGTACTCGACCGGGGGCATCCTCTACCACCTGATTACCGGAGAAAAACCGTTCAATGGCGACTCGATAACCAGCATCATCCACCAGGTCATGGCTACCGAGGCCCCCCTGGTCTCAAAGATTAATAGTCAGGCGCCGCCTTTCCTTGACGAGGTGGTAAGGAAAGCCCTGGCCAAGGACCCGGATCACCGTTTCCAGACGGCGGAAGAGTTTAAAGCCGCCTTCACAAGAGAATCCCTGGCCGGTGAAATCGTCTTGGCGGAGTTGTCCGGGAAAACCAATACCGAACTGCGCGAGATGTGTGGTGCGGCCGGAATCACCGGCATAAGTAAAAAAAATAAAAAGCAGCTGATCGAAGCGCTTCAGGATACGGGTAATAATGGTTCCACAGGCACTGGAACAAACCTGCCGTCCGCCGAGATTGCCACCGCCGCGCAGCGGCTTGACGCAATCGATCTTGCGAATAAGCAGAAGGAATATGACAAGACCGTCGTCGAGCAAGTGCTGCCCGAACAACGCCTCAGAAAGTTACTTAAGCGGACTGTGACCCTCCTGCTTCTGACTATTTTAGTCACAATCGGTTTCACGGCATGGACGATATACTCCGAAGAACTTACCTACCTGGATCTCAGGCAGATTACCGCGGAGAAAGCCAAAGACACTTCGGCCTCGGCCTACGATCAACTCATGAAGAAGTCCAAAGTGATTTCGGCATCGGCTTACGATCGACTAAAAACTATCGTAAAAGAGAAGTACAAAGAGGTTTCAGGATCAACCGGCAACTCCGGGCAACATCAATAGTCATACCGCCAGGCAGTAACATCCAAAAACCAAACTAGCCTGACAAGATTTCTCACCAGGGCCGGACCAAGTCAACCGACCCAAGCCGGCTACCAAACCGGCTCAATCGTGGTCAATGGCTGGACCTGCCCCTCTTCAATTCCCGTTTCAGGAACGACGCATCCGGAGCTCCGGCTTACGACCCACCCTGCTTCAGTCGGCTTGGCCGTAATAAACGTCAATCGGTAGCGTCCTCTATTTTATCGCCGCCTTGCTCGATGTCCTCTCCCATGCCTTCAATGGTATTGCATCCATTCAGAGCGACTCCCAGTAACAACGTGCAGAGACAAAGGCTCATAATTCTTTTCAGGCTTTTCATGATTTGATTCTCCTTTCTGTTCATTTTTACGCTCGAAATGGGTTCGGGCGTCTTCCTTAAAACAGACCGAGCACCCCCACAATCAGCAGATAAATGCCGATGATGTAATTCAACAATTTGGGCATGGCCAGGATAAGGATGCCGGCAATGATGGCTATTATCGATTCGGTTTGAACAGGATCCATGGCGAACTCCTTTTTGGATTTTACCAACTGAGTTGGCAAGAAACATGCCGCTAATGGATTCTGAATCAAAAGGAGAACAACCATGTTTAATTCATCTTCGCAGGAAAAGGGGTCAAGGAAAGGGAATCAGGTCCGCTTTTAGGTTTTGTGAATATTATTGATATAAAGAGATCAAATCGACGGGTAGCCCTGAGCAACCGAATTTTCAGGGCACTGTCCCGCCGGACGGGACATGTCCTGCCGGAGCGGAATTTTTTTCGGGACAGGGATAAATTTTAAGCCGATCCGAAATACTACAGCCGCAAAACAGTGGTATGAAACTTGCTGAAATATTTACTGGACGTAAACGGATCGTCTTAATTATTCGATTTGGAGGAGGATCTGGTGATATTGGAGATGCATTGCCATACCACGGAACATTCCGAGTGCAGTCATGTGAGCGCCGCGGATCTTGTCCGCCACAATTTTGAAAACGGACTCCAGGGCACCGTGCTGACCGATCACCATTACCTCTGGCCCGCCGAGGAGATCGAAGACCTGCGGGCAAAACTGGCGGTTCCCGATTACTATCTGCTCCTGTCCGGGCAGGAAGTGGCCACCCCGGAAATGGGAGATATTCTCGTCTATGGCGCCACGCGGCCGCTGGCCAAGGGCACTCCCCTTGCGGAGATCCGCGAGGAATTCCCGGAAGCGGCCCTGATCTGGGCCCATCCTTTCCGCAAGGAAAATATTCCGGTCCCGGAAGAGCTGCTTTGCCGGACCCTCGATGCCATCGAAATATTCAGCTCCAACCATACGGTCCTCGAGAATCATCGGGGGCTGGCCGCCTGGCACCGGCACCGGTTTACCGCCATTGCCGGTACCGACACCCACGCCTTCAGCTATGCCGGGGTCTATCCCACCATCTTCGACCATCCGGTAACCGGCATCGACGAACTGGCCGGTGAGATCCGGGCCGGACGCTGCCGGCCTTATTTCAAGGAGATTCCCCATGCTGGGACCACCAATACCAAGGTTACCGAACTAACGATCGGGATCGACGGGTCCAGGGAGAAACGCGAAAAAATCGTGATCAAGACCCCCGAAAACGCCCAGGCCTGGGAGAGCGCCGCCACCACCCAGCAAATCATGACCCAGATGGCCGAGCAGATCTTTCATCGCGATAAAAGGTTCCGGCTGCCGCTGCCGCTCGGCAAGGACAAGGAAAATCTCGCGCTTTTCGAGCAGGGGATCGGCGGCAGGACCCTCTTTGAGGTCATCCTCGAAGTCCGGCCGAAAACGGCGCCGGAATATCTCAGATTGACGGCCCAATGGCTGACTCATCTCCACAACGCCCGGTTGCGGCTGACTCCGCCGGAGAAATTTCTTGAAGACGAATTCGCCCGCCTGGATCGCTATCTTTCCGCCTTCCACCGAATCAATCATCCCCATACCCGCCGGGCTCAAGAACTCATGGAGACGATCCTGGCCACCGAGGAAGATTGGTACCGGAATCGGTTAGACACCTTTGTTCAGGGACATGGCGATTTTCATCCGAAAAATATCTATGTGGGCGACAATGATCACAGCGATCCGAAACGCTGCTTTATCGCCGCCATCGATTTCGACAGCTCCTATTGCATGCCCAGGGCCTTCGACGTGGGCACCTTTCTCATGCAGTTCCGCAATCAATTCTACGAATGGGACGAGGTCCGCGCAAAGGTCGATGGCGAGGTTTTTCTGCGGGAGTATCTGGAACAAGCGAATGACCTGGAGAGGGATTTTCCAGCCCAGGTTGAATTATTCAAGGCCCGCACCACTTTGAGTATCTGCTATTACCTGATCAAAGTGGGCCTGGGCGACAGCGAAAATCTCTGGCGGGTACTGGTGGAGGCGGAAAACGGACTGGCCGGGATCGCGGCAAAAAAAGCCGCAACTCCCGCCTGAAAAGGTCGATAATTCTTTTATGAGGAAAATTTATGAGAGCGAGAGCGATCTGGCAAGGGGTGATCAGTTCGAGTCGGCTTCTGACTTTTGGTTTCTCCCATATCTCCTGACCATGAAATTGAAAACGCCATTCCATGGAAGCCTCTTCGACAAGCTCGGAGTACGACCAGGGTAAGGAGTTCCAATACATTGTCTAAATAACATTATGGTTGCGCCAACTTTTTGAGAGATAATAAGGAAAAGCTAAAATAATTTTCCAGCCTGGGAGAAAAGATGTCCCATATCCTCAAATCAGTCCCCCGGTATGTCTTGTGCCTGTGCTTCATCATGTTTGCTGCCCCTCCGGAATCATATGCCGCGGATGATGCCACGGAGGCTGAAGAGGAGGAGAAAACCTTCGACACCTTCACCTTATACTGGGAAAACGATGGCTTCGCCGGCACCGACCGTGACTATTCCAATGGGATCAAACTCACCTGGAGCACGCCATACGATATTACCAATACCGGCAAAGACCATTTACCTGACTGGAGCCACCCTCTTATCAACAACCTTCCTTTTGTTAATGACCCGAGCAGCCATCGAGCTGTATCGGTATCGCTCGGGCAAATGCTTTTTACCCCGGCGGACACCGATCGGACCGATCTGGTTATCGACGACCGTCCTTACGCGGGATTCCTCTATCTTGCCAGCGGCTTTCACAATCAAATCGGAAATCGCAAAACCAGCTGGGAGTTACAGCTGGGACTCGTGGGCCCCCTGGCGCTTGGAAAGGAGACCCAGGATGTCGTCCATGGTCTGCTGGGCGCCAACAAAGCCGCAGGCTGGGACCATCAACTGAAAAATGAAATCGGACTTGAAATCATTTGTGAATCAAAGTGGCGGCTATATCCCCCTGGAAGCCGGGGGGGGTTAAACTATGACTTGATCCCGCATATGGGATTCAGGATCGGCAATATCCAGGCCTATGTCAATGCCGGAGCCGAGATCAGATATGGCTGGAATCTTCCTCGAGATTTCGGGTCCTGTCCGATCAGGGCCGGCTGCTCCAGCAACAGCGCCTTCAATAATACTCCGGCAGTTGTCCCCGGCCGGATTTTAACAGGATGGAATATCTTTGCGGCAGTAGACGGAAGGGTCGTCGCCCACGATATTTTTCTGGACGGGAACACTTTTCGGGACAGCCACAGCGTTGACCGCGAGGTATTGGTGGGGGACCTGATGGCTGGCCTGGCCATGGATTTCGGCAGCATCCGGACCACATATTCCTATGTCATACGCTCCAAACAGTTCGAGACCGAGGACAAGAACCATATTTTCGGTTCACTTACTGTTTCATGGGCTTATTGACCCGGAACTTTTCGGGCGGTCGCAATAACCAAAAGAAGGAGGCCTGCATGTCTTATTCCACACAAGCGGTAGTTGAGCACCATCTTCAAGCTTTTAACGAAGGCATCGACTCTATTATGGAAGACTTTATCGAAGAGTCAGTCGTGATTACCAATGATGCAACCTATCGAGGCATCGCCGAGATTCGCGCGTTTTTCACGGAGCTGGTTAACGGACTACCCGAAGGCTTCAAGGCTGCCGTCATCATGAGGCGGCAGGAAGTTCAGGGCGAGGTTGCCTTCCTCCTCTGGGAAGCCAAACCGTGGTTCACCTTCTGCACCGACACGCTTGTGATACGGGACGGGAAAATCCTCTATCATACCTTCGCGGCGCAAGCCGGGTAACCACCCGGAAGCCGGGGGTTGGCACCCGCCAGCGGCACCCCTTATAACTCCCCGACCGCTTCGACCATTTTCCCGACCAGGAAAGAGAGATCGTCTTCGTTGATGTTATAGGCGGGCATGATATAGACCAGGCGGCCGAAGGGCCTGACCCAGACCAGTTTATCGACCAGCTTCTGCTGGAGGGCGCTGAGGTCGGGGGTTTCATGGAGTTCCACCACCCCGATCGCGCCGAGGACCCTGACCTCCTTGACCGCGGCGAACTCCCGGCAGGGGGCCAGGCCGCTCCGCAGTTTTTCTTCGATGTTTGCGATCCTCTCCTGCCAGGGCGACTCCAGGAGCAGATCGATACTTTCGCAGGCGATCCGGCAGGCCAGGGGATTGCCCATAAAGGTCGGGCCGTGCATGAAACAGCCCGCCCCGCCGGCGGAAATGGTCTCGGCGATCCGGCTGGAAGTCAGGGTAGCGGCGAGACTCAGGTAGCCGCCGGTCATCGCCTTGCCGAGGCAGAGGATATCGGGGGCGATTCCGGCGTGTTCGCAGGCGAACAGCCGGCCGGTCCGGCCGAAGCCGGTGGCGATCTCGTCGGCGATTAACAGGACATCATGAGCGTCACACAAGCGCCGGGCCTCTTTCAAGTACTCGGGGGAATAAAACCACATGCCGCCCGCCCCCTGGACCACCGGCTCCAGAATCAGGGCGGCGATGCTTCCGTGGTTTTCGGCGAGCAGTCCGGCCAACGCTTGAATATCGGTTTCATCGCAAGGCTCGCCGAACCGGCATTCCGGCCGCGGCGCGAAGTACTGCCTGGGCAGGACCTCGGTAAAAATCTCGTGCATGCCGGTGACCGGATCGCAGACTGACATGGCTGCGAAGGTATCGCCATGATAGCCGCCGCGGATGGTCAGGAGCTTGTGTTTGCCGGGCCGCCGCCGGGCGTGCCAGTACTGGATGGCCATTTTGATCGCTATCTCGACCGCCACCGAGCCGGAATCGCAGAGAAAGACCTTGTCGAGGGGCTCCGGGGTGATGGCGACCAGCCGTTTAACCAGCTCGATGGCGGGATTATGGGTGAGGCCGCCGAACATCACATGGGCAAAGGCGTCGATCTGTTCATGGGCCGCCCGGTTCAGGCGGGGATGGTTGTAGCCGTGGATCACCGACCACCAGGAGGACATGCCGTCGACCAGTTCCCGGCCGTCGGCCAGGGTCAGGCGGCTGCCCGCGGCAGCGCTTACCGGATAGACCGGCGGCGGGGAGAGCATGGTCGAATAGGGGTGCCAGATATGTTGCCGGTCGAAATCGAGATCGGGGTTTTCAATTTTTCCATTCATCTGTTTATTCCAAATAAATTCTGCTGCTTGGCGTCAAGCGCGCTCCGCAAGGCTCCAGACTCGACTTGCACAAAGAGCCGGCCCGGATTTATTTTGTCTTGCCTGCCTCAAGCCGCTGATAAATTCGCTGGCAATCCGGTCTGGTCGGGAATAAGATTAGAACTGAACCTGATTTAATTGCCCGGTTGCCGGCCGAGAGCGTTTAATAATAGGAGCGGAGTCCCTCCATGCAAGGCCTCTATTTTCTGGTTCCGACCCTGTTTACGATCCTGGTTTCCTTCATGGTGGTCAGGGCGGCGGGCATCGCCCTGATGATGACCGGCTTGACGCCAACAAGGCCAGGTTTTACATCGAGCGCGGCGATAAATGGCTGCCGATCCCCCATGCCTTCGAAACCATCCGGAGAGGCGACAAACTCATCGTTTACGGCACTTATGAAATCCTGGATGAGGTCTTCGCCGACGCTTATCGGGACAACTGAGGAGAACTCCGAATATGAAGAATCCGAAACTGCTTGCCGCCCTGACCCTGGTCGTTCTGACCATTATCTTCCTGTATCAGAACGCGGCCACCGTCGAGATCCGCTTTCTGTTCTGGGGAGCGGCGATGTCCCTCTCCCTGCTGATCTTTCTGGTGCTGGCCGTCGGCATCCTGACCGGCTGGCTGCTGCACAGTTATCTTTACCACCATAACGCCCGGGACAGGGCCAGAGAGCTGAAGAGACAAGAACAAGATCTGAGCCGCCCCGCCCGATAAACCCTGTTTATAATTGTTCGATCATTCTGATGATCCGGAAATGGGTGGCGAACCCCTCGCTCTTGGCCGTCACGAAATTAAACTTGGCCCGGGACAGATTGGCGACGGCGTCAAGGAGCTCTGATTCCACCGCCACTCCTTCTTCGTAGGCCACCCGGATCACCCTTAGGTTTTCCTCGGCCTGTACGATGCCGTTATCGGCGACAACCACATTGTCGACGCTTACCAGGTAATCAAGAAAAAGATTGCCGAGCTGGACCTGAAAATCACGCCTGGTTTCGGCAAGATCATAATGGAGACTCTCTTTCTCCAGCCGGGCCGCGCCGACCCGCGATTTTTTTGCGAAGCCGTCGAAGAGGTTCATCGACAGGGTCAGCTGGGTGCGGAGCTCATCGTCGTCAGTCGTAAAGCTGTTGGGGGGATCGTCGTATTTATTGTAGACCCCGGCCACATCGACACTGGGGTAGTACCGGGCCCGCTCGACCTTGACCTGCATGGCCGCCGCCCCGACCAGCTCTTCCAGGAACCTGATCTCGCTGCGGCTTGCCAGCATCTCCTCTTCATAGGCCTCCCGGTCCGGCGCCGCCGGCAGTTCGGCGAATTCCTCGAAGGTCAACCCCTCGGCATCGACCACGCCCCCTACCTCTCTTTCCAGAAGGGCAATACTTTTGGCCAGTTCGGCCCGGGCCTTCTTTTCGGCAATCACCGCGTTATCGAGATCGACCTGAAACTTGAGCATTTCGCTTTTCCGGATCAACCCAACCCCGTAGCGGTTAACCGCATCTTCGGACAATCTTCTCAGGGTGGAGACCGAATCTTCAGCCACCCTCAGGTTGGCCCGCCCCTCGAAGATCGCCAGATAACGAAGGGCGACCGCCAGTTTGATATCCTGTTTTAGCCCCTGCAACTGATGATATTCCGCCTGCCGTAACAACTTGGCCGATTTGATCCGGTATTTGTCGCGAAAGCCGGCGAAGATATTCCAGCTGATCCGTCCCGAGGCCACCTGGTTCTCCCGATCCTCAATGGCGGTCGCCTCATCGAGCCAGTTTGCCGTATAGCTCAGATCCACGGAAGGATAAAGACCGCTTCTGGCCAGGGTCACATCCCGGCGGCTCTGTTCCAGATCGGCAATATAAGCCTGGACCACCTCCCGGTTCGACAGAGCCTTCTCCTGCAGTTCGGCCAGGTCGGCCGCCCCGGCGGTCCCGGCGATCAGGAGAAACGTTAAAACCAGACAATACCGCAAGGGCATAAGTTTCGTTTGAGCAGGCGAGCTGCTCAACTCAGCTTTAACTGTTTTCATCAACCCTGCTCCCTTCAAAACCGATAAAAAAGGCCAGCAGCGCCGGAATCACAAACAGGGTGAAAACCGTGGAAACGGCCAGCCCCCCGAGGATAATGCCGCCGAGGCCGCGATAGAGTTCACTGCCCGGCCCGGTCGACAGGACCAGGGGGCTCAAGGCCAGGACGCTGGTGGTGGCGCTCATGAAGATCGGCCGGATCCTGGTCCGGACCGCGTCGGAAATCGCCGGGATGCCGATCATCCCGTTGTACCTGACGTTGTTCAAGGACTGGTGGACGATCAGAATCGCGTTATTGACCACGGTGCCGATCAGGATAATAAAACCGAGCATGGCCAGGACATCGAAACCCTGGGGCGCGATAAAGGCGTTGACCGCACCCAACCCCAGAAATCCGCCGGCTGCCGCGAGCGGCACGCTGAACAGGATAATCAGGGGATAGAGGAAATTTTCGAACAGGGCCGCCATCAGGAGATAGGTGATTGCCAGGGCCAGGAGGAAATTCCATTGCAGGGCCCGGCGGGTCTCGACCAGTTTGTCGGCATTGCCGCCGACCTCGACCTTGAGCCCTTCCAGTTTGCCCTGGGCCGCCAACGCCCCGATGACCTCGTTCTCGATGATATCCATGGCCTCCTGCAGAGGCAGCTCTTTCGGCGGGGTCACCTGCAGGGTTATGTTCCGGTCCCGTTCGAGGTGGTTGATCTGGGGCATCCCCTGGCCGTAGACCAGGGAGGCGACATCGCCGACCCGGATCAGATCGCCGTAGCTGTTGACAATGGTGGAATTCAAAATATCCTCCGGCGTTTCGTAGGCGGCGTCCCGACCCTTGACGACCAGGTCGATCTGCTTGATTCCCTCCGGGCGGAACTCCTCGACCTTGCGCCCGTCCATCAGGACATCGACGTAGATGCCGAGATCGCTTTCAGTCAAGCCGTTGGCGGCGAGTTTTTCCTTGTCGGGTACGATCGTCGCCTCTGGATAACTGGTCTCCAGCGAGGGGACGGGGCGGATTTGGGCGGTCGGGATCTGGGCCGGAATCAGGCCGAACATCATAGCCTGGGCGACCCCGACGATCTGCTCGATCTCCTGGCCCGAAATATTGATATCGACATTGCGGCCCTCGCCCAGACCGGACTCGAAAATTCCCGCCTGGATGCTGACCCCGAAGACGCCGGGAATCGATTGGATGATCCGGGTGAAAAGGGGAATCAGTTCGGCGGCGCGGGTCTCCTGGGCGCTGATCCCGCCGAAAAGGCTGATCCGTTCGGCGCCGACATAGAACATCTGCTTGATCCGGGGAATCCCGTCCTTGTCATCCTCCTTGAAATAGGGCTCCGCCTCGTTATAGACATAGTGCCCCAGTTCCTTGAGCTTGTCGACCGAATAGCCCGGAGGCGGAAGCAGGATGTTCAGGATCAGGTTGCGGTTGCCCTGGGGCAGATATTCGGTACTCGGGACCAGGGCGACGATGACCGCCAGGGAAAGGGCGGTGAAGAAAATCACCGTCACCAGCCGGCTGGCTGCGTTTTTCAGGCAGAGATTGGAAAATTTCATTATGGTCGCCGCCACCCATTCGCCCACCACGCTGTGCTGAAAGCGGCCGGGCTTCTTCACGCGTTTTTTCCGCTTGTAAAACTGGTAACTCAAGGACGGAATAACCGTAATCGAGACGAACAGGCTGAGGATGATCGCGAAGGTGATGGCGATGGCGATATCCCGGAAGAGCTGGCCAGCCTCCTCCTGGATAAAAATCACCGGCAGGAAGACGGCCACCGTGGTGGCGGTCGAGGCGACCACCGCTCCCCAGACCTCCTTGGTCCCCTCGGAGGCGGCCGCAAAGGCCTTTTTCCCCATCTTGCGGTGCCGGTCGATATTCTCCAGGACCACGATGGAGTTGTCGACCAGCATCCCCACCGCGAAGGAGATCCCGGCCAGACTGACCACATTGAGATTACGCCCCAGCAGCCAGAGAAAGATAAAAGTGCCGATGGCCGAGATCGGGATCGCCACCGCCGTGGTGACGGTCGAGGTGACACTCCTTAAAAAGGAGAGAAGTACGATAATGGCCAGGATGCCGCCGATCAGGACATTCATCTTGACCAGGCCGATGGCGTTATTGATATAGGGCCGCTGGTCGTAGGCCCAGTCGATATAGAGATCGTTTCGGGCCAGGAGCCCTTCGTTCAGGCGGTTGACCTCCTGTTCGAGCCGGTCGCTCAGCTCCAGGACATTGGCGCCCTGCTCCTTGCGAACCCCGACCACGATGCCCTGCACCCCGTTACTGATTACCGCGCCTTCTTCCTTGGCGTAGCCCCGTTCAACCGCGGCCACGTCCCCCAGATAGACCCGGTTGATCCCGTCGTCGTAGATCACCACCTCAAGGGCGTCGGCCGGGTTCTGGAACTGGCTGACCGTCCTGATCCGGTAGTTCTTTTTGCCGATCGCCAGTACCCCGGCCGAGATATTGCGGTTTGCCTGGCGCAGCGCCCCGGTAACCTGATTGATCGTCACCCGGTGGCGCGCCATTTTGCCGCCGTCGACAATGACATGCAGTTCGTCTTCGGTGCCCCCGAAGACCATCAGGGAGCCGACCCCGTTGACCCTTTCCAGATGCTGGCGGATATTGTCCTCGAAAAAGGTCCTGAAATGATTGATCGGGGAATCGTTGTCCGCTTCGGTCTTCAACATCATCCAGATTACCGGCGAACTCTGGGCCCCGGCCGCCTCGATCTTGGGCCGGGTGACATTATCGGGGTAATCCGCCACTTCGTTCAACTTGTTGGAAACCCGGAGCAGGGCATCGTCGAGATCGGTTTCCAGCTCAAAGGAGAGGGTAATCTCCCCGTAGCTGTTGAAACTGGAGCTCTCCATCTTGGTCAGCCCCTGCAAGCCCTTCAGGACCTCCTCCTGCTTCTCGATGACCTCCTTTTCGACCTCGTAGGGAGTGGCGCCGCCCCAAACCGTGCTGACCGTGATCTGGGGAGTCTCCACGTCGGGGGTCAGCTGGACCGGCAGCTGGTTCAAGCCGATCAGGCCGAACATCACCACCAGGATGACGGCGACCGAGACCCCCACCGGTTTATCAATCGCGGTTTTGACTATATCCATTAGCGGCCACCGCTGACTACCACCGGCTGTTCGGGACGCAGCCGTTCGTTGCCTTCGACCACCACCTCCATGCCCTCGCGGAAATGGGGGTTGTCGGCCCCGACCGCATCACCCAGGAAGGAGACGATATTGACCGGCAGGATGGCCGCCTTGCCGTCCTTGATCGTGTAAACGAAATCATTGCCGCCCATGCTGACCAGGGCGTCGCGGGGGATGATGCTCAAGCGCTTCCTGGCCCCGACCGGCACGAAAACCTTGGCCGATATGTTCTCGGCGATATTCTCCTGGGCGGGGATCCGCACCTTGACAAAGACATTCTTGGTCTTGGGGTCGGCGACCGGGTCAATCCCCTCCACCGTGCCTTGCATTTTTCTGCCGTATGCCTCAATCTCGACCCCCACCCGGCTGCCGGGTTCGACAAATCGCAGGAGAGTTTCTCCGATCGGCACCTCGACGAACAAATCCTTTACGGAACCGAGCTTGATCAGAGGCTTGCCGGGCTGGACCCAGTCGCCGGAGTCGACGTTTTTGGCCATGACCATCCCGTCATAAGGGGCCTTGACCACGCTTTTCTCGAGGTCGAGCAGCAGCTTCTTCAGCTCCAGTTCGGCCACCTGCTTTTCCTGAAGCTCGTCTTCATAGGCATAGCGGGCGTCCTCGTAAAGCTTCTCGCTGATCCCCTCTTTTTCGTAAAGGTTCTCCAGCCGGCGGTACTGCTTTTCGGCATGGCTGATCCGCAGGTCGATCTGCTCGATCTCAGCCAGCTTGATGTCGATCTCCCGGTCCAGCAGCTCGGTGTTAAGCCGCAGCAGCGGGGCATCCTTTTCGACCGTGTCTCCCTCATTGACCGCGACGACCTCGACCAGCCCGGAAACCTCCGCCGAAATCTGGCTGGCGGTATCGTAATAAAGCCTGCCGATAAAGGGGCGATTCTCGGCGACCTCCTGCTGCCCGATCGAGGCGACCACGACATTGGCCGGCGGCCCTTGGGCGAAAATGGTGCTGCCGCCGATTAAAACCATCATCACCTGAATAAGAAGAATCCGCACATCCCACCTCATTTTTCTATATTTTCCGCCGCTTTTTCGGCCATCTTGCTGATATTGCCGGCGATCTTCAATAAAATCTCCCGGGCATGCCGCTGTTCGTCCTCGCTAACCCCTGAGATTACCTGGGCCGAATAGGCATTGAATTCGCCGAAGACCTCTTCCACCAGGGCCGCGCCTTTGTCGGTCAGCAAAACCAGCGAAGAGCGGCGGTCACCGGGGTCCTCCCTGCGGGCAGCCAGACCCTTTGCCTCCATCCGGTCGAGAATCCTGGTCATATTGGTCGGGGTCTTGTCGGCAACCTCGCCAAGTTGCCTCTGGCTGATTCCTGAGTTCTCGGCCAGTTTCTTGAGAAGATGGAACTGTTCCATGGTCAAGCCGAATGGCCTGAGAAGCCTTTCGGCAAAATTACGCATATCCCGGGCGGTTAAATAAATCTGCCGGGCCAGGGACTCCTCTTTACAGGCAGTCATAATCCATAAGCTCCGTTCCCGTTTTCCATTGACCAATACTTGATGGCGTCACAAAAAGTCGAGATTGCCATAATGTCATTTCGACCAACGGGAGAAATCCTAATAATTCCAATTGGTTAAAATTGAATTGAGCAGCTTGTCTGCTTTTATGCCCTTTCGGGGTGCAAACAAAACATATGTGCCGCGAAGCAAATGCCCTTGGGGTGCCCTGTGGGTGTAAAGAACAAGATCTCACATGCGGTCGAATGACAGCTTTTTTCGACTTTTTGTGAACTCGGCATACTTGACCGGACAACTATATATCCGGCAACTATTTTGTCAATTTTATTTTATGCTTTTAAACGTCAAGAAAAAAGACCGCGAAAACCGGAAATAACCATTTCACCGCTAGAAATTGCCTTAATCCTGATGCCGTCGCGAAAGGTCAAAATCAAGTCGCGGCGCAGGCGGATACTTCACAATTAGCTAGACTCGACGTAACTATCTGTGATAACATGTAATAATGTGCTTTCTGCCAACGGCTCGGTCATTTCTGGACGGAGCTCCGAAATAGATATGGGAATCGATGAAACTAAAATTAATCCTGCTGACCCTGTCCGTTCTGATCTTCACCCTTGCTCTGGCCGGCGGAATCTTCTTCTACCGCACCGCCAAAACCGCCGCCGTTCGACACAATTACATCATGGCGGCCAATCTCGTTAACGAGGCGGCGGATGAGATCGACTCATATCTGCTTGACAGAAGAGAGACGGCCGCCAACCTGTCCGCCGCCAAACCCCTTGCGGAAGCCCTTGAAAAACCCGCCCCGGACACCATGGAGGCGGCCAACCTGGTTCTGGATAATTTCAGCAGCGCCCTGGGTGACTCCGTCGCCTATCTGATTGACGGAGAAGGGACCACCCTGGCCTCCTCGAATCGTCATCGCCCCGACAGTTTCGTCGGCAAAGGCCATGCCGGTATCCGCTCTTATTTCAAGGAGGCGATCCAGGGCCGACCCGCCCTGTTTATGGGCATCGGTGTTGCCTCGAAACAACCGGGGCTGTATCTGAGCAGCCCGGTCCCCGATTCCGGCTCCGGCCGAATTCTCGGAGTAGCGGCCCTGAAGCTGCCCCTCGACGTAATCAGGGACAAGATCAACAAGCCGCAATATCAGGGCATCGCAATGCTAACCGGCCCTCACAACATCATCTTTCTCAGTAATCGGCAAGAACTGAGCTCCAAATTTCTCTGGGAAACCTCCGAAATCAACCATGAAAAAATCGCGGCCAGCCGGCAATTCGGACCAGGGCCGTTCCCTTCGTCGGGATTCACTAAAATCGATCCCGGGCACACCATGGACCGGCAGGGTCATCAATACACCATCCACCGGCACAACCTCGAAGCGCTGCCCGGCTGGCATCTGACCTATCTCCAGGACGACACCCTTTTCGTTAGCGAGCTTTCCGGAGCCTTGACCAGAAAGATCAGCGGGATGATCCTCACCGCCCTCACGTTCATAACCATTCTGGTCGTGGTGCTTTACTGGCTGGCGAGCCGGGAGATCAGACGGCGAAGAGAAGCCGAGGAGGACCTCCTGCAAAATCAGCGGAATCTCGAAAGTCAGGTTACGGAACGCACGGCCGAGCTGCACAGAACAAACGAAGAGCTCCAACAGGAAGTAAAAACACACCAAAGAGAATCAAGCAAACTCGAATACAGCAACAAGACCCTGGAAATCCTCAACCAGGTCCTGCGGATTTCCCAGGAAACCATTACCCTCCAGGAGTTTTTGAACGAATTCATTCAGCTCACCAGCTCTTTCGGGCAATTCGGCCTGCTGCCGAAGGGAGCTCTGCTGCTGGCAGAGGATGACCGCCCGGATCTTCTCCAATTGAAGGCCCATTACAATCTTGACGAGGCCATCCTGGACAAGTGCAATCAGGTGGAGTTCGGCCACTGTCTCTGCGGCAGGGCCGCCGAAACCGGAAAACCGGTCTTCGCGAGCTCGGTCGATGACCGGCACGACACCATTTACGAAGGCATTCAGCCCCACGGCCACTACTGCATTCCGATCCTCTCCAGAAGCAAAAAACTGCTGGGGGTCTACAACGTCTATACCATACCAAACGCCATCCGCGACAAGCGGGTCGAGAAGCTGCTTGTCTCGGTTGCATCGGTGCTCGCCTCCATTATCGAATACAAAAGATACGAACACAAGTCCAAGGAGAGCCATGAAAGGCACCGGGCCATAACCGACACCGCCCACGACGCCATAATCATGATCGATCATCACGACCAGATCACCTTCTGGAACCCTGCCGCCGAAAGGCTTTTCCACTACAAATCCGAAGAGTTCCGGGACCGGAAACTGCACGACCTGATCGTCCCGGCAAGATACCGGCAAGAAGCCCAGGCCGGTTTCAACACCTTCGTCAAAACCGGCCTGGGCCCCATTATCGGTAAAACCGTCGAAATGACCGGACTGAAAAAGGACGGGATGGAATTCCCCGTCGAGCTTTCGGTCTCCCCCCTGCGGCAAGGCGGACACTGGGCCGCGATCAGCATTCTGCGCGATATAACCGAAAGGAAAACCGCCGAAACGGAAAAGCGCAAAATGGAGCAGCAACTGCGCCAGGCCCAGAAAATGGAGGCCATCGGCACCCTGGCCAGCGGTATCGCCCACGACTTCAATAATATACTGAGCTCGATCCTGGGCTATGCCGACCTGCTCAAAGAGGAGTTGCCGCCAAACTGCCGCGACAACCTCGCTGATCTCAATCTGATTATCCAGGCCGGCAACCGGGCCAGGGAACTGGTCAAACAGATCCTCACCTTCAGCCGTCAGAGCGACGAGGAAATCCATCCCATCCAGGTCGGTTTGGTCGTCAAGGAGGCGCTCAAACTCCTGCGCGCCTCCTTTCCCCGCAATATCGAGATCCAGAAGATGATCAGCGCCGGCAGCGCCACGGTACTGAGCGATCCGACCCAGATCCATCAGATAATCATGAATTTATGCACCAACTCCTATCAAGCCATGCGCGACCGGGGCGGTGTGCTCATGGTGCGGCTTGAAGCCTATGCGCCGGACATGGATTTCATGAAAAACCACCCGGATTTGCTGGCCGACCGCTATCTCCGCCTCATGGTCAGCGATTCGGGACACGGCATTGCTCCCGCCATTCTACCCCGAATCTTCGATCCCTATTTTTCCACCAACAAAAAAGAAGACGGCACCGGACTGGGACTGTCCGTCGTCCACGGCATCGTCAAAAAAATGGGCGGCGCAATCGAGGTGAACAGCCGGCCGGATGCCGGTACCACCTTCGAGATCTTCATGCCGGTATTCGAAGGCTTATTGGAGCAAGCCATTCCTCTGCCCGAAACCGCGACGCTGACGGGCACTGAATCCATCCTGCTGGTAGACGACGAGCAGCCCCTTCTGCAACTTGTCGAACGGATGCTTGATGGGTTGGGTTATCAAACAACCTGCCGCACCAGCAGTGTTGAAGCCCTGGAACTGTTCCGCAACAAACCGGAGACCTTTGACCTGGTCGTAACCGACCACAGCATGCCCAATATGACCGGCATCAAACTTGCCGAATCGATGCTGGCCATCCGCCCCGACATCCCGATCATTTTATGTACGGGGTACTTCGAGCTGAATCTCTCAAAGGCCGGGGACAAATTTGTCAGGCAGATTATCATGAAGCCGACCAACAAGGCAACTCTTGCCGCGGCGATCCGACAGGAACTGGACGGCAAGGGCAGCAGACACAACTCATAATTCGCCGGACAGCCAGGCCGGGCCGGCGAAATAAATTAATTTGACCAGGTGATTACCATGAGCGGCAGACCCCCAAAAATGCTGATCGTCGACGATGATGAAATGCTATGCCAGCTGCTGAACCGTTGGCTGACCAAGGAACAATACGACTGCACCACCGTTTACAACGGCGAAGAAGCCCTGGCGGCCCTGGAACAAAACTCTTTCGAGTTGCTGATCACCGACCTCAACATGCCGGGGATCAGCGGCATCGAGCTGCTCGGGAGGATCCGGGGGAAATACCCCGAGATGATTTCCATCGTGGTCTCGGCGGTCGACGATCACAGCATCGCGATCAGCGCCCTGGAGCTCGATGCCTTCGCCTATGTAATCAAACCGATCAACAAAAGCGAAACTCTGATCAATGTCTCTAACGCCCTGCGCCACCGCCAACTTGATCTGGAAAACCGGGAATACAGCGAGGAAATGAATGAGCTGGTGATTAAACGGACCAGGGAATTGCAGGTAAAGGAAGAAGAGGTTCGGCTGTCGAGGGACGAGACCATCTGCTGCCTGACCCGGGCAGCTGAATTCCGTGACAACGAAACCGCCCAGCATACCATGCGGATGGGTAACTACTGCCAGCTGCTGGCTGAGAAAGCCGGGCTCGATCCGGAACACTGCAAGCTGATCGGAGATGCCAGCCCCCTCCACGATGTCGGCAAGATCGGCATCCCGGACCAGATTCTGCTCAAACCCGGCAAACTCACTCCGGAAGAGTTCAAGGTCATCGAAACCCATTGTGAAATCGGCCACCGCATTCTCGGCGAATCATCTTCCGAGCTGCTTAAAACCGGAGCGGACATTGCCCTCAGCCACCATGAAAAAGTTGACGGCAGCGGTTATCCGCGAGGCCTGGCCGGCGACAACATTCCCATAGAGGGACGCATTGCCGCCATTTGCGACGTCTTCGACGCCCTGACCTTCGACCGGGTCTACAAGAAGGCCTTTTCCATTGAAAAATCCATCGACATCCTCAAGGCAGGTCGGGGAAGCCATTTCGACGTCAGGCTCCTTGACCTGTTCCTTGACGCCCTTGACGAAATCCTGCTTATCAAAACCCATTATTCGGAATAAAGCTGAATCGCGCAACTTGCCTGTTCGTACGAAACTTATGCCCTGTGGGTATAACCCGGGCATAAGCAAACTCAGAAGTAGAGTTATGAAAATCCCGCGATGCCGAGTAACGATCAAGGGATAAGCCACCCAGGATTGGCCAATCTCATGCGGCAAGCGATTACAGGTGCCGGTACTACCAACAGCAGAGAAAGCGAGTCTGAATGAGTTACAATTCGTCGAATAAAAAGAGTTTCATTGAAAGAAGAGGATTCGAGAGAGTCTATTTTTCCTCGGAAGACGATATAACCTGCTTGATAAAGGCGCCCGGCGGGACCATTCCTCCGGTCAGCGGCAACATTTCCCACCTCGGCCCCGACAGTGATATTAACGCGGCGAATATCGTCGCCAACATCTCGAACCTGAGCCCCGGAGGCCTATATCTCATTTTAAAAAAGACCTGGGCTCCGCACTTTGAGCTCGGCGACAACCTGGTCCTGAAGAAGATCCAGGCCACGATTCTCTTTAACCTCGAATTAAACGCGGGGATGGAGATCAAACGGCTGCACAACTATGAATTCGTGGACCGCGTCGGGCTGGGCTGCAAATTTACCCAACTGAGCGAACACGCCCGGGAAAACATCAGAAGACTTGTCGAGTGGGGCCTGAGCCGAAATGGAGGAATAATCTAGCCCGGACTCCGACTCGCTCTGGATTAGTCAGGAAGCTTTCTCGTCGGGCGATGGCGGAACGACCAAGCCGTAGGCCTTGCCGATTCGCCGGACCATGTCCAGGAAAGCGTGGGGCAGGGGTAAATCACGCTCCTCGATGAGGATTCCGGCCGCGCCGGCAATCTCAAGAGGCCGATCATCGGCAACATCGCTCATCCTGTCGCAGAGGGCCTGCATGCGCAGGGCGTCGGTCAAGGGAATCCGCATATCCGGACAATGGCCGGCAAACTCCCTGATTTCCTCACCGACCCGGGCCTGATTATCGGCGGCAAAGGAGGCAAACGGTTCCTGATGATTGGTAATGCCGAACATTTCATTAATCACTGCCCCGGTCAGCATGGTGCGGAATTTCGGATCCCGGTCGGGATATCTTTCGGTCATGGACGAAGCGAGTTTGCGGAAACAGACCATTTTTATCACCTCAACGCCTTCCCGCATGATCGGGATCAATTTGCTTTCAAATTCCGTATCGGATTTTTCCATCATTGCCACCATCATTTCCTGATATTATAAAAAAAGGCCGCTCCCCTTTTACTGCCGGGAAATCGGCCTTTTCACCCTGATTGCATATCGGTGGGAAACTTATCCGGCAGTATCTCCCGCCCCATAACCTGGCTTCTTTTCAGTTATCCTTGCTCTCGTCAACAATAATCACATCGCCGAGGATCTTGCTGCCTGCCCCCATGACGACACTGTTTCTGTTATTGTCGCCGGTGGTTTGGCCGGTCGTCGTGCTCGCTTTCCCGGCCTTTTGCGCGACCTTAGCCCTCGATTTGGAATTCATGATAATGAACTTGATATTCTTGTCAGGCTTGCCCATGTCATCGTAACTTGCAATGCCGTCGTCGGTAAACTTGGAGATGCCGTCATCAAGATCGCCGGCCCAACCATTAATAGAACCGGCAAAAAAGAGCGCCGCCAACAGAGTGAAAAATACCATTCCCTTCATTTTAAAGGCTCCGGAGCAATGGAAAACTAAAAATATAACATCTCGGCCCGGCTACTTAAAATTGATGCCGGGCCGAGATCATACCGATTGTCAGGTTGAGCGATTACTCGATGGTAACCGAACCCATGCTGGCTTCAGAACCGTTGCCGATAGCGACATTGGCCGATTTGTCAACACTGGCCTGGTTGGTGACCACCCCTTGAATTTTGGCGTTTTTAATAGCGACGGTACCCATGTTGGCGGTGGCATCATTACCGATGGCCACATTGGCCGATTTGGCGATGTCGGCCTTGTTGCTGATCACGCCCTTAACATTGGCCCGATCCATCGAGATGGAAGCCATATTGGAAGTAGCGCCCTCACCGATGGCGACATTGGCCGACTTATCGACATTGGCCCGGTTGGTCACCACACCCTTGACATTGCTGCCCTTCATATCGATAGCACCCATATTGGCGCTGGCGCCTTTGCCGATCGCCACGTTGGCCGATTTGCCGATGTCGGCCTTATTGCTGATCACGCCCTTGACGTTGGAGTGATCCATCGCCACCGAAGCCATGTTGGAGCTGGCGCCTTCCCCGATCGCCACGTTGGCCGACTTGTCGACCTTGGCATTATTGGTAACCACACCCTTGACACTACTGCCCTTCATATCGATCGTGCCCATATTGGCGGTTCCACCACCGATTGCCACGTTGGCTGATTTGCCGATGTCGGCCTTATTGCTGACCACACCCTTGATTTTGGAGCGATCCATCGATATCGAACCCATGTTGGCCTTGGAGTCTTTGCCGATAGCCACGTTAGCCGATTTATCGACCTTGGCATTATTGGTAACCACACCCTTGACGCTGGAATTTTTGAGGGCCACGGTACCCATCCTGGCCTTGGCCCCTTCGCCGATGGCCACGTTGGCCGACTTCTTGACCTCGGCCTTATTGCTGATCACACCCTTAACATCTGAGGCGGCCGATGCAACGGAGGCAAATCCCATCGCCAGACTTGCTGCCGCAACTGCGATAATCACTTTCTTCATTTCAATCTCCTTTCTGTTGTTGTTGGCTGAGCCGTTGTTAAAAAATCTTTTTTTATAACATATATGAAGTGTCCGGCATAAGGGTTCCTAAACAACCGAATACTCATAATCAATTACTTCATGACCACCGAATTTTTATTGGAAGTCTTGCCCCTTCCCGCGGCAACATTAACATTCTGGCCAAAACTGAACGGACTATCCACATCGTTGACGGTAATGCCCTTGCCGGAGGTAACGGCGACATCGCCGCCGATGCTGGAACCGTGCTTGACGATCACCGCGCCGGAGTTGGCCTCCGCCCCGGAACCGGCGGCAACATTGATGGCAGCGCCGCCCTTTACCCTGGTCGAGATATTTCCGGAGACGCTGCTGTTTTCAACGACCACCGAGCCCATGTTGGCCTCGGTCCGGCTGCCGGCCGCCACATTGATCGCACCGCCGGCCACTTTATTGGTGATATTGCCCCGGACGCTGCTGTTCTCGATTTTGGTGGAACCCATGTTGGCTTCGGAACGGCTACCGGCGGCAACATTCAGGGCGGCGCCGCCGACGGTGTTTTTGATATTGCCCCTGACCCTGCTGTTCTCGATCCTGGTCGCCGCCTGATTGGCCTCGGCCCGGTTGCCTGCCGCGACATTCAAGGCTGCGCCGCCGACGGTATTGGTGATATTGCCCCGGACATCGCTGTTGGCAATTTCGGTGGCGCCCTGACTGGCCTCGGCCCGATTACCCGCCGCGACATTAAGAGCCGCCCCGGCTACGGTGTTTTTCACATTGCCCTTCATACTGCTGTTTTTCATCTTCAGAGCGCCCTGATCGGCCTCAACCCGGTTGCCCGCCGCGACATTAAGGGCCGCCCCTGCCACGGTATTGACCGCGGTCCCTTTCAGCTCGCTGTCCTCAAGCTTGACCGCACCCTGGTTGGCCTCGGCCCGGTTGCCGGCCGCGACATTCAGGGCCGCCCCCGCCACGGTATTGACCGCAGTCCCTTTCATCTCGCTGTTCTCCAGCTTGACCGCAGCCTGATTGGCCTCAACCCGGTTGCCCGCCGCGACATTCAGGGCCGCACCCGCCACGGTATTGACCGCGGTCCCTTTCAGCTCGCTGTTCTCCAGCTTGACCGCGCCCTGGTTGGCCTCAACCCGGTTGCCGGCCGCCACGTTGACCGCCCCGCCAACCACCGTGTTGATCAGGGCTCCCTTCACCTTACTGTTTTCCATTTTCACCGCGGCCTGGTTGGCCTCGGCCTGGTTGCCCGCCGCGACATTAACCGCCCCCAGGGCGCCGATACTATTGACGGCGGCCCCGTTCAGGCTGCTGTTTTCCATCCTGGTGGCAGCCTGGTTGGCTTCGACCCGGTTCCCGGCCGCCACGTTGACCATATTCTGACCGACCGCGGTATTGACCACCGCCCCGGAAACCTTCGAATTTTCCAGGCTGGCTGCAACCTGCCGCGCCTCAACCTTGTTGCCGGCCGCAACATTGACCAGGTTCTGACCGGCGGCGGTGTTGACTACCGCCCCCTCGACACTACTGCCGGACATCCTCACCGTGGCCTGATCGGCTTCCACCTGGTTGCCCGCCCCGACATTGACCAGATTCTGGCCGATCGCGGTATTGACCACCGCCCCGCTCACCTTGCTGTTTTCCATAACCACGGAGGCCTGACCGGCCTTGACCCGGTTGCCGGCTCCGACATTGACGGACTGATCAACTACCGAGGTATTGACCACCGCCCCCTTCACCCGGCTACTCTCCATCCGGACCGAGGACTGATCAGCATCAACCCTATTGCCGGCCCCGACGTTGACGGCGTTCCGGCCGGCCGCCGTATTGACCACCGCGCCGGTGATCCGACTATCCGAGATATCGATTGAGCCCTGGTTGGCCTTGACGTTATTCCCCGCCGCCACATTGACCTTCTTATCGACCAGGCTGGTGTTGACCACCGCTCCCCGCAATTTACCGCCCACCCTGGTGGAGGCCTGGCTGGCCGAAGCATTGTTGCCGGCGGCAACGTTGACGCTCTGACTGCTGCGATTGAGATTGACGACAGCCCCTCCCATATCGAGACTCTGCAACTTTATGGAACTCTGCTCCGCCCTGCTCTGACTGCCGACGGCAACGTTGACGCTTTTCCCCGTTTGCCCGGGCACATTTATCACCGCTCCCTTGACACTGGAATCGGCAAAAGCCGGGGAAATGCAGAAAAACAAAGGCGCCAGGGAAAGACAGAGGGAGAGATTAATTTTTTTCATTTGGCATCTCCGAATTGCGCGTGCCGGGTGCAGAGACCCGAAGTAATTTTCACTCAATTAATCTATTTGATATCTATTATCATTTTTACTTTGGTTTTCCCACCAAAAACAACTTAAAGCAATCAGGGCGGCCCCACAAAATTCATCCCGCCCGAAGCGGGGGTCGGACTCCTGTTTTAAAGTGTAATTATCACTGCAAGCCACCTCGGCAAGCAGTGAATGGGTACACCATTTTTCTGTGACTTTTTCACCAGCGTTTTTTCGCTGATTATTACGGTTTGGTTATGGGAAGCGACAAGATTATCGGTTAGTATGAGATTTCATAAGTTACCGGTCTGCGTCACCGTTTCAGCCGGTCCGAACACCCATTCAAAATCAAGTTAAAGGACGCCTGCGATGAAAAAAAGATTCTCCGCCGTCGGTTTGTCTTCACTGTTGTTAGCCGCCGGGTTATCCCTGGCCGGCCAGGGTCGGAACCTGACCCCCCTTGAGCTGACAACGTCTCTGGTAGATATGAACGGCCTGGAGGCCGAGTTCCATCCGGCCAATAACATCGTCAGCGTCAGGGGCTTGCTCAAAAACACCTCGAACAGCGTGATTCGCGGCTTTCTCTCTTTGCATATCCTCTCGGCCACCGGCAACGTTCTCCAGACCTTCGAGCTCCCGGTAAAGGATCACCAACCCCTGGGCAGGGGCGAATCGTTCAGCTTTGAAACCGCCCTGCCCGTCTCCCTGAACAAGGAGGCGGCCCACCTGAGCGTTGACTTCACCAAAAACTGAACCGGAATTGCTGAAATCGCAAGAAGTCAGGGGATGGCCATGCAAAAATCTTGATATACGCCCCGCGGGAAATGCCTCCCGGGAGAACCCTTAGTGTACAAAAAAGCAGTGTGTTTTCGAGAGAGAGACCATACATGTGGTATGCCGAACAGACAAAAACTTACCACGACCAAGCAGATCGGAGTTTTTGCGGCGCCATCAGAGTTAATCCGGATTTCAGTCGATGGAACTATAGGGTTTTTTCAGATCGTTTTTTATAACGGTGCTTTCCATGCTCGGCCCGTAGGTCCGGCTATAAACCGTGCGGGTCTCCCCGGAAACGGTATCGATCACAAAGGCGCCGACCGCGCCGCCTTTTTCGCCGAAGGAAGTGGCCCAGGAGGACAGCTGGTAGCGGCCAAAGCTCAGATTTGCAGACGAGGAGCCCTGGTGATCGATGGCTCCGGTGAGGACCAGAAAAAACAGGGCGGCCAAGACACCAAAAATAAAATATTTAGCCTTCATCGTCCCACACCTCCGTATTTATGTTACAGGCCCGAACCGGCTTGCGAGTAATCGTCACTTTGAGCTCCCAGCCCCTCGACTTCGATCACCGGGTCCACATCCAGAATCTGCTGACCGAGGATCTCCGACACCTCATTGGTATCGATCTGCATCTTGACAAAGGCGTCGCCCTGGTCATCCCAGCCGTAATCCGCAAGCCGGGCCAGATAAATAGTGGCGAGCACCTTCGATTTGACAATATCCGAGGTTAAAATATAATTTTCCACCGTGGTCTGGCTCTCCAGGGTGAAACCGACGATCCGCTTGGCCAGTTGCTTGTAGGCATCGATCTCGGCGGCCCGCAGCGCTCCGAGGGGCACGGCCATCCCCGGCGTGGAGGTGGCGAACCCCACCCTGGTGAAGCTCTTGCCGTTAAAGTTGATCTGCTGCCCGTCGATATTGGTGAACTCGTTCAGGGTTATCGAGGCTACGGCCTTGGCGATGTCCTTTTCGGCATCATAGGACATTTCATCTATTCTGATCCCGCGGATTTCAGCCTGGGTTTTGGTATCGGTCTTGCCCTCGAACCCCGAGGCGATCATATTCTCCACCGATTCGCTCGAGCGGATCTTGAGTCCGTAAATCGACTCGACAATGGCCCGTTCGGCAACGATCTTAGCGGCCCTTATGGTCATGATTTTCTTATTGCCGGCCATGGCCGCCGGCGAAAATATCAACATGGCAATCACAAAAAAGGTGGTGGCTCTGGCCAGACGCATCGGGGTTCCTCCATTATCAGAACAGCTTGATTTCTTTGTCATATTCCTGAAATTCGCGGGGGCATATGCCTACCAATCGCTGTCATTCAACATCCGGCCGAAACCGGTGCTTTGCAGGGCATTGGCATTGCCGGCCGACTCGGCCGCCGGCGCTTCCCGCGGCGCTGCCTCCGCATGGGGAGCGGCAGCAACCTGCTCCTCATAGGCCTGCTCCTCATAGGCGACAGCTTCGGGAGCTGCCTGCTCCGGGGCGGCCGGTTCGGCCTGGGCCATGGCCTGCTGGTAGAGAATATTATCCAGGGCGGCCCGGCGTCCGACGGCGGCGGCATCAAACGGCATACCGATATAGATATCGGTAAAAAGCTCCTCGCTGATTTCGCCGCTGCCGACCTGATAATCGGGGGCAAAAGCAAGCAAAGCCGCCTCGGTCTGCGCATCAAGCACGCCGGTCACCTGGGTATCGTAACCGTGGATGTACAACCATTGCTGAATCGCGGCCACCCGGGTAGCGGGAGCCATCGAGTAGTAAATCGCGGCAATGGAGTCGAGCACCACGGGATCGGGCAGGGTGTCGTCGCCCAGGAGGCGCCAGTAGGGAATATTCAGGTACTTGCCGACCATCTGGATCATACTGGTCTGCACCAGAAGCCGCACCGCTTCATGCCGGCCCTGCACCTTTTTAACGGAGCCCTTGAGCCCGAAAGTCGGCCCGAAGATGGTTATCCCCAGCTCTTTCTGCCGGGTCGCCTTGTTAACCACCATGCTGTTGGTGGTGGTCATCTTGGCAATTCCCGCCAGGGTCGTAAAATCCTTCATGTTGAAATCAAGAGTGATCCGAGCCTTGCCCGCCTTTCCGGCGCTGCCGTAATTAACTCCGATTTCATCGGAGGGCACCCAGCTCTTGAGACCGCTGACCGTGGCCTGGGCCCCGACATCGACGCCGTCCCCCCTGGTCTCCAGGCCACGATCAAATTCGGTGATTCCGCCGGTTATGACGACATCGGGAATAAGCTTGTCCGCGAAATCAGAATAGCCGGTAACCATCTGGTTCTGGATAAAACCGGGATCGTATTCGATAAAGACGACATTGCCGCCGATCGAATTCAAGGTGCTTTTCATTATCTCGGTGATGTTTCTCTGGATTTCACCGCCGGTGGTCATGGCGGTTCCGGTTTTATCGGTAATATCGTTGCTCTGGATCTTGACCAGACCGGTGTCGAAAACCGTGCTCATCGAGCCCAGATCGGACAACGCCCCGGTGTAGGAGGTTATTTTGACTTCGGGAGCCGTCTGCTCAAGTTCAACATCGACATCTCGGGGATCTACTCCGGCGCAGGAGATAATAAGCGGCATTAACAAGGCCGCGGCGATCAACCACTTAAACTTATACCCACAGGGCGTAAGTTTCGATTGCACCCTAAAGGGCATGAAAGCAGACAAGCTGCTCAACTCAGCTTTATCCGCCAAAGCGCCCGCTCTGATTCCATCCATCACATGCCTCTCCTTTCTCAATTCCGTGCCTATTTCATGACATCCATGAACCGGTTCAACTGATTTCTCATTAACCACTTGTTGCTATACCCGACCCGGCCCCAAATTTCTAATAAATGTTTAGCAAAAAACCGCTTTTTTCGTGAAAAACAATAAAATATCCCTGCGCTGAAAACAGTGACCTTTACTACCAGGTTTATGTGAAATATTTACATCTGCCTCTACGGGTTGTTATTGGATGATTTTGCCGATATAATGCTTTCGATCCGCCAGGGCGGATCGGCCTGGATAAACTTCCCTGTAAAATTGATAAATTACCGGCAACCGAAAAATGAGACGATCGCTCAATAATCAGAAAAATCGAGGAAAATATGATGAAAAACCCCCTGGTAAGCAGCGCCATCTTCTCGGGGATCAGCGACCCCGATCTCGACAAGATCAAACAAGCCGCGATTAAAAAGGTATATCCGAAAAACACCATTATTCTAAGCGAAGGAGATCTTACCGACTCGTTGTATATCGTAGCCTGCGGCAAGGTGAAGGTCACGATCATCGACGAACACGGCAAAGAGATTATCCTGTCGATTCTAGGCCCCGGCGATTACTTCGGGGAGATGACCGCCCTGGAGGCAGGCTCGGCCCGCAGCGCCTGCGTAGTGACCAGGGAAAAAAGCGAGGTTCTTATCCTGTCTAAAAAAGAGTTCCGGAAAATCATTTCCGCCAATCCCGATATCGTTTTCAGCCTGCTGAAGGATTCGATCGAGAGGCTCCGGGAGGCCAACAAGAAGATCGAAAGCCTCGCCCTGATGGATGTATACGGCAGGGTGGCGCGGCTCTTCCTGCAAATGGCCGGAGTCGATAATGATACCGGCAAGCAGGTCATCGACGAGAGACTGACCCATCAGGACATTGCCAACATGGTCGGCTCTTCCCGGGAGATGGTCAGCCGGGTCATGAAGGAGCTGTGCCGGGGCGGTTACATCTCGGTCAACCACAAGATCATCGAAATCAATAAAAAACTGCCGTACGCCTGGTAAGTCCTTCCACGCCCCCCGTGGTAATTCGTGGTCCCGGCCAATTCCGGCCTGGCCGTGGTGCGGCAAGGCGCCGGGACAGACACCTTGCTGCGGGCCGCAGCTCCTTCCAAAAAAATATTTCCCAAGTCGCTAAAAAAGGGTATTATATTCGTTTTTTTTCGGCCGCTATTCGAATAAAACAGCCTGAACCGCCGATCTTTTTTTATTTTTCCATTTTAATGGTTATTGTAGTGAACCAATGCTAAAAACCTGAATCCGTGAGCGTTCGAGAACGGTGCAGATGCAAGGCGGCAACAATGTTGATAATACTATTGGTATATCAACGAGTTGCCAACGCGGCAGATCCGCCGTTATCGGGCGCCCCGCAGGGCGGCGGGGTGAATCGAGGCGACCCGGTGAAAAATCGATTATTTACGTAACAACTAACGAATAAAGTTGAGTTGAGCAGCTTGTCTGCTCGTACGAAACTTATGCCCTGTGGGTATAAAACAAAATTCCCCACTAAGCCGTCACGGATTCAGGATGAACAACCGCGAGACAATCAGGGCAAGAACCGGACCCGCTTTCCGGCGGACGGTGGGACTTTTCAGATCGGTACTGCCGATGCTGGCCGGCATCCTGCTGCTCATCGGCCTGCTCCACCAGTTTTTATCCGACAGTTACCCGAAATGGTTCAGCGGCAATTACCTGCTCGATCCGCTGATCGGCGCGGTGGCGGGCTCGATCTCCTTCGGCATTCCGATAACCAGTTATGTGGCCGGCGGCGAGCTGCTGCAGGCCGGGGTCAGCCTGCTGGCGGTGACCGCTTTTGTCATGTCCTGGACCACCGTGGGACTGGTGATGATTCCCATCGAGGCCTCGGAACTGGGCCTGCGTTTCACCGTGATCCGCAATCTGGTCAATTTCGTTTTTTCCCTCCTGGTGGCGATCGCCACCGTCCTTACCCTGGGATTCCTGCCATGACGGCCCACCGGGACCGCTCCCCGGAAAGGATCGGCGGCAGGGTTAAATTCCTGCTTTTCGTCCTGGGACTATACGGTATCGCCGCCCTCTTCGATCCGGCCCTGGTAATGGATGCCTTCGGCTACTTCGCGGTCATGCTTGTCAAGGTGGTGCCGGTTCTGGCCCTGGTCTTCGTGGTCCTGCTGTTGACCAACATCTTTTTGAATCCGGAGAAAATCCGCCGCCATCTCGGCCGCGAGTCGGGCCTGAAGGGATGGCTGTATGCCGTGGCGGCGAGGCTGTTTATTTCCGGCCCGCCCTATCTGCTCTTCCCGATGCTGGGCGAATTGAAAAGGCATGGGGCAAGAAACGGGCTGCTGGCCGCCATCCTCTATAACCGCAACGTGAAAATTCATTTCCTTCCCGCCATGGTCTATTACTTCGGCCTGCGTTACACGGTGGTCCTCTCCTTCTACATCATCTTTTTTTCTCTGATAAACGGCAAGTTCGTGGAACTGCTCGTCGGCGACGACAGCCGTCCGGAAACCGGCGGACAAAAAGGCTGATCCGGCTATAACCCCTTGCCGGCCTCCAGGCGATAGACGCCATGCAGATTGCCCTTGGTCCCGGGGCTGTCGACCGTACTGACCGAAAAAAGGGCCACGGTTGCCCCCGGCGTCGCCAGGGCGGCCCCGGTAGCGGCAAGCTCCGCCCCGGCCAGGTCGATCCTGCTGGCCGAGGAGCGGATGGCGGTTGCCGCTTCAATCAGGACATTGGTGCCGACCACCTTGGCGCGCTCCAGATCCAGACCGATTTCCCCTCCCCGGATCTCCGTGTCTTCGAGCACAACCTCCGACCGGGTGATCCCGATGAAGCCGGCCTCAACATTTTTGATCAGAACCCGCCGGCAGCGGTTGATTATTATCTTGTCGAAACGACCGGAAAAAACCATATCGTCCCGCCCTTCGCAGCTGCCGGTCCGAATCGGCCCGGAGACTGCCGTCCGACCATCTTCCGCGGTCGGCGGCGCCTCTATTTCAGCCAGCAGAACGCGATTGAATTCGCCGGGCTGATCCCGTAGCGGCACATGGCCGGCCCGCTCGATAATCCGCAGTCGGCTGACCGGCAGTTTCCCCGCCAGCAGCTTAGCGGTCCGCAGCGGTGAGACGTCGTCATCCCTGCCCCAGATTATCGAGGTGGGGACTTTATTGCCGGCGAGATGGGCGGTGAAATCCTCCTGCACCAGGGCCAGGCTGGCAATGGCCTGGGGATTGCCGCCCAGAAGGAATTTCCGCAACCACGGGTAGCCGATGATGGTTTCAAGGCCCAGGTCCGTCTTGGCGAACTCCAGATTCTCCATGGTGTTGCCGGCAAATTTATTGAGGGCGTGGAGGGGTTTTTCCAAAGGTTTCTGGATCAACCCGGGCAAACCCTTGCGGCGGGGTTCCGGCTCCTCGAACCGGACGAAATTTTTCGACAGGGCAATCCGATGCAGAATCCCCGCCGCATCGACCACGACCAGATGATCGACGGTCTCGGGATAGATCGAGGCATATCGCAGAACCAGGGCGCCGCCCAGGGAATGGCCGAGAAGGATCACCGGTCCGGTACTGTTCTCCCGGATCACCCAGTGCAGGAACTCTCCGTAGCGCTCCGGCGAGTAGAGGGCGGTGCCTTGTCCGGATTTGCCGAAACCCGGCAGGTCAAAGGCGATGACATGAAATTTCTCCGCCAAAAGCCCGATCAGATCGTGCCAGAGAAGAGAGGCCTCTTCTCCGACCCCATGCACAAGGACGATGGTCCGCTTGTTGCCCTTTCCGGCTTCTTGGAAATAGGTCCGGCAGTTAAAAACCGGATCACGGGCATAACTTTCCGAAATAACCGGTGCCGCGGATGCCGCGATCGCAGCCGCCTCCACGGGCAGCGCCGATGCCAGACATAGGGATAAAACTGCTAACCCTGAAAAAAATAGCCGGTTAATTCGGCTAATCCCGGTTTTTATGGGAGTGAACAGATAGCGACATTTCATATGATGA
Source organism: Desulfurivibrionaceae bacterium (assembly GCA_046484585.1). Classification (GTDB taxonomy): domain Bacteria; phylum Desulfobacterota; class Desulfobulbia; order Desulfobulbales; family JAGXFP01; genus JAGXFP01. Next base: position 50,505 of record JAWOIQ010000096.1, read on the forward strand.
TTCCCGGCCCTCGACTTAACGGCCACCTTTTTCCGTTCCATTCATCCAGATTATTCACGGCATCCCACGCCGGCAATCTGTTTCGAATTTAGGGGTTTTAATTTCATTGGCTTTGAATCGGGTGATTAAATTGGCGCGAATTCCACTTCTTAACTCCGACATCGGATTCAAGAAAAGTTAATCCTTCCAGACCGACAGAGCCCGGCTGTACACCTCGGATCGGGATATGTTCAGATCAACCGCGACCTTCCGGCATACATCCCGCATGGAAAGATCGGATTGATCCCGATACCAGACCAGAATATCCTCAAGTTCACCTCCGGTCGGACCTTCGTTTTCAGAGGCGGCCGGGCCGACGATCACCACAAACTCGCCCTTGATCCGGGGCCGGGCGGCCAGATCGTCAAGAACCGAAGAAAGACGCGCATGGAACAGTTCTTCATGGAGCTTGGTCAGCTCACGACCAAGAAAAACGGGACGGTCCCCGAAAACATCGAGACATTCCTGCAGGGATTTGATTATTCGGCGGGGCGATTCATAGAAGACCAGGGGACGGCCCGTCTCCAGCAAACCAAGGAGGAGACGGCGTCGTTCGCCTTTCTTGCCGGGCAAAAAACCGACAAAGAGAAAGCCCCCCTCTTCAAGACCTGCCACGCTGACCGCGGCGGTCAGGGCCGACGGACCGGGGATCGGCACAACCCGGATCCCCTCGCCAATGGCCTGCCGGACCAGAATGGCCCCCGGGTCGGACACCGCCGGCGTACCCGCGTCGGAGACCAGCGCCACATCCTCCCCCCCGAGTAATTTTTCGATAACCTGCCGGGAGCGGCTGAACTCCTGCCCCTTATAGTAGCTGACCAGAGGGGTATGAATATCGAGACTGGCCAGCAGCTTTCTGGTATGCCTGGTGTCCTCGGCCGCGATCAGGGCTACCTCGCCCAGAATCCGGATTGCCCTCCGGGTGATATCCTCCAGATTACCGATCGGGGTGGCCACCACATAGAGCACGCCGGGACCTTCACCCTCAGCGGATTTCACCCCCGATTCCCCTTGACCGGCATCCGCAGGATAAAACAGGTCCGTCCGGGCGAACTCTCGCAGGTTAATTTTCCGCCTGCATTCCGGGCCAGGATTCGGGCCAGATAAAGGCCCATGCCCAAACGGTCTTGCCTGGTCGTGTAAAACGACGCAAAGACGTTTTCCCGTTCGCCGGCCTCGATGCCGGAACCGTTATCGCATACCCCGATGACGATTTCATCGTTTTGAACCGCGGCATTAATTGAGATCTCCGGCACGGCGGCCTCGGCACCATTTTCGGCCAGGGCCAGGGAAGCATTCTCCAGAAGAGCGGCCAGAATCTGGTGGAGCTCGAGACGATGGCCGGTCAACTCGGGAAGATTATCGGCCAACTCCAGGGTTTTCTTGATTCGGTGCTTGAAGAAACCATCCGAATTCAAAAACTCCAGTTCAAGCTCGATTACCGTCCCGAGGTCATAGGTTTCGGTGACGGATGATCCCCCAATCTCCCTGCTGACCAGGGAGGTGCGCTTTAAGGTCTTCTGGAGAATGTCGACCTCATCGGCCAGCAGCTTGATCAGATCACCACGTCCCGCCAGCATTTTTCGCAAATTGGCGATCTTCTCATGCTTTTCTTCCGGGTTTTCGGCGCGGTCGATTTCGTCAAGGGCCGCATCCGCCTGTTTAAACATCATGTTCAGCAACTCGGTCTGCATCATAAAGGCCTGCCCCACCCCGTTAAGGTTGTGGATTATGCCCCTGAACTGCCGGCCGACCGCGGCATCAAATCCGTAACGGATGAAAGCCGCTTCCCATTTTTTGTCATCCGGGAAAGTTGTGGCCATTTTAAATACCCTCTTTGGTTAACAGTTATCTCAGCAGGTTTCCGTTCAAATTCCGGGAAATAATATTCCCGACATGTTCAACCAATATTCGCTTAAATGCAAGATTTTTAATACAGAAGGGGGTCTCTACTTTATTTTGACACTTGGCCCCGTTTGCTGTTATTGTCTGAGCATATACTCATACACAAAGGTATCAGATGAACAAACCCCAGGAAGACGCCTGTCTATGCCGGATAATCCATACCGACCGGGTTGAAAAAGCCCGCCGCGCCGCGCTTAAGACGAGGGAGCACGAAAGACTGACCAATATATTCAAGGCCATGGGCGATCCGACCCGTTTACGGATCCTGCTCGCTTTGTCCCAGGAAGAGATGTGCGTCTGCGACCTGGCCGCCTTCCTGGAGATTACCGAGTCGGCCGTCAGCCACCAGCTGCGGATGCTCCGTCAGCTCTATCTGGTCTCCAACCGCCGCCAGGGTCCGGTCCTTTATTACCGCTTAAGCGACGAACATATCAGCCGGTTGATCGCTATCGGCCTTGAACATCTCAGGGACCTGAATCCGTGACGGCTTTGTGGGGAATTTCACTTTATCCGTTTGTAATTGCATTAGATAATGGTTTCCCCCTGGATTGCCTGGTTCACACCGCCGCCCTGCGGGGCGCCCGATAACGGCGCATCTGCTGTGTTGGCAACTCGTTGATATACCATTAGTATTATCAACATTGATGTCGCCTTGCATCTGCACCGTTCTCGAACGCTCACGGATTCAGGAGGGAATAAAGATCCAATGACTTTTATCATTAACGTTTTATCGGCATCCTGGGACCTTCTCCTGGACGCCTCCGTCTATATTCTCTTCGGCATCGTTATCGCCGGGCTGCTGAAGAGCTTCCTGTCCACGGAGTACGTGGCCAGACATCTCGGCCGGGGCCGCTTCGGCCCTGTCTTTAAGGCGGCGCTGTTCGGTATCCCTATACCTCTCTGTTCCTGCGGAGTAATGCCCGCCGCCGCCTCCCTCAAAAAACAGGGCGCCAATAACGGCGCGACCATCGCTTTCCTGATCTCCACCCCGGAATCGGGGGTCGACTCGATCAGCGTCACTTATGCCCTGCTCGACCCGATCATGACAGTGGCCCGGCCGGTCGCCGCCTTCATAAGCGCCGTGACGGCCGGTATCATCGAAAGCTTGTTCGGGCGGGAAGCAAAGCCGAGCCCGCCGCCACTGATCACCTTGCCGGGCGGCGGTCCCGGCCCGAGCGGTAATGGCGCCAACGATCAGGGAATTTTTGTCAGGGTCGAGGCAAGTCTCAGATACGCATTTGTCGAATTGTGGGGCGATCTGGCAATCTGGTTTGCTTTCGGCCTGGTACTGAGCGGGATCATCACCGTCTGGATCCCCCAGGAAATATTTATTAACTATCTTGGCGGCGGCATCACCTCAATGCTGGTAATGCTGGCAGCGGGCATTCCGATCTACATCTGCGCCTCCGCCTCGACCCCGATCGCCGCCGCCCTGATCCTCAAGGGGGTCAGCCCCGGCGCCGCTCTGGTCTTCCTGCTGGTCGGCCCCGCCACCAATATGGCCTCCCTCTCCATCCTCACCGGCCTGATGGGCAAAAGGACCACCCTTCGCTATCTTCTGGTGCTTTCGGTAACCAGCGTCACTTTCGGGCTGCTCCTGGACAAGGTCTACCAGTGGAGCAATATTTCCGCCCAGGCCGTGGTCGGCCAGGCCGGGGCGATCATGCCATACCCCATCCAACTGGCAGGCGCCATTCTTCTGCTCATTCTCTCGGCAAAGCCTTTTTATCTGGCAAGCCGCAGGCTGTTCTCCCGATTCGGCGCCCCGGGCGAGGGGGATAACGGCTGCGGCTGCTCCGACGGAAGTTGTCGGGAATAGCCGGATTCAGTTAGGTCTGTCCGGAAATGAGTATTTTTGTCCGATAACGAAGCAAGGACGTCGGAAAGCACAGCGTACTTTGGGTACGTGAGCCCTTCCGATTCTGCAACGACGAAGTTATCGGGCAAAAGACCATTATGGGCGGACACCAGTAAGACAACCAAACTTCCCGGCCGAATGGGCAATCTTTGCCTCCACTGAATTTTCCAGGATAAAAACCCACAACCACCTGTTCTTTTCCAGCAATTTCACGATATAATTTTTTATATACCGGATATTTCAGGTCAACCGGGATTGCCTCCCCGGATTGCTATCAGGAATCTGCGATATCCGTCCGGTGCAGCGCCTGCAAGGACAATGGTTGATTTGTCCCCCTTACAAATCGAGAATTACGGTGGACGTAAAATGGTCTGCGAACAACCTGCATTCAATATAAGCAAAGATAAATTCGATGGCATCCTCTTCGATCTGGACGGAGTGATCACCAAGACCGCGAATGTGCATGCAGCCTCCTGGAAGAAACTCTTCGACGAATATCTGGAGGGGCGGGCCGGGCCAGACGGGAAGTGGCAGCCCTTCGACCTCGATTCCGATTACAGCGCCTATGTTGACGGCAAGCCGCGCTATGACGGGGTTGAGAGCTTCCTAAAATCCCGGGGCATCGCTTTGCCTTTCGGCAACCCGGATGATCCCGTCGACGCCGGGACGGTCTGCGGCCTGGGCAACAAAAAGAATCAAATTTTTAACGAGCATCTGCAAAGCCATGGCGTCGAACGTTATGAGATTGCCGTTGAACTGATCCGCCTGCTCAAGAAAAACGGCTTCAAGACCGGGGTTGTCTCTTCCAGCAAAAATTGCCGGACCGTGCTTAAGGCCGCCGGCATCGAAGAGTTGTTCGATGTGCGGGTCGATGGCGTCGTTTCCGAACAACTCGGCCTGAACGGCAAACCGGCGCCGGATATTTTCCTGGAAGCAGCCCGGCGCCTTGAGACACCCCCCGCCCAGGCAATCGTCCTGGAGGACGCCATATCCGGAGTTCAGGCCGGCAGCCGCGGCCATTTCGGCTGCGTTATCGGCGTGGACAGAAGCGGCCGCGCCGAAGCCTTGCGGGAACAGGGGGCCGATGTGGTGGTAAAGGTCCTCTCCGAACTTACGGTGGAAGGGCAAATTCCCATTTGGGAACAAGACATGGAAGAGCTGCCGTCGGCGCTTGCCTCCCTCCCTGAAATCAGGAATCTTCTCGCAGCCGGGCAAGCTTTTATTGCCCTTGACTATGACGGCACCTTATCTCCGATCGTCGAGAGTCCCGAACTGGCGATTCTGTCCGATGAAATGCGCGCCGCCGTCGCGGCCCTTGCCGACAAAGCGGTGGTGGCGGTAATCAGCGGCCGCGACCTGAGCAATGTCAGGGAACTTGTCTCCATCGACAATCTGTTCTACGCGGGAAGCCACGGCTTTGAGATCTCCGGTCCCGCCGGCCGGCGACTCGGTTCCCGGCAGGGCGTTAAATTTCTGCCGGTTCTTGATCGCGCCGAACAAAAACTCCGAACCCTGTTGGACAACACCCCCGGCACCCTGGTCGAACGCAAAAAATTTTCCATCGCGATCCATTTTCGGAAGGTGGCTGAGGAGAGACTGCCGGAGGTGGAAGCGGCGGTCGCTCAAGTCCTGGAAACCCATGCCGGGCTTCGCAGAAGTTCAGGTAAAAAAATCTTCGAGCTGCAACCGGAAATCGACTGGCACAAGGGTAAGGCACTGTGCTGGTTGATGGAGGCCCTTGACCTGAACCGGCCCGAGGTTCTGCCCTTCTACCTCGGCGACGACCTTACCGACGAAGACGCATTCGGGGTTCTCCAGTCCGGAGGAATCGGCGTGGTCGTAAAGGGCGACGAAGCGGATGCGGCCCCACGCACTTCGAGAGCTCGATATGTTCTGGAAGATTGTCGACAGGTCAGGGATTTTTTAGAAGCGCTAACCGGAATGCTCCAGGAGAATACCGATGAGTAAATGGTCATTGATATATGAAGGTTTCGAGCCGGGAAAGGAGGATTTGCGCGAAGCTTTGTGTACCCTGGGCAATGGCTATTTTGCCGCCAGAGGCGCGGCGGCGGAATCGGAGGCCGACGACATCCATTATCCGGGA
>JAWOIQ010000121.1:0-8067 GCA_046484585.1 Desulfurivibrionaceae bacterium
CATGGACCCCGCCGAAATAAACATCGCGGCCGGGCCAGGGATTGACCGGCCAGTCCTGGCCCAGGGAGGCAATGACCCCTTTGTCGAAACCTGGTTCAACTTGCAGCTTCGTGCCATCCCAGTGCATCCGGGGAGCCTCAACCGCCTCCTGAACCGCCGCGCCGAAATCGACCACCCGACTGATCACCTGAAGGAGAGCGGTCCCGATCCTCTTGCTGCCGCCGCTGCCGATGACCAGCTTCACCTCCTCGTTTTGCAGTAAAATCGAAGGGGCCATCATCGAGGCCACCCGCAATCCCGGCGGGCTGGCATGAAAACCCTCGGGATGCAGATCGTCCTCGCCCATCATATTGTTAAGCATGATACCGGTTCCGGGGGCGAAATATCCCGAACCCTCGCCATTGGAACAGGTCATCCCGGCGACGTTGCCCTCACTGTCACTAATACTCATGTGGGTGGTGCCACGACTGAAAGCGCGGCTGATCCCAGCGGGTCGGCCCGCCGATATCCGGGGGTCCCCTTCCTCCCGCAACTTATAGATCTCGGCCATCAACCGGGCGATCAAGCCCAGGTGTTCCACCGAATTACAATCGAGATCACCCATCACCTGATTATCAAGCAGCTCAAGGGCCAGCGCCAGCCAGCTCCCCCCCATCGCCGGGGGCGGATTGGTCAACAGGGTAAAATCCCGGTAGCTGGTCGAAAGAGGCTCCCGCTCGATAACCTTGTAGGCAGCAAGATCTTCGACGGTAAGCAGCCCCTGGCCCATGGCCATTTCATCGGCGATCCTCCCGGCCAGGCCGCCATGGTAGAAGTCTCGCGCCATATCGACGGGCAGCTGTTCGAGAAAATCAGCCAGCTCGTGATTGGTATAGAGATCGCCGCGGCCGACAAACCTGTCGCCGGGCGCGTAAAGCCTCTTCCCGACAGCGCTCAAGGTCATGATCGGCTGGAGCAGCGACATGAAATAGGCCTGACTCTCACTGACCAGCACCCCGTGCCGGGCCAGACGAATGGCCGGCTGCAGAACCTTCTTGAGTGGAAGCCGCCCCAGCCGCTGATGGACGTGGAGAAAACCTAGCAAATTACCCGGTACGGCCACCGAACCGAGTCCGACATTAAAATCCTGATCGGAGCCGGGAAAATTAACCGTTACCGGGAAAAAATGGGGTTCGAGATTATCGTCAGCCAGCCCCAGCCCGGGCGTGTCCACGAAAAAATCAAAGAGAATATCCCGCTTGCCCTCAAGAGGGTCGGCGGTACGGGCCAACAGAAAACCGCCGCCGCCAAGGCTGGTCAGGGACGGTTCCGCTACCGTCCCGGCAAAACCCGCCGCGATCACGGCGTCGAAGGCATTGCCGCCGCTGTTCAAGATTTCGGCCGCCGCTCCGCTGACCATGGGATGTCCGCAGGCAGCCACCGCCCGATTAAAATTTCTCATTACCAGAACTCTTTGCGCAGCCGAGTAATCATGGTGGCGTAATTTTTTTCCGCCCCATAAATCCGGCGCTGGCGATCGGTGCTGGTCCCTTTACGGATGACGGTCTCCAGAGGGGCCAGATAGCTTTCGTCCCCCAATTCGCGTGCAACCGGAGTTACCTGGCTTATCAGGTCATGGGCCGCCTCCCGCATTGTCCCTTGGCCGGCAGTGTCGAGATCGACAAACCGTCCCTCCAGGCCGTAGCGCGCCGCCTGCCATTTATTATTGCGCAGAACCTGCATGTTGGCGGGGATGCTTTCAGGCACACTTAGCTCCCCTTCGGCCAGCCGGACCACCAGGGCCCGGATCAGAGCGACCAGGGCCAGAATCTCACCGAAATGAGAGGGCAGATCGCAGATCCGGATTTCAACAGTGCCGAAATCGGGATGGGGACGGACGTCCCACCAGAGATCCCGGACTTCCTGTATGATGCCGGTTTCCATCAGGACCGTGGCAATCCGGACGAATCCCGGCCAATCGCCCAGGCGTTCCGGCATACCGGCCATGGGCAGGGCCTCGAACAGCTTGGCCCGGTACGAATGAAGGCCGGTATCGTAACCCTCGAAAAAGGGCGATGAAGTGCTTAAGGCAAGGAGAATCGGTAAATACTTGCGGATCCCATCACAAACCCTTATGGCCGTTTTACCGTCCGGAAGACCGATGTGAACATGGAGACCCTGGGTGATAAAGCGCCTCCCCACCAATTGCAGGTCATCCATGATTCTCCGATAGCGAGGATCGGCGGAGAGTTGCTGATCGCGGCTCAGGGCAAAGGGGTGCAGACTGGCGGCATAGAGCAGGCAATCGTTGCGGCCGGCCAGCTCCTCGACCTGGCGATACAAAGCGGTAAGATCTTTTTCGACCTCCGCCAGGGAATCACAGATCTCGGTATTGATCTCGACCATGGATCTGATGAATTCCGGTTTGATCCGCCCGCCGAGCTCCACGGGCACCAGAGCCAGAATTGCCTCGGCCCGTTGCGCGAGATCGAGAGTCCGGCGGTCGAGAAGCTGCAGCTCCAGTTCCACGCCGATAGTGTAGGGCCTGGAACCTTGAAAAGTTATCGGGGCGTCGCGGCTCATTACGATCTTGATCCCTTATTTATCTTCGCAGAGTATCGATTTTTTCGAGGGCCGACCAGGCCACCTGGGCCAGGAAAGCGGCACCGACCGGCAGAACCGCTTCATCGAAATCAAAAAAAGGGCTATGGGCCGGCACCTCTTCAAGATCGGCCTTACGAGCCCCGAAACGGACCAGACAGCCGGGGATTTTATTCAGATAATAGGCAAAATCCTCACCGCCCAGACTCGGGTGGAGCTGGGCAACCACGCCGCCTGGACCCACCACCTGCCGGGCGGCTTCCCGGGCCAGTTCAGCGGCGCCCGCATGGTTGATCACCGGCGGCATGGCTTTGTCGAAAACAATATCGGCCCGGGCATTGTAAAGGGCCTCCATTGAGCCGACCATGCGCTCAAGCCCGGCAATAATCTGGATCCTGACTTCCGGATGAGTGGAACGGATGGTGCCCTCCAGAACGGTCTCATCGGCTATGACATTGCCGGCCGAACCGCCCCGGATCTTGCCGACGCTGACCACGGTCGGATAGGAGGGATTGACCTCCCTTGAGACCAGGGTCTGGATACTCATAACCAGGAGGCTGGCAACCACTATGCTGTCAACGGTTTCATGGGGACGGGCCGCGTGGCCGCCGCGGCCGCATATCCTGATCCTGAATGAATCGGTGTAGGCGCAGATCAGCCCCGGTTCCGCGGCAATCTGGCCGACTTCGAAATGGCGATCGATATGGCCGGCGAAAATCGCTTCGACCCCGACCAGGCCGCCCTCCCTGATCAGTTCCCAGGCCCCGCTGCCTTTTTCCTCGGCGGGCTGAAAGAGAAGTTTCACCCGGCCCGGTAATTTTTTTCTGCTCAAAAGGGCCGCCGCCCCCAACAACATCGCCACATGGCCGTCATGACCGCAGGCATGCATCACCCCGGAGGTTCGCGATGCAAACGGCAAACCGGTTTTCTCTCCGACCGGCAACGCGTCCATATCGGCCCGCAAGGCCACGCATGGCGAGTCCTGCCCCGCGGGCGATTGCAACTTCCCGCCAAGAGTGGCCACCAGCCCGGTTCGGGCAAGCTCGATCTGGCGATCGATCCCTATTTCCCGGAGCTTTCCACTGACGAAACTTCTGGTTTCATATTCCTGATTGGAAAGCTCCGGATTCCGATGGATGGTGCGCCGAATATCCCGGAGCCATTCATTCAGATCATCATCGACCGAAAAACCCAAACCGGGATTCATATTTGACATAGCGGTTGATCCTTAACTAAATTCTGGCTAGAAATAGAACCAGATCGTATCGTAATCCTTTACATTCTCGCCGAGCCGATCCAGGCGCTCGAGGTAATCGAGAATCGGCACATCCTCGGTACAATAGCTTTTAATGGCGCTGGAGATATTCTTCTCCCAAGGGAATAACTCATAAACCCTGGAGCCGTCGGGCATGATAGAGAGCAGATCGCGATGGGACCCGGACTTGAGGTAATTCTTGCCCAGCCTGGGCACATTAAAGACCGCTTCATCGGTCCGCTCCAGCCCCGGCAGGAGTCTGGCCTCCTCCTGCTGTTCCTGGAGGAGCCGGGCAATCGGCACTCGATAGGTTATGGTCTCCTCCTTGCCTTTGGTATTGAAGGTATAATAAGGATCGATGCCCACCAACCGCAACTGGCGCCGCAGGGCCGCTGACTCAAAGCGCCGGGAGGCGAAAAAAGTATAGACCAGCTGGTTATAGACCGACATCCCCCTGGTTCTCAATTTTTCCACCGCTTCGACCACCTGGGGCGTTATTTCATAGGGGTGTTGGACATGGGTGACCAACGCCACCGTCCTCCGCCCGGGCTCCCGGAAACCGCCCAGGATGTCGGCAAGCTTGTCGGTCATCCGCATCGGCATGGTGACCAGGGTTCGGGTTCCGATCCTGATCCGCTCTATGGTTGGCACGGAGGCGAGCCTGTTAAGGATATCCTCTATGGCGCCGTCGGCCATGGCCAGAGGATCGCCGCCGGTAACCAGCACTTCATGGATGCCGGGGTGGGCGCGGATCCACTCCACGGCCGCGTCAATTCGATCCATGCCGGCAAAGGCTCCCTTGGCCATGGTGTCATCTATCTCCCAGTTGCGCTGGCAGTAAACGCAGATCTGGGGACAGGTGTTAAACGGTTTCAGAATACAGATCGCCGGATAGCGCCGGGTAATCAGGTCAAAAGGAGAGGTGTCCTCCTCGCCCATGAAATCGAGGGCCGAGGTATCGGTGCTGTTAACAACCTGTTCGACGTAATCCAGGGGGGGTAAAACCTGGGCGCGAATCGCGCTGTCCCGACCGCCATGGTCGTCATCGAACAAGGTAAGATAGTAGGGGGTAATCCCGAAGGGCAGTGAGTTTTTGCAGGCCGCGGCTACCGCCTCCCGCTCCCGGCAGGTGAGCTTGACCAGACGCTCCAGCAGGGGCAGATCGCGAACGATGTTCGATACCTGCCAGCGCCAGTCCCGCCACTCCTCTTCCGAAGCACCCAGAATGCCGCGAATATAATCGGTTCGCCGGCGGCGCCGTTCGACGGCATCGAACTGGAGACCATTCCCATATAAAGCCATGCGCCGATCAACCTCGCCCCGCAGATCGTCAAGTTGAGCGGAACGAGCCACCGCCGCCTCCCGTCCCGAAAGATAGTCGGCCGGCGATAGATAAATATCTTCCAGGGCATTGCTGGAGCCCTTACCCTGCATCCCATTAAGGATATTATAAATATCGGCATAAAAGGCCGGACCCAGATCGGGCCGCTCAATCCCGCGGGCAATGTCGAAGATGGCTTGGGTAAAGCTGAAACCGGCCAGCTCATCCGACCTTTTTTTAAGCATATTACGCAAGACCTGACCGCAATCCCTGCTGCGGGCCATATAACTGATCGACAACCCTTCCACCTTCCGGGCGGCCGCCAGCTCCATCCGGCTGAACAGCTCGGTGAGCCTGGCGCGCACCATCGATTTCCGGCCGCACTCCCGGGCCACCGCGAAGACCTGTGGATTGTTTCTAACCAGCTCCCTGCTGTTATATAATTTTTTGTCCATGCAAATCCGTTCCAGGATGTAGAGAAAACCGGATAATCCAACAATTTAAATCATCTGATTTTACCAGAAAAGTCGAAGACCTTGCCGGGTTATTTAAACTTTTTTACCAGTTTCGAGAATATTCAAACGGCAAGGAACTGCACCAAAAAAAAACGGGAAGACCCTGAGTGTCATCCCGCTTCGCAAAACAATTAGATCAGCAATAATTTAATTCAGACGCTGGAATTATCCCGGCCAGATTTCACCAGTGAGTAAACCAGCAAGGCCAGGCCGGCAACAGTCACGACGATTGCCACCGGCCACGGGGTCCGATAACTGCCGCTTTCCATGGCGTTTATTACAAAAACAGCGGCTATGGTCAGGACAAAATAACTTGCCTGACGAATATCGCCGGACGACCGCGGCAACGCCTCCTGTTCCGGTCGAGTTTCAGACCCGTTTCCGGCATCCTTCTCCGGAAATAACGTCAGCTGGCCGGTCTCCTCTGTTTCTGAAAAAGGCGGTTTTTTCCCAGTATCAGTCATCTTGGCAGCACCATAAATATTGTTATTGATCAACAGTGCCGTCATTTTTCCGGCACTCCCAGTTTTTTGAGGATGATGCCGAGGGGGCATACCTTGGTAAAGCCGAACTGGAACAGATTGGCTCCCACAAAAGCGGTAAAGAAAAACCAGTACTGGTGGATCCAGATTCCCAAAGCCAGGCTGATCAGAATAAATGTCCCGGCAAAAACATGGATCCAGTCATTAACGATCATTTTCATTGCGTATCCTCCCTTTAAAAAGGCCCGGGCAGCCGGGCGTAAACACAAATTCATCTTTGATGGCGTTGCAAAATTCGCCAGTTCCTGCGTTGCTGCAAATTGTCTCGTCATTGCAGCGTACTGAAGCGCTTCATTCCTCGAAATTCGTGCGCCCTGGATCTGACGATTCATGCTTAGCCATACCGTGATTATTATTGGCGAGTTTGTCAACTTTGATGAGTTCGCAAAAGCTGATTTACCGCGTCATTGCGAGGAGCGAAGCGTTGAAGCAATCAAGTATTTTCAACTAGTTAGCTGTTTCCGATTGGACAGCAAGACTATTCTGATCAGTTGAATAATTCAATTTAACCCCGTGAATCTGGTTCAATAATTCCATCTGATCCCGGCATAGATATTGGACGCATCCTCGAACTGACCGAAAAAGGTGTGGTCCTCCGAGCCGAAGAACCAGTTGACCCCGCCGTCCACCGCCAGCCGATCAGTAACCTTGTAGTGGACCTTGGGCCGCAGATAGCCGTCCTCGTCCGACGGCGAGTAATAGGCGAAAAGCGACAAAGTCAGGGTCTGATTCATCAGCAGCCTGGTGAGCCGGATCGTGGTGACATGGCGATACTCATCCTTGGCGGTGGCCGGGTCGGCAGTCTGCTCGTACTCGTCGTAATCCTGCATATATTCAAGATAATACTGGAAACCGCCGGTGAAATTCCGAGCCAGCTCCCGGACGAAACCGGCCAGAAAGCGGATCTCGCTGTTCCTGACCAGCGGGTCGGTGCCCTTCCGGTCGTCGTAGGAATCGTAATAGCCGATCTCCAGGTTGCCGATTCCGCCCCAGATACTGTTCCGGACACTGGCCCCAACTACCGCCAGACCGGGATAGAACAGTTTCGGGCCGTTCAACAACACTCCTTCGGGGGTCTTCCAGAAGCCGTAATATCCGAAACCGTCCAGTTCAAGACCGCCAATATTCCTGCTCAGGCGGGCATGGACCTCGTCGTCCTTAAAGAAGCGATTTCTTTCGTCATCGACAAAGATAAAATCCCGCCCGGCGGTCCGGTCCAAAAAGGCGTTCCAGTACGAGAGCCGGGAACCGTCGATATATATCGAGCCGTTGAATCGCGGCACATAGATCAGGTCAAAATTGACAAGATCCATGAAAAAACTGGTCTTCAGGGCGTCTGAAGGGGCTTTCAGATATTCGACATCCCTGCCGATGAAAAAAGACTCCCAGTCCTTGGGAAACAGGTCGTTGACGAAGAGCAGATCGCCGGTGCCCCAGGTCAGGACCTGGCGGCCCACCTTGACGTCGATCATATCGTGGGGGAAAAAGAGAAGATTCAGCTCGCGAAGCTCGACGATCGCCTCCTCGGTAACCAGATCTCCGAGCAGATCGGATTTTAATTTCAGGACCCCGAAATCGAGGTCGCTGTTCATATCCACCTGGAGCCGCACCTCGCCCAGGGAGGCGTCTTTCTGATAAGGGTCGTCCTGCAGCCTTGCCCCGGCCCGGGTCTCGACAAAACCGATCAGATCTGTCCGGTATTTATCGCTGAGCATGGCCTGCAAATCATCAAGACCGCCCCCCAGCGCCGTGATTGGATTCAGCAGGGCCAGGCCGAAAAATGCCATGGCCCCCCACCAGATTTCAGCTCTTTTCATCAAATTCAAACCGTTCTACCTCCGTACAACCCTGGGG
>JAWOIQ010000173.1:0-21150 GCA_046484585.1 Desulfurivibrionaceae bacterium
AATTCATTTTCACGGGTTCAATCGCTTATATACCCACATGGCATATTTTTAGTACAAGCAGACAAGCTGCTCAACTCAGCTTTATACCCACAGGGCATAAGTTTCGTTTGCACCCTAAAGGGCATAAAAGCAGTCAAGCTGCTCAACTCAGCTTTATACTCACAGGGCATAAGTTTCGTTTGAGCAGACAAGCTGCTCAACTCAGCTTTAAAATCAGGATTTGTTGATTTTGCCATCATCAAAAAGATAGATACCGCCCCAAGGCAGCTGTTATCAACAAGCCCTGGAGGACACTCCGTGGTTGTTCATGGCGAAAGCCGCCGTTGTCAGTGCAAAAGATCAGGGTTTTTTCAGAGCAACGAAATAAGTGGTGCCTGGAGTTGAATTGCCCAAGGCGCCGCCTGTATAAATTCAATTGCCGCATGCCCGTGGCTTTCGCATTGATTAATTTTCGATCTCAAAATTATCTGAAATTTACAGTTTATTCAAAGTCTACTTGGTAAGTATATGCCTTTATCTGAAGGGAAATCAATCTTCCTGTTCCATTATTACCAATATGATATCTGAGTTTTTTAACACCTAACGTTTATCAACGACTGATTAACATTTAAATCTTTCGTTTACAACTTTCAATCTACGGCAGAGCCCTGAATTGAGATCCGGACTGCGACCTGAATCCGTGACTGCTTCGTGGGAAAATTTACTTTATCAACTTGTAGTTGCATCAAATAATCGTTTTTCCCTGGGCAGCCATGATTCACCCGCCGCCCTGCGGGGCGCTCGATAACGGTGCATCTGCCGCGCTGGCAACTCGTTTATATACCATTAGTATTATAAACATCGTTGCCGCCTTGAATCCACACCGCTCTCGAACGCTCTCGAATTCAGGAGAGAGATAACAATTCCCTTGTTTGTAAAATCAGGTTAGCAATATCGTTTTGTTTTTGCTATTCGCCCAGAAGAAAAGAAAAGATTGAGGCTTTCTTCGAAGTGAGAGCCGAAGATCAAGAAGTAAAGTTAGGCGGCTTGATTCCCGGCAAGCTGCTTGGCCGCAGACCGGTGCATGGCGCCGATTCCACAAGTTGTTTTCTAACGGCTCCGGACATGTTATCATATGCGAATGTTTCGATTTTGATCACTCTGATAGATTAAAGGAATCAGATGACAACCATTCTGATAGTTGATGACGAATTCAGCATGCGGGAGTTTCTGTCCATCCTCCTTGAAAAGGAAGGATTCAGGAGCCTCACCGCTGAAAACGGCGAATCAGCCCTTAAGCGGCTTGAAGAGAACCAAATAGATCTGCTGATTACGGACATCCGCATGCCGGGGATCGGTGGTCTTAAACTTCTCGAACAGGTCAAAACCATCGACAGTTCCATCCCGGTAGTGATGATGACCGCTTACGCATCGCCGGAAGATGCCGTAAACGCCATGAAAAACGGCGCCTACGATTACATAACCAAGCCCTTTAAAGTCGACGAAATCAAAGAGGTCATTTCTTCGGCGATCACCACCAGGCATCGAATTATTCCCCCCGTCTCGGACGGCGCCATCGGCTTTGAGGGCATCATCGGTCAGTGCCCCGAGATGGTGAAGGTTTTCGACCTGATCAAACGAATTTCCCCGACCCACGCCAACGTGATGATTTACGGGGAATCCGGCACCGGCAAGGAACTGGTGGCCAGGGCGATCCACAACTGCAGCAACGTTTCCGACAACCCCTTTGTGCCGATCACCTGCAGCGCCATACCCGAAAGCATCATCGAGAGCGAACTGTTCGGTCATGTCAAAGGGGCCTTTACCGGGGCGATAAACAACAAATTAGGATTATTCGAGCATGCCGATAACGGCAGTGCTTTTCTGGACGAAATCGGCGAGCTGACCCCCATAATTCAGACCAAGCTGTTAAGGGTCCTGCAGGAAAGAGAGTTCAAAAGGGTCGGCGGCGGTGATACCATAAAAGTAAACGTCCGGATCATTTCCGCCACCAACCGCGACCTTGAAAAAGAGGTGATTGACGGCCGCTTCCGGGAAGACCTCTTCTACCGGATAGCGGTGGTGCCCCTGCGCCTCCCTCCCCTTCGTAATCGCAAGGAAGACATTCCCCTCCTGGTCGACCACTTTCTCAAAAAATACTCCAGGGTTTTCAATAAGGAAGTACAGGAGCTTTCTTCATATGCCCTGGAAGTTTTAATGGACTACGACTTTCCCGGCAATGTCAGGGAGCTTGAGAACATTATCGAACGCGGGGTAGCCCTTGAGAATTCCAACATCATCCTGCCGGAAAGTCTAACCCTGTCGGCCCACCGCCGGGGAGAGCGCCACGATCACTGCGCCCCGGAGAACAAAGGTCTGGAAGAGGCTTACCGAGTCGGGCTCGATAAATTCATGGCGGATCAGGAAAAAATCCTGATCAAGGATGCCCTTGAAAAATCCGGGAATTCGAAGACGCGGGCGGCCGAATTGCTGAAAACAAGCTTCCGTTCCCTGCGTTACAAGGCAAAAAAATACGAACTGTGATTTGGTAAGCGATCACAGGGTACGAATCTGCTACTGCCCCGCTGAACGGTTACGAAAAGTTCGTCATTCCGGCAGGTTTTAAGCCGGAATCCAGATCATACGCTGGATGCCGGCTAAAAACCTGCCGGCATGACGAAAAAGATATAGCTGAGTTGGGCCGCTTGCCGGCCCAAACGAAACTTATGCCCTTTTGCGGTATAAACGATACTTTTTTAATTTCCATGTCCCTTATCATTTTTGACAGGTTAGCAAAAAAGTAAATTTTCCATTTGGACCGACAATGCCATCTCCTTTCCAGAGCGCCTTCTTCGGCGATATTCCGCAGATTTCGGCATCAACCATCAAAAACCAGCTGCGCTGGCATCTCTTTCTCCGGGTCCTCATTCTGACAATTCTGTTTGGCATCGGGGTGATTTTGCAGACCAAATCCCACAATCTGTCAATTCCATCGATAGTCTATACCGGATATTTTATCGCCAGTGTCTACTTGTTCACCATCATTTCGGCCCTTTTTCTCCGGTTTGTCAAAAATCATAAAAGTTTCGCGCTATTTCAAACCGTTGTCGACGCCCTGCTGGTCGGAATCATTGTTTACGCAACAGGCTGCAGTCGATCGGTATTCACCATTCTCTATTTTCTGCCGATCCTGGCCGGCTCCTTTCTTCTGCTCAGACTGGGGGGGTTACTGATCGCCTCGGTTGCCACCATTAGTTACGGCTTCATTCTCATGGTTGAACTTCTTTACGACCCCCTGCCGTTCATCAACCAGAGCAGCAACCTCGATGAAGTCATGGTAGCAATGCATTTTTTCGCGATCCACGGCCTGATTTTTTTCATCCTGGGAATTTTAAGCTTTATCATGTTCGAGCGGCTGCGCTCCACAGAATCGGCCCTGTCCCGGACCACCCTTAACTACGACCGCCTGCAAATCCTCTACCAACGGATTTTTGAAGACATTTCCACCGGCATCATCACCGTTGATGATGCCGGCCTGATCACCTCCTTCAATCATGCCGCCGGTCGAATCAGCAGCTATCAGGACCATGAGGTGATCGGCAAGATGTTTTACGAACTGTTCCCAGGTTTCCGAACAACCGATCACCGGATGTTTCGACAAACCACTGAACTGCACAGAAATGACGGCTCCGTGATACCCATCGGTTTTTCCTGGGCTAAACTCAACATGCCCGGAGAATATGGCGACTGCCGGGTATACACGATCCAGGACTTAAGCAAAATCAGGGAGATGGAGAACCAGGTCAAACAGGCCGAAAAAATGGCAACCATCGGAGAAATGGCGGCCGGCATCGCCCATGAGTTTCGTAATCCGCTGGCGGCCATCTCCGGAGCGGCCCAGATTCTCCAGTCCGAACAGTCGGTCGACCCGGCAAGCCGCCGGTTGATTAATATCGTGACCAGAGAGAGCGACCGCTTGGACCACACGGTGGGAGAGTTCCTGCTCTTTTCCAAACCGACCGAACCGCTAAAGGAATGGTTTCCCGGCAAATCCGCAATCGACGAGACCATTCAAACCCTAGACCAGGGCCACCAGATTGATAACAAAACATGCAGGATTGACAACAGGGTACGGCAGGATCTGCAAATATGGGCCGACCCAAATCAGTTTAAAAGAATCATCATGAACCTGATCACCAATTCATGTCAGGCTTTCGGCAGGAATGGCGGGGAGATTGAAATCGGAGCGGAGGTGCGGAGGAATCGTACGACCGGAGTGGATGAGGTCTTAGTCATGATTTCCGATACCGGCCCGGGTATTGACGAGCGAGTACTCCCCAAGATATTCGAACCTTTCTTTACAACCAGGGAGAGCGGCACGGGTCTGGGGCTGGCCATCGTCAGCCAGCTGGTGGAAAGTCATAACGGCGGAATAACGGTTGAAACCGTAGCGGGAGAAGGGACCGAGTTCGAGATCACTCTCCCCCTCCCGTAAAAACCATCACGGATTAAAGGACTATCCTGAATCCGTGAGCGTTCGAGAACGGCGCAGATGCAAGGCGGCAACGATGTTGATAATACTAATGGTTATATCAAACGAGTTGCCAACACAGCAGATGCGCCGTTATCGGGCGCCCCGCAGGGCGGCGGGGTGAGTCGAAGGCGGCTCCGTGAATAAACAATTATTTTATGTAACAACAAACGAGTAAAACAAGATTCCCACTAAGCCGTCACGGATTCAGGACTATCTTAAAAAACCGATAAGGGTAAAGAGCGCATAGATCGATGCCCACAAAGCCCCCCCCATAAGGGCAAGCCGGAATTTCGGGCCGCCTTTCACTATCATATAAAGCAGAATCATCCCGAAAACCGGAAAAACCACGCCGGCCCAAAGCGGGTGAAAGATCCGGAGCATCTCCTGCAGACCCACGAAAAACCACGGACCGCTTATGTAAAATTCCGCTCGGGAAAAAGGTTCGATCGGCGCTACCAGGACCAGGCTGACCACGAGAATGCCGGCTGTCAGCAGGCCGTGGCTCAGCCAGCTGACCCGGTATTTTCGCAAATGCTGCCAGACCAGATAACCCCAGAGCACCCCCAGCCCTACCAGGTGATTGGCGTAGACAACCTTCATGGCGGCCGCGGAAATATTAAACAGAGCGGAATTAAGCCAACTTCCTAATAAAGGTATCGAGACCACGATGTTTTCGGCAATAAGTCCGGCAAAACTACCGGTGGCGTCACCCCGCAGGATATAGCCGGTGAAAAGAAGGAGGATGGCCACCGGGAAAGAGAGGACAAGTTTAAGCCAATCTTCGCCGAATCTCCCACCCTTTTGAGCAGAGTCCCCTGCCCCGGCCGGTTGAAGCATGCGGCGATCAACCACTACCGCCGCGATATGGACCACAAGGAGAAGAAAGAACAACTGACTCGAATAAAAGTGAAGGGATCGCCAGAATGAACCGAAGGGAATGACCATTTCCAAAGTTCCGGTCGAGTATAAAGGTTCGGCACTATCGTACTGTAGAGCCAGGACAATCCCGGATAAAACCGAGATGTAAAGGGAAACCTGACTTTTCGCCCCCCATTTTCCTTCAACAAACCATCGCATCCGGGCAATTTTCTCGCTTTTATTCAACACTAGGTTGCGGCCTTTGCCTATTCCCTGAATCCATGAAGGCTTCTGGGAATTCCACTTTATACCCCACAGGGCATAAGTTTCGTACGAGCAGACAAGCTGCTCAACTCAGCTGCAAAACTTTTTTTCTCTTGCTCCTCACCCCTCACTCCTCACTCCTCACTCTTGTCCTTAACCTTGAACCTTGAACCTTGCAGCTTGAACCTGTCCTTAACCTTCTCTGCAGCGACGAAGTTATCGGACAAAAAGATCATTCATGGACAGGAACTAGATAACGGCCACTATATAGCCGCTAACATCATCAGCTCCGGTTTTTTCCACCGTAAAAGTCGGCAGATCGAGTTGGGCCGGCCCGGCCAGCCTTTTCCCTTGCCTGCTGAACCGACTTGCATGGCAGGGACAGATCAGCATCTTTTCCAGTTCATGATAGTTAAGGATACAGCCCAGATGGGTGCAGGTTCTGGATACCGCAACCGGGCCGGCGTCGGAATCAAAGAGAATGAAATCCGCTTCAATGATGAAACCGTCTTCCTTCAGTGGTCTGTTAACCGTGACCAGCTTGGGTTTCTTGGGAGGATTGAAGTTTATGAATCTGGCGAAGGGCCAAAGCAGAACGGAAAAAACCACGAATTTACCGGCCCCTTTAATCACGGCCAGAAAGGCGCGGCGATCAAGAACGGTCGAGCCATCCGTGTTCTTTCCTGTAGCGGTTCCCATAAGCGTTGGGGCAAATCATCTCATCATGCGGCGTCCAAAAATACGCTTCCTGCCTCGAAATTTGCGCGCCTTGTATATAAAGATTTTCACCACGAAAGGGGGGTATATGCTCGGCCATCCCGGTTTGGACTTTTGGCGACCCGATCAAAACTGATAAAATTCGCAAAAAGTCGAAAAAAACTGTCATTTCGAACGAATGCGAGAAATCTTGTTCTTTAAACCATTGATAACATTAAGATTTATCCATCTGGTCGAAATGGCACTTATGTCAGACCCGACATTTTGCGTTTGTCAGTACTATCGGTTCTTCAAAAATTTCTCCCGAAGTTTTTCGCATACATGGTCGGGCACCAGCCCGCTTACGTCGCCGCCGTGTCTGGCCGCATCCTTGATGATACTCGAACTGATAAAAATCCAGCGAAATCCGGTCATCAGAAACACGGTTTCGACCTCGCGTTCAATCCGCCGGTTCATCAGAGCGAGCTGGAACTCATAGTCGAAATCGGACACCGCCCGCAAGCCCCTGATAATTGCCTTAGCGCCTCTGGTATAGGCGTAATCGACCAGGAGACCATCAACGGTATCAACTGTTATCCGCTCACCGCGGTCAGGGAAGCTCTCCCTGATCATCTGCAGACGTTCGTCAATACTGAAAAGGGGTTTCTTCGAGACGTTCTGGGCAACGGCGATAATCACCTTATCGAATAAAGTCAGACCGCGGTTGATGATGTCGATATGTCCCATGGTGATGGGATCGAAAGTGCCGGGATAGACGGCAATCGATTTTTCGGTTTGCTCGGGAACAAACGGTTCGTAATCACTCATGCAATATCCCGGTCGGGGAGGTTTTCATATAGACAAACGGCGGTATCGCCATAGAGGCGGCGATCGATCATATGCAAGTCGGCAACGGCTTCGGGCAACTCGACGTCACCACCCTCTTCAACTATCAATAATCCATTTTTGCCCAACAAAGCGGATTTGCCAAGGTTTTTAATAATCCTGGTTGAGATTCCCCGGCGGTAAGGGGGATCCAAGAAGATCAGTTCAAATCCGTCCAAAGGCGTTAGCCTGCCCAGAAAAGAGAGGCTTTTCAGCAGATCTCGTCTCACCACCCTGGCCCGGTTCGCAAAAGTGCATAGTTCGAGGTTTTTTTTGATCAAGCGAACCGCGTCGGAAGCGGCATCGACAAACACCGCCCTATTACTGCCGCGGCTCAGCGCCTCCATACCCAGCGCCCCGGTGCCGGCAAAAAGATCGAGAACCTCCGCCCCTTTGACGCGATCTCCCAAAATATTGAACACCGCCTCCCTGACCCGATCGGAGGTGGGACGTATCGCCGAGACTCCGCTGGTTTTGCCGGGGGTAAGGAGCCGGCGGCCCCTGGCTGTGCCTGAAATTATTCGCAAAAGTTACGACGACGGTTAAAGATCAAAGGTGGGATTTGACCAGCTTTTCGGCGATCTGCACCGCATTGAGAGCGGCGCCTTTCAGAATGTTATCGGCGACCACCCAGAGGTTCAGGCCGTTGGGAATCGATTCGTCTTCCCTGATCCTGCCGACCAGGGTTTCGAATTTACCGGCGCAATCCAAGGCCATCGGATAAGAGAAACCGGCCGGGTCGTCAACCAGTTTTACTCCCGGAGCAGCCTCTAAAAGTCTTCTGACCTCGGCAACGCTCAATTTTTTTCCGGTCTCGACATTGACCGATTCGGAATGGCCGTAGATCACCGGAACCCGCACGGTCGTGGCCGTAACCCCAATTGAATCGTCCTCGAAAATCTTATGGGTCTCGTTGACCATCTTCATCTCTTCCTTGGTGTAACCGTTTTCGAGGAAGGAATCGATATGGGGCAGGCAGTTGAAAGCGATCTGATGGGGATACACCTCGACACTCGGCTTGGTCCCGCGGACGATGGCGGCAACCTGTTCCTTAAGCTCTTCAATGGCCTTGGCGCCGGAGCCGGACACGGCCTGATAGGTCGATACCACAATCCTTTTAATCCCTGCCGCGTCGTAAATAGGTTTCAAGGCCACCAGCATCTGGATGGTAGAACAGTTCGGATTGGCGATGATACCGCGTTGTTTGTAAAGGCCAATGGCATGACTATTGACTTCGGGGACCACCAGAGGTATCTCGGGATCCATCCGAAAGGCACTGGAGTTATCGACAACTACGGCGCCGGCCGCAACCGCGGCTGGAGCAAATTCCAGAGAGCGTGAGGCGCCGGCGGAAAAAAGGGCGATATCGATCCCTTCAAACGCATCCTTATCAAGAAGACGAACCGGAATATCTTCTCCCTTATAAGCAATTTTTTTGCCCACCGAACGTTCCGAGGCCAGCAGCCTAAGCTCTTTCAAGGGAAAGTTCCGTCTGGCAAGGACATCAAGCATGGCGCCGCCAACCGCACCGGTGGCCCCCGCAATGGCTACATTGAATTTTCGAGCGGATTCACTCATTTCAAACCTCTACGTATTCAGGTTATTGATAAAAATAATCGTAACCAGTCACGGGATAAGCCACCCATGATTGGTTAATCTCCCATCTGGTAAGCGATTACAGGGTGCCGGACATGAAAGGCATCACCCTGCGATGTGTACTGGTGTACATGAGCAGGGTGATAACACAGCAGATTCGGCGCCCTGTGATCGCTTACAAATAATCAACCGCCCTTCTTCAAATAAACCAGCCTGTTCAAGGCGTTCAGGTAGGCTTTGGCAGCGGCGGTAATAATGTCCGGATCGGCGCCCTGGCCGATCACAATCCGGCCTTGATCTTCAATTCTGACCATAACCTCGCCCTGGGCATCGGTACCGCCGGTGATGGAGTTGACCGAGAAGAACAGCAGCTTGCTCTCGGTGCCGATCAGTTCGGCAATAGATTTGAAGGTGGCATCGATCGGACCAATGCCGATCGAGGCCTTCTCAACTTCCTTGCCGTCGATTTCAAGTCTCACTCCGGCGGTGGGCATCACCCGGCTGCCACTCATGACCCCAAGGGTTTTAAGGGTGTAGGCCTCCGGGATCCGAAGCACCTCGTCCATCAAAATTGCTTCGAGATCCTCATCAACCATCTCTTTCTTGACATCGGCCAGTTCCTTGAATCGATCGAATACCCTGTTCAGCTCTTCATCGGATACGCTGTACCCCATGGCTTCTATCCGATCTTTCAAGGCGTGTCGACCGGAATGTTTGCCAAGAACCAGATTGCCCTTTGACAAGCCGATATCGGCCGGATTCATGATTTCGTAGGTGGTGCGTTCCTTGAGCATCCCATCCTGATGAATCCCCGATTCATGGGCAAAGGCGTTAGCGCCTACAATGGCCTTGTTGGGCTGCACGGGAATTCCTGTGATGGTGCTGACCAGACGGCTGGCCGGATAGATATGCTCGGTGACGATGCCGGTCTCGACCGACATCCTGTCACCCCGGGTGCGAATGGCCATGATCAACTCTTCCATCGCTGTATTGCCGGCCCGTTCACCTAAACCATTGATAGTGCATTCAACCTGCCGGGCCCCGTTTTCGATGGCGGCCAGAGAATTGGCAACCGCC
Source organism: Desulfurivibrionaceae bacterium (assembly GCA_046484585.1). Classification (GTDB taxonomy): domain Bacteria; phylum Desulfobacterota; class Desulfobulbia; order Desulfobulbales; family JAGXFP01; genus JAGXFP01. The sequence continues at coordinate 9,890 of JAWOIQ010000173.1, forward strand.
AGACCGAGATCGTTGTGGCAATGGACGCTGATCACGGCCTTGTCGATATTGGGAATGTTTTTTTTCAGATAACTGATCTGGGCGCCGTGTTCTTCCGGCAGGATATAGCCGGTCGTATCAGGAAAATTCAGGGTGGTGGCGCCGGCGCCGATAGCCGCCTCAAAGACCCGGCAGACAAAAGCAATGTCACTGCGGGAAGCATCCTCCGCCGAGAACTCAATGTTGGAAGTATATGATGCGGCGTGTTTGATCGATTCAGCCGCCAGGGCCAGAACCTGTTCCCTGCTCATATCAAGCTTGTGCTTCATATGAATGTCGGAGGTGGCCAGAAAAAGATGCAGACGGGGGTTCTCACCGCCCTTAACCGCCTCCCAGGCAACATCGATATCTTTCTTGCTGCAGCGGGCCAAAGCGGCAATCTGCACGTCTTTTATGTTGTCGGCGATATTTTTGACGCACTCGAAATCACCCCTTGAAGCAACGGGGAAACCCGCCTCGATCACATCCACATTCAATTGGACCAGCTTTTTGGCCAGGCGGAACTTCTCCTGCATGTTCATACTGGCGCCTGGAGACTGTTCGCCGTCACGCAGGGTTGTATCGAATATGATTATCCTGTCTTTTCCAGACATTTCATTTCTCCCGGCCAATAATTACTCAACTTTCTGAGTTTGGTTAATCTCCCGATAATAAGGGGGTTTGGCGATCTTTTCGTGCCTGTGTTCCACAAGAATCCAGAAGCCGGGAGTCAGAATCCAGGAGAAAAGCTTTAAAATCAGTCATTCCGGCTCCTGGCTCCTGGCTTCTCATCATGGAATGCCACTATGACTCTGAATCATTTTATGACAACAAAACAATACCATAAGAGAAGTCAGAAAGTTGAGTAACATAACGAGGCCCGAATAAGCCGTTTCGGATCAATGGCGAAAAACTGAGCTTTTCCGCTCGGAATGTTCCTCTTTGCTGCCGCTTTTCGCCAACAGCCGATAGAAGGCAACGGAGGGGCCGGAGACAACATATAAAACAGAGATTACAAACAGGGTCAACTCCGGTTCCGAGGCGACAACCATGATCAGAAGGACCATGCCGACCAGAACCTGGAATTTACGGGTCCGGGATATTTCCGGTTTCTTGAAACTCAGGTATGGCACGGAACTGACCATCAGATAAGAAAGAGCGTAGACCAGGGCCAGCATGACAAGCCCCATTGATTGGGCGCTTATATCCATGAAACTGCAAAAAAGGATGGTGGTGGCAATGGTTGCGGCGGCGGCGGGACAGGGCAGACCGATAAAGTCCTTTTTGCTGCTGGTATCTTGAACATTAAAACGCGCGAGCCTCAAGGCCGTGGTCGCGACGAACAGGAAAGCGGCCAGCCAGCCGTAACGGCCGTAATTGACCAGGGTCCATAGATAGACGATAATCGCGGGCGCTACTCCGAAAGCGACGAGGTCGCAGAGCGAGTCGTATTCCTTGCCGAAAAGGCTGTCGGTGCCGGTCATCCTGGCCACCCGGCCATCGAGGCCGTCGAAAACAGCGGAAATGATCAGGGCCACGGCGGCATTGAAGAAAAGACCGTTAATCGCCGAAATAATCGCATAAAACCCGCTGAACAGACTGATGGTCGTCAACATGCTGGGAATCAGGCAGATAGTCCCGCGGGGGCCATTGCTTCTGTTATGGTTTTTTGTTTCGGTCATGACCTGGCTTCCTTATCAATGGGGCAATTCGACTTAAAAAATTAACGTCTTCAATTTAAATTATTTATCTGTATTTTTCAAACAAATCGGATAACTGCTTCAGGAGAGGTAGCCAAGAATGGTCTCACCGGCCCGGACTTTCTGGCCCTTGGTAATTTCCAGTTGGGTTTGAAGGGGCAAGTAAAGATCGACCCTTGAGCCGAATCTGATCAGGCCGAAACGTTGACCTTTCTTGAGCTGATCGCCGCGCACCACCCAGCAGACAATGCGTCTGGCGACCAGGCCGGCAATCTGCACAAAGGCTATTTTCCTGCCGCTGGAAGTCTCGATCACCACCCCGCACGACTCATTGCCCAGAGTGCTTTTCTCGGTATTGGCCGAGTAAAAAGTTCCCGGGGTATAAATAACTTTCCGCACCTTGCCGGGAAAGGGTACCCGATTAACATGAACATTGAAAATATTCATGAAGATCCCGATCTTGTATACATGCTCCTTAACGTATCTTTCGTCAAAAACCTTTTCGATCAGAATCACCTTGCCGTCGGCCGGTGAGATCAAGGCGTCATCATCGTCACTGGGAATTCTTTCCGGATCGCGGAAAAAATAAAGCACGAAGGCGGTAAGAAGCAATGCTCCAAAACTCAACAATGAATACTGCAGTATGGCCAAAACAAGAGAAAGCAGGGCCGCGAAGAGGATAAAGGGCAACCCCTCTTTAGCAACCGGTATGGATGGCTTTTTCATTCGAGTAAATTTCTCACATTCTTTTGGATGTTGATAATACTAAGCTATATCAATAAGTTGCCAACGTCGCAGATGCGCCGCTATCGGGCGTCCCGCAGGGCGGCGGGTGAATTCCAGCCACCACGGATCACTGTCTATATTTGACGTAAAAATAATCATTTATCGTGAATCATGCTCTAAGCCGTCACGGATTCAGAAATGGGCCAAACCGGCCAACTTGTCCATAAGAGCTACGAAGTTTTTTTCGCCCTGGCCATGGCTATGGTTCCGGTCTTGACTATCTCCTGGATTCCGATCGGTTTTAAAATATCGATAACCGCCTGAATCTTTTCCTCGTCGCCGGTAATCTCCACCGCGTAACTCCTGGAACTGACGTCGACAACCTTGCCTCGGAAAATGTCGATTATCCGCAGGACTTCCGCTCTGGTGCCGGCTTCAGCCTTGATTCTGATCAGGACCATTTCCCGCTCGACATATTCGGTCTCGGCCATGTCGGTAACCTTGATGACATCGATCAGTTTATGGAGCTGTTTGGTAATCTGCTCGATGATCTGATCGGCCCCGTAAGAAACCAGGGTCAGGCAGGATACATTGGGATCAAGGGTCTTGTTTACACAGAGACTCTCAATATTATAACCACGACCACTGAAAAGTCCCGTCACCCTGGAAAGCACCCCGGGTTTGTTCTGAAGCAAAACTGAAATTGTATGTTTCATTGATTTACCCTAAAATATTTATCTTCATCCAAATTGATGGTCTTAAACCTTATCGAGCACGGGATGAGTCACCCGGGGCTCGGCCCGTCTCCCATCCGCCAAACGATTTGGGTTCGGAAGCGGCTTACCACTTCCCGATAAGCGGGCCGACAGCAGAGCGGATTCAGCGCCCCGCGATCGACTACCTTAAACCAGGAGCATCTCGGTGGTCGCCTTACCGGCCGGTACCATGGGGTAGACCCCCTCTTCCCTTGAAATCACGAAGTCCATAATAACGGTATTATCGGTGGCAAGAGCCTCCTTGATTACCGATTCCACCTCGCTTGGCTTGGTGGCCCTCAAGCCGACAGCCCCGTATGCCTCGGCGAGCTTGACGAAATCTGGTGCGGTTTCCAGACCGGTATTGGAGTAACGCTTATCGTAGAACAGCTCCTGCCACTGGCGAACCATGCCCAGATAATTGTTGTTGAGGATGGCAATCTTAACCGGACAGTTGTACTGCCGGGCCGTAGCCAGTTCCTGAATATTCATCTGGATGCTGCCATCGCCGGCGATATCGATAACGGTTCTCTCCGGCGCCGCCATTTTGGCGCCGATGGCGGCGGGAAATCCATATCCCATAACCCCGAGTCCGCCCGAGGTCAGAAAGGCTCTGGGGTGATTGAAATGATAAAATTGGGCGGCCCACATCTGATTCTGGCCGACCTCAGTGGTGATAATCGCGTCGCCGCCGGTCAGTTCATGCAATTTCTGGACAACGAACTGCGGCTTGATAATATCAGCTTCCTCGACAAAGCCCAGAGGATGCTTGACCTTCCATTCCCGAATCTTGTTAAGCCATGGTTCATGTTTCACGGCAATCTCGTCACGATTAAACTCCTTGGTCCGATCCAGCCAGCTGTTCATGGCCGCAACCGCATGTTTGCAATCGGCGACAATGGGAATGTCGACACCGATATTCTTGCTGATCGAAGTGGGATCGATATCGATATGGATAATTTTCGCGTGGGGAGCGAAGGCATCGAGTCTGCCGGTAACCCGGTCGTCGAAGCGCGCCCCGACTGCGATCAACATATCGCAGTCGCTGACCGCCATGTTGGCAAAATATGTACCGTGCATCCCCAACATGCCCATGGAGAGAGGATCGGTACCTGGAAATCCGCCGAGTCCCATCAGGGTCATGGTCACCGGCACCGACATCTTCCTGGCAAATTCCGTTACTTCATCATGGGCGTTGGAAGCGATCACCCCGCCGCCGATGTAGAGCACCGGTTTCTTGGCCTTCAAAATCGACTTGCAGGCCTTCTCGATCTGGCCCGGATGCGGTTCATAGGTGGGACGATAAGTCCTCATTTTGACCGGTTTCGGTTCGGTGAAGTTGACCAGAGCGGCCATCACGTCCTTGGGCAGATCGATCAGGACCGGGCCGGGGCGGCCGGTCCGGGCGATATGAAAAGCCTCTCTGATCGTCTCGATCAGCTCATTGGGATCGGTGACCAGATAATTATGCTTGGTGCAAGGCCTGGTTATTCCGACAATATCGACCTCCTGAAAGGCATCGTTGCCGATCAGGGCAGTCGGAACCTGGCCGGTAAAGACGACTATCGGAATTGAATCCATGTAGGCCGAGGCGATACCGGTAACCGTATTGGTCGCGCCCGGCCCGGAGGTAACCAGAGCCACACCCACATCGCCCACCACCCTTGCATAGGCATCAGCGGCGTGAACGGCGGCCTGCTCGTGCCGCACCAGGACGTGGGTCAGGTCTTTATTCTTCATTATTTCGTCAAAGATATCGATAACGGCTCCTCCCGGAAAACCGAAAACGACGTTTACGCCCTGTTCCTTCAGACATTTCATTAAAGCCTGAGCGCCTGTAACTTTCATGTTAATTATCCTGTTTTTGATTTTTAGTGATAATTTGCTATTTTATCGCAGCGGGACAAAATAAAGATTTAATGGAATAAATCCGCATCAATTGATTAAGTGAACATTAAAATCTACTTCTTTGACGAAAAATCGCAACTTGAAAAAGCCTTAAGACCCGAAAAAAGCCGGAAATGCTACTGATCAGAAAAAAAAACCGATAAAGATGAAGCCGGCACTATTCCCAGCTCACGGCCCCGGGCAAGAAAAGATTGAATCGCCTCCCGCCCCTGCCTGCCCAGATCAACGGAGAAATCGTTGACATAAAGCTCGATGTGGCTGCGGATCACCCGTTCATCAATTTCCTGGGCGTGGCAATGAATATACTCCCGGGAAAGCCGGGGATGGGCAAAGGCGTGCCGCACACTTTCCCGGATTGCCTTGTCGATCCTGCCGATCAGTTCTTTGCCCAGAGAGCGCCGGGCGGCAATCCCGCCCAAGGGAATCGGGCAACCGCTGGTCTCTTCCCACCACGCTCCCAAGTCTCCGATGAGCACAAATCCCTCTTTGCGATAGGTGAAGCGACTCTCGTGAATGATGACGCCGGCATCAACCTCGCCTCGGGCCAGGGCGGGCATAATCTCGTCAAATCGCATCGTGACGAGGTTTCGGCAGCCGGGCGCATACATTTTCAGCAGCATGGCGGCGGTGGTTAGTCGACCGGGGATGGCGATGCGCAGATCGGCAAGCCCGCCTTGATCCAAATTTTTTCGGGCGATTAACAGCGGTCCGCAACCTCGCCCCAGGGCACTGCCCGAATTCAGCAGGACATAATCATCAAGAGCGTGGGCAAGGGCGTGAAACGAGAGCTTGGTAAGATCAAGGCGCGGTTCCATGGCCCACTCGTTCAGGGTCTCGACATCGGCCAGGACGGGCGGTGCCAGATTGAGATCTGGCTGACCCGCCAGGCCATGGACCAGGGCATGGAAAATAAAGGTATCATTCGGGCAGGGCGAGAAACCAAGGGTCAGGGGAACGGATGTGCCGGGTTCAGTCATCTTGCAGCCCCTCCATAACGGCCCGGACGGCTCTGCCGCAGAGCTCGACCGCTTCGCCGGGCCGCCACTCCTGATCCTCACGATCGACAACCATATTGCTGACGCAACGAAGCTCAAGACAGGGCAGCGAAAATTTTCGACAAACCCGTGCCACGGAGGCGCCCTCCATGTTCTCGCAGATTGCCTTGAATTTACCGGAAAGATAGGCGCCCCGAACCAGGGTCCCCGAAACCGAGGAGACTGTGACGAAATTGCCGCGCCGGAAGGTGAATCCGGCTTTTTTCAGATGTACGCCGGCTTGATCAAGAAGTTCTGAGGTAAGGTTAAATTCGATGGGCGGCGCAAAGGAAGGGTTGAGATCGTCGATTAGCCCCTCAAGAGCAATGCCGATATCGCCGAAATACTCCTGCTCAGCCAGGCAGATATCAAGGAGTTCGGGACCGGAGTCCGGATAGGCCCCGGCCAGTCCGAGGTTAATCACCGCCGCAATGCCACTTGATCCGGTCCGGCAGAGATATTCGGTGAGGTTGACGGCCGCTTCGACCGGACCGACGCCGATGTTCAAAAAGAGGAAACTCTCGCTGCCGGCATACAGGGATTCGATCGGCTCCAGTTCCATCTCGGTTGAGGAGACAATTAGATACATCGACCGATCACCCCGAAAACGGTAAATTCACAAAAAACCACTTAACCGATCGGCGGCGGGTTTTCCGCATTATAGATATGCTTGATGCCGTTGTCGGGTTTGAGAACGACTATCTGCGGGTAATAATCAGCAAGATCGTCGGCATCATACATGGCATAGCTGGCAATTATGATCAGATCACCGATCATGCCCTTGCGGGCGGCGGCCCCGTTCAGGGCTATAGTGCCGGAGCCGGCCGGGCCTTCAATAATATAAGTATCAAACCTCTCCCCGTTATTGATATTGTAGACCTTTATTTTTTCGAAAGGAATCAGGCCGGCCTCCATCATCAGATCGTGGTCAACCGTAAGACTGCCCTCATAATTGAGATTCGAATCGGTTATGGTGGCCCGATGTATTTTACACTTCAACATCTCTCTTAACATTATGCTCCCTCGGTTTCTTCGAACAGCATCGCGTTATCGATAAGTCTGGTCCCGCCGATCCTGACCGCCATGGCCAGAAGCGACCGCTTATCAAGCTTAGCCTGGACCCGAAGATCATTACAATCAACGATGCTCAGATACTCAATTTCAATATTATCATGCATATTAATTATTGTTTCAACTTCGGCCAGAAGCAGGTCCGCATCGACAATCCCACCACGCGCCATTTCCAGGGCAACATTAATCGCCTTGAACAATGCCGGAGCGCTCTGCCGCTCATCGGAGGAAAGATAACGGTTTCGCGAACTCAGGGCTAAACCGTCATCATCCCTGACAATGGGATGGGCGACGATGTCGATATTCCAATTTAAATCAATCGCCATTCTACGGATTACGGCAAGCTGCTGGTAATCCTTCTCGCCGAAGATCGCCGCGGCCGGCCTGACGATATTGAAAAGTTTTGCAACTACCGTACAGACCCCGTCGAAGTGGCCTGGCCGGGTTAATCCGCACAGACCTTCCGCCAAACCCGAAACAACCACCCTGGTAAGAGGGGGATCGGGATACATCGCTTCTTGATCCGGGGCGAACAGGACCGCTACTCCCTCTTCGCGCGCCAGAGCGGCATCCCTCTCCATATTTCGGGGATAACGGGTCAAATCCTCGGCGGGACCGAACTGGATCGGATTGACAAACAGGCTGACCACGACCAGATCGGCTAATTCGGCGGCTCGCCGCATCAGGCGAAGATGCCCTTCGTGAAACGAACCCATGGTCGGGACCAGACTTATCTGCTTAGCAGATTTGCCCTGAGCCGCGGCCCAGGCGGACATCCGGCTCGGTGATTTGATGATTTCCATGGCGGATACCTGAATCCGTGACGGCTATTGGGCGGCTCACTTTTATCGGCCTATTAATTACTTGCTTAGCTGTCCGCATTTCAGTGCGTCAAATAACGAGCCATCTGCTGGTTCCGACAATTTACACCCTGACAATTTTTAACTTTTCGCGAAATTTAAAAAGTATTAGGCGGCAAGTAACTGCTCACGGGCCAAGGGTGCAAAGTTTAGCGCTGAAACTATGTCCATAAGGGTTCGCGGAGTGCAGGCAATGGAAGGCATCATCCCGCGGCCGTCCCGGCAAAGCGATACGAATCTGTACACCGTTCCGGAGAGGGCCTCCAGAATCGGCAGACCAACCGGCCGCTAAGGGAGCAGATTCGGCGACAGCAGTCCCTTAGCGCGGCAGTCCCCTAACGGATCAACTCGCTTCAGGAGCGGCCTCGCTTGCCTTGAGGCCTTTGATCTTTTCGGCCAAAATGCTCCGGTCCGGGCCGCTGACCTCTTCTTTCTCCGCCGCCCGATAGATTTCAAGGGCCGCGTCCATTTCACCCTTGAGTTCGTAAATCCTGCCTTGGGCCATCAACCCTTTAACCGCAAAGCCTTTATACCCGGCAAGCTCGGCATAGGATTGCAGGGCCTTATCGAGGGCGCCGCTGTTCTCCTGGGCGATACCCGTGTTGTAGGTGAGAAGAGGCAGGAGAGGACTATCACCGCTCAGATCGTCGGCAACTTCATTATAAACGGCAAGGGCCTTGTCGTATTCACCGTTCTCGAAGGCCACATGACCCTGCTCTATCCGGCTCCACAAGGCGGCATCAGTTCCGGAAAACTCGGTGGCGACCTCCTTTAAAAGAGCGATCCTGGCCGTATCGTCTGCTTCGCGAATGGCTTCGGTCAAGGCCGCGGAGGCCTGGTTTTCCTGGGACTGGCTATAATAATCGAAATAGGTCCACCCTAAGACCACGAGAACCAGGCAAACGGCGGCAATCTGCAAATTACGGGCGTTTGCCTTAATGAATCGGATGACGTGGGGCGGCAGATTCAGTTCTTCCAACAAACCGTCTTTGTGTTCGATATCGATTTTTTGTTCTTCTTTTTGCTTATTGGGACGCTCTTCAGCCATGATGTCTCCTCAGATCATTTATTACTTCCTGAATCCGTGACGGCTTCTTGGGGAATTTCACTTATCAGTTTGTAATTACATTAGATAATCGTTTTCCCCTGGATTGCCATGGTTCACCCGCCGCCCTGCGGGGCGCCCGATAACGGCGCATCTGCGGCGTTGGCAACTCGTTAATATACCATCAGTATTATCAACATCGTTGCCGCCTTGCATCTGCACCGTTCTCGAACGCTCACGGATTCAGTTACTTATTTGCGGCTTACGGAAAACTTGTAATATAACTACTTCATCCTAAAAAAGCATCGGGAATTTAAGTAAATTAATCTTTGCCAAGCAATGCTTCCGGATTAAACTATCGTCATTAAATTTATAATCGCACACCCCTGTAAGCAGGATTGACAAACCCGCAAAAAATCGTTCAAGGCAAGCCGCCCGACAACCATCACGGATTCAGGAAAACACCATGCTGACAACCCACTCCGTAACCATTCAATCCGTCTCCGAGCTGACCAGGTCAATCAGAGGGCTACTGGAAACGCAATTTTCCTTTGTAACCGTAACCGGAGAGATCTCGAATTTAAGGAAACCTTATTCGGGCCACCTCTATTTCACCCTCAAGGATCAGGATGCCCAATTGCGCGCGGTGCTTTTCAAGCAACAGCAGCGTTATATGGATATCAGGCCCGAAAATGGTCAGCAGGTAATCTGCCGGGGTCGGGTTTCGGTTTACGAACCGCGCGGTGAATATCAGCTGCTGATAGACTCCATGGAAGCCCAGGGGGAGGGCCGACTGCAAATCGCCTTCGAACAGCTCAAAATCGCTTTGGAGCGGGAGGGGCTTTTCGAGCAATCGATTAAAAAGCCCCTGCCCTTCCTGCCGGATAAAGTCTCCCTTATCACCTCTCCCCAGGGCGCCGCGGTCCATGACTTCCTCCGGATGGCCGAAAATCGATATCCCGGCCTGCCGATTGAAATAATTCCGGTCAGGGTCCAGGGAGAAGGCGCCGGCGCCGAAATAAGCAAAGCCCTGGACTTCCTGAACCAGCAACAGGGCACCGACGTCATTGTTCTCTGCAGGGGCGGAGGTTCCCTGGAAGATCTCTGGGCATTTAACGAAGAGAGCCTGGCCAGGGCCATATACGCCTCGAAGATTCCGGTGGTTTCGGCCATCGGCCATGAAATCGATTTTACGATCAGCGATTTTGTTGCCGATTACCGGGCCGCCACCCCCTCCGCCGCCGCCGAAGCGGTTATCCCGGACAAAAAAGCGCTCCAACAAAGGATACGCCGGGCCGAATACAATCTGAGCTCCAACCTGACCAGGATAACCGACCGGTATCGCTTCCGGGTTGACACCCGGAAAAGGATGCTCGGAGATCCCTCTCTGCTGCTGGCCAATTTCGTTTGGAAATTGCGCAACATCAGCTCGAACCTAACATTTTCCCTGGAAACGCAACTCAACAACCGGCGCCGGATTCTGCATCGTTATGAGAATACTCTGCGGGAAGCCGGTCCCGGCCGGATTTTAAAGCTGAAAGAACGGAAAATAGACGAGCTTTCCCGACTCTCCCGACTCTTCATAAATCGCAGGATAGACAAAGAACGGGACAAACTCGGCAAGGCGGCGGCACTGCTGGATGTTGTGAGCCCCCTCGCGGTTCTGGGCAGAGGATATTCGATAACCATCGGGGGTGCGGAACGGAAAGCGGTCCGGGACAGCCATGAGCTCGCGATTGGGGAAGAGGTGGAGATAATTCTGGAAAGGGGCGGGTTTGAAGCCGAAATAACCAAGCTCAAACACCGGGGCTGACTTGTCGTCATCCAGGGGGATGTTTGGAGAATTTATCCATTAACGGAACTGTTCGCCGAATCGGGATAAGCGGGGGGACCTGAGGAAATTAATGTCGGATCGGCGTCGCCAACCAGAAATAGGGCGCCACAGGAGATCTGATATAGAAAGAAATTGGTCGGGACGAGAGGATTCGAACCTCCGGCCCCAGCGTCCCGAACGCTGTGCTCTACCAGACTGAGCCACGTCCCGACCCGGCGCGAACCCCATTTCTCTCGACGAGACGGTCGACGCTTCCTACGCCTCGGGCCGGATGCTCCCGGTCGAGCTCCGCTGCACGGCCCTCGGCGGG